>NZ_NQMR01000052.1 GCF_002276045.1 Pseudoalteromonas sp. NBT06-2 | reverse complement strand
AGCCGAACTTCGCAAAAGTGCCAATAGCAGATCTTTGCTATTTATTCATAGATTGCGACTTTGAACCTATTGCTGTCGTTAGCAGGTATTTATGAGACGTTCACATTATGCGGGCATCCAGATTAGGTTTAAGTATTGCCTGTAGAGTTATTTCCCATATTTATTTTAATGCTTAAAGCACAGTGTTTTTTTATATTAACACTATTGACCTATGTTAATTTACACAGTGGTTGTTTATGAGTTTTTTTGTAACGTACTATACACCTACTTGTCTTTTTTCGCACGAAGATCGTTAATGACACTTACTCTACTTTATTGTTTTTAAATAATAAAAACCGTATTATAATGTGAATTCAAAATTACTAGACACCAATTTTTGTGAATACTATACACCTGTTTGGGATCTAATAAATTGTTAGCCTTCTATCTGACACGGAGTTCATTTGTGACATCAGTATTCAAATACACACAGTATAGACCTGAGTTCTTTGATAATTTCTTTTTGAAATTATCTCGCTTTGGTGAATTCAATGACCCCTTTGAAATGGTTATGGGTAATTATCTAAGTTCCGTGGATTTAGAAGAACATGATTTAATAATGTCACTTTCTAGCACATTATCTGATGGGGCTGCATATTACGATATGGCTTGGGACGCGCAAGCCGGAGTTAGAGCAAGTGTTGGAGTATTATGTTTTGCTTCCGATGAGAGCAATCTTTTAATGTGGGCTCACTACGCTAATAATCATGAAGGTATTTGTATAGAGCTTGATAAGACTGCTGATTTTTTTACTGGAAAATATAAAAATGCTACTGAATTTATTGGTGAAACAATGGATGATCACTACCAAAATATAGGTGAGTTACGAAAAGTTAAATATACACTTGAGCGTCCAACCTACATTGAACCAAGCGAATTTGAATACGATACTGAGTCATGGTTTGTAAAGTCACCTGAGTGGGAATATGAGCAAGAGCATCGCTTGTTATTACCTATTGACCTAGCTACGACTTCTCCGAAACCAGTTACGACTCCACCGAAACCAGATATGTACTTCTATGCTCTAGAGCCTGAAATGATAAAATCAATAATATTAGGCTGCCAAATGTCTGTGGCTACAAAAAAAGAGGTTTTTGAAAAGTGTAGAAGCCTTGGCATAAAGGTTCGTGAAGCGTACGTTCATTCTCATCAATTTAAACTTGATATTGTTGACTATGATGAACAGAATCAAGGTAAGTATATCAATATGTATAATTTAAATAGAATGACTCGCTAACAAAGAAGGCTAATAAGGCACTTAAATGCAACTAAAACAGTGGGTTAGGTTTCGCTTCACTACACATTTCAATCCACTGTTTTAGTCCGCTTAGTGCGGCGTTATAAGTTTTGGAGGTTTCGAGGATTAAATGGCTATTTTAGAACAAGTAGAAGAACTACTGGCGAAATCAGAACAAGAGTTCTTTAGTTCTACTGAAATTAAGAACCTGATGGCAGCCACTTACGGAACAAACCCTAACTCAGTGTTGCCACCTGACTATTGTTATAATCGAACCAACCATGGCATAGATAAGTCGGGAATGCTCAAACGGAAGTTCTTAATTCGTATTGAAAGCGGGCAATATCGTTACGTTGGGTTTGAGTACAAATTTAATGGCTATGTATATCAAAAGCCACATGGTAGCAAAGTCGAAACCATAGTCGGTTTTTGGAAAGGCGGCATTTATAGTGAAATCCGACAACCAGAAAATGACCTAGAAGATCTTAATGGTCAAACCTTCATAGAAGGTTCGACTAAACAAGTTACAGTTAACACCTATGAACGAAACTTAGTTGCAAGACAAAAATGCCTAGATTTTCATGGATATAATTGTAAGGTTTGTGATTTCGACTTCGCCGAAGTTTATGGGGAAATAGGAAAAGGTTTCATTCACGTCCATCACATTGTTCAGATAGCCAGTATTAAGCGTGAGTATGAATTAGACCCCGTTAAAGATTTAGTGCCGTTGTGCCCAAATTGTCATGCAATGGTACATAGACATAATCCAGCGATGCATCCAGATGAACTTAGAGAAAGGCTGCGTCCAAAAAACGTATAACAAACTGTTTAAGGTGGTATGCGGGAGCTTCGGTATTGCGTTGCTCACACCTTAACAGGGCGTTTGGTAAAAATTAAATCTCAAGCACTATTTAAAGTAAATAACAGAATGACCGTTTTGTCGGAGGAGTTGTTGTTAGTGAAACTGATACCAACGGCTGTTCCTCGCTCTTAAGAGACATTAGCTTTATGTGAGTAATATTATAAAATCACTTCAAACAACACTCTTCTTTATTAAAAATGATCAATCATTAATGTAACTGATCAAATTTTATTGTCTTCCGACACCTCTCCAATGGTAAAATCAACTCTTGCAGTTTGACTTAGACCTTGCCAAACGATTTCACCAAACCTCAAATCTGTGGGTCGCCAATCTGATTGAATTGCATCACCTTCTTTATCCTGCCTGAGCCAACCAACAAAATCTTCAAATTGATCGCCACTTGGCAAAATAGCGGAAAGACAAACAATTCTTCGCTCATTAGAATCTTGACGGTTTAGCAAGCGTTGAATTTGAACTTCATAATTTATTTCACGTTCACTCAGGCCAATCATATGACCTTCATCTAAAATCACAAGGCCAACATCATCAATTAAAGTAGGATCATTTCTTAAAGCGAAATCAAGTTTTTCTGGTGTGCCTACTACAATGTCTTGAGTTCTTAAAACATCTTGTTCAAAGTCACTAGTGCCCATACTTCCATATAATGATGAAATCGTTTTGCCTAAAGGTGAAAATGTTTTCCTTAGTGAATATTCTGTTTGGGCTGATAATGCTCGAAGGGGTGTAATAAATAAAACTAGTTTACCTATAGCCAAACATCTAAGAATACACAGTTCAGCTATTCTTGTTTTACCTGCACTTGTTGGTAAAGAAACGACAAGATCATCATCATCTTTAACTGCTCGTTTTGCCCCTTCTAATTGTGACGGCCACAAGTCGATTTCTGCTTTATTACGTTTATAAAGAGACGTAATAAATAACCAACGCAGTAAATTCCAATCAGTATCATGACCATCATTTTGCGGCCCGGGAATTACTTTATGAAAACTTGAGTCCCAAAGATCTTTTAATAGATGCTTGGTTATTCTTAACACCCACCACTGAGGTAATAAATTTAACTCGCCACAAATAGTTAGGCTGATGTCAATTCTACTTATAGCTTTATCGAGGAGGTCTTGACTACCTGTTTCTAAAGCAAATAAGAACTCGAAGATTGATGAAAAATAATTATCAGTAATTGCCTGTTGTACAATTGGTATTTCGATTGATGAAATACCATATTCTTCGGGTTCATCATCAGTATTTGTAATTTGATTTAATTGATCAATTTCTGTTTCTAAACGTTCCGAAAGTGATTCATCAGAGCCTTCACCTGATGCTTTCCATTGCAGTACCATCACTTCAATTTGATCAAATTGTCTCAACATCAATAATGAAAATAGTTCTTCTATCAGGCTTAAGTTTTGATTTTCCAAGTTACTTTGAATTAATGAAAATGCTTTAGCAGAATAACGGCCTAGATGAAAAGCAGATGATGCTAATACTTTATGAAAGCCTTTTTCAAGATCTTCAGGATTACCATTATGAATAACATCGGTAATTGCTGTTGCTGATTTTTCAAATGCTGTTCGACAGAGGTCTTCATTACCACCTAAATCCCGTAAACGTATAGCAAGTGATAATAGTGAGTAGCCATAGGATAAAAGGTCATAAGAAAGCTTTTCAGCAAACATTGGTGCCCCTTCAGGTAGTTCACCATCAACCCAAATCATTGAACGCGCTAAACCACGTTCAAGTAACCTATTTCTAAATCCTGGAGCTATAGCTTCACTTATACTTTGTTCTATTTCTTCAATCGTTGAGGCCATCAATCACTCCCTGATATACACCTGCTATTAATTCCTGATGATCACTAACCCTAAAACCAACCGAAGTTTGCTTAATATTACCATCATAAGCATCAAAAGATTCTTTTTGTAAGGTGACAGGATTAGATGCCGTAAAGGTGAACAGAAGATGCTCTACTTGATTTGCTCGGATACCATCGACTAATTGTACTTTTTCTATTAGATCAGAAAGTGCTTGGTTGCCTGTTTCTCGAAGCCTGTCGGCAACAAATTCTAGAGCATGAGGAGCTGGGAAACCATCATCTAAATCAAGCTCTTTTCTTGCATCTTCTAGTATTCCCCGTCCAAGTATTTTATTAGCTTTGGCCTCAGCTTTAAGGAACTTAATAGTTTGCTGTTGTTGATCAACAATTATACCGATAACGTCGTCACCACGCATAGCCATATTACGATGATCACGCCAACGAAGCTTTCGTATAGGAACTGAGTAACCTAAAGACTCTTCTATATAATCGGAGCCTAATATTTCACCAATATCACCAGAGCGTATGTTTTTCACTTCAGGGATTTTGGTTAATAACTTCTGTGCCGCGGCATCTTTACCTAAACGTGCCAAAGTTCCTGCTATCGATTGTGGATCAATATAATAATCAGGTAAGACATCTATTAAAACGTTTTTAAGATTATCAAACTCTTCTTCTTTTAAAACTAATAACTCAAAGCTGTGATTGATATTAGATGTACTAGAATTAACTGACTTTCCTTTAAGGTCAAACATTATAATATCCCTTTATATTAATTTATTTGGGAAAACTCATCCATCAAAACGGCCGTCATCAAACTCTGAGCATGAGATTGATTTAAAGTTATTTGCCTATTAATCCTTTCACAAATAGAAGTAATTTCGTCTAGTTTTTCGAGAATGATTTTTTGTTCTGATAACGAGGGCATTGGAATTAATAGGTTTTTCAATGTAGCAGATTTAAGTCCTGTTGCTGCTGCACCTGTTGCATTATCTTTAATCACCTTCTGAAAATAAGGAGACATGATAAAATAAAAGACCCATTTACTATAATTTTGACAGAATGGTTGCAGATTTATAGTTCGTTGCGCTAATGCGAATTTAAAACTTAATTCGTTCAAAGCAATAAATCCCATTGTGTGACCTTCTGTCACAAATAACAAATCTCCTTTCTTAGGAAAACCACGAACCATCCAATCCCGATAAAGTTTCTCTGCTATATATTCAATTGGTTTTTCATTGATATATCCCATTCTAATATTCTTGGCCGTGATCAAACGTATACCTTCACTTGATTTTACGGGGGTTTTACCACGGTAATCAATGAAGTTAAAAAGTTCACCTAGCCTGCACCACTGCCAGCTAGATGGTAGATTGTAGGGGATATCATCACTTTTTATGGGAAGTAATTCTTTTTGTTTTTTTATTTCATTTTTTTTGATAAGCTTTTCTTTAATAACATTTATATCATCTAAAACTTTACCCGCAACATCTAATTCTCCTATCTCCTTTCGCCACTTTGCTGTTAATTGCCCTGTAACGGTTTCCTGCAAGCTTTGCTGCCAAAATTTTGTCATCAATTCTTGTTGGTAATATAGCTCATCCAACAACTCTCTTTCTTCAAGCTCTATACTTTTAAACTTAGATACAATCTGCCGTTGCCGCTCTATTGCTGGCAAAGGAATACCAACTTCTTTTATTGCTCTAATTGAGAGTGAAACGTTTGCAGCTCCCTTCATCAATGGTACTAAAACAATATCTTTTAGTTGAGATAAATATAAGTGTAAAAAATGTACATCGAGTTCTTCTTCATCTTTAGCCGTAATTGCTACTAAAATTGTGCCTAAAGCAAATTTCCCCTCCTGATAATGGACATTATTTAAGCTCGCATGACCATGACCAGTAGATGATACTAACGGTATA
Source organism: Pseudoalteromonas sp. NBT06-2 (assembly GCF_002276045.1). Taxonomy (GTDB): domain Bacteria; phylum Pseudomonadota; class Gammaproteobacteria; order Enterobacterales; family Alteromonadaceae; genus Pseudoalteromonas. The sequence continues at coordinate 48,821 of NZ_NQMR01000052.1, read as the reverse complement.
CAAACAGCCTTAGTATCAAATTGGTATGATTCACAGGTACGATTACACTTTCCAGTGGTAACTAATGGGTATTCACCAGGAACAGCTTTCATCAAGCCTGTAGAGCCTTTTTCAAAGTTGCAAATATTTTTAAGTAGAATAGTTTTAACACTCGACATTAATTCAACTCCTTGCGAAGTTGGTCGAGTAATTTATCACCTTTAGCGAAAGAGGCATGCAATAAATCTAATAGTTCACTGCTGGTGTGTTGTTTTTCTTCTTCCGGCTGGTGAGGGTTTTTAATATCTAAATCGTAGCCATTTGATTTGATTTTCTCAATATCTTCACACCAAGCAACATCACTACTTTCTCGGTTATTCCACCAGGTTTTCAGTTCGTCAAATTCTGATAGTTGAATTGGCTTTGTTTTCGAGTAAGATTTAATGCCTACAGGTACTTTATGTTGGTAATACCAAACTTTTTTTGTCGGCTCGCCTTTAGTAAAAAAGAGCAAATTGGTTGCTACTGAAGCGTAAGGTTGGAATACAGAATTAGGCAATCTAACAATAGTGTGCAAGTTACAATCTTCAAGTAGTTTTTGACGAACACGTTGTTTAACCCCCCCTCCAGTTAATGAACCATCAGGTAAAACAATAGCACTACGTCCACCTTGCTTTAAAAGGTGAATCATTAATATTAAGAATAAATCCGCCGATTCCTTTGTGCGATATGTTTGTGGAAAATTATTTTCATTATTGTTTGAAACCATCCCTCCGAAAGGAGGGTTAGCCAAAATTAAATCCACTCGATCTTTGTTCGTATACTCGGTTAAGGGACGCTCTAAAGAGTCACCAAATCGAATAGTAGGTGTTCTAACGTCATGCAAAATCAAGTTTGTATTTGCAAGCATGTAAGGCAAGGGTTTGTATTCCCAACCAACAACATTCTTGCCAATATCTTCTAGCTCCTCAATCGAGTGTTTTTGCTTTTTTAAATGATCTATTGCTGTTGTTAAAAAACCACCTGTACCACATGCAATATCTAATACTTTTTCGCCATGTTGAGGATTTGCCATTTCTGTCATGAAGTCAGTGATAGCACGAGGAGTATAAAATTCACCTAAAGTACCCGCACTTTGCAGTTCACTCAAAAATGTCTCGTAAATCTTACCAAATACTTGCTTATCTTTTGTGTCGTTAAAGTTGATTTCATTAAGCTTATTAATTACTTGGCGGAGGTGTGTGCCAGACTTCATGTAATTATAATTATTAGCAAAAACTTCGTGTACTAATACCGCTCTTTTATTAGCTGTAGAAAGGTCAATGTTTGAAAGTGTAGGGAATAATTTTTGATCAACAAACTTAAGAAGTTCATCCCCTGTCATACCTTCATCATCTTTCGCCCATTCATCCCAATGCAAATCCGCAGGGATTGGTGATACATAATCGTCATATAGTGATACATATCAAAAATATATTTCCTTTATGTTAATCAAGTTTGATTTTATATTTCAATCTTGACGGCATTACATCTGAAAACTCACAATTTAAGGCGTTTGTTAATTTATAAAGCGTTTCTAGCTTTATGTTTACTAAGCCTCGTTCCATCTTGCCATAATTACCTCTTTCTATACCAACATATGCTGCAAAACTTTCTTGAGAGAAGCCAGCAACTTTACGCTTTTCACGCAGCATTTCACCAAATTCTTTAACTAAATCACTCACCCAATTTTTCCTTCAGGTAAAATGATTAGATTTTCATGTTGAGCGCTAAAGCACCACGCCCTATAATACCCATTGTTATTTTATTTTGATCAGGATTTATTTTGAAATTTGACCCCCTAATTGCTCAAATTATTGTCGCAAGAAATTTTGATCACTTTACAACAAGCGATGTTAGAAGCGCTTATATAGCTTTAAAAAAAGATCCTTCAATTGATCCAATTCATGTTCGACGAAAGATCTATTCGGAACTTTTAAAGCTAGTTAAAAAAGGTTGGTTGAAAAAGTTAATATCGAATAAGAAAGGATTTACTCGATTTAGTAAAACAGAAGCTTTTAATGTTGAAACAATCACATTAAAGAGCAAGTTGGAAGCAAGAAATGAAATGGATGAATTGAATAACCAGCGTCCTAAATTGCTTGAAAAGCTGAATAAATACAAAGCTGAAATGCTTTTAAATATTGGAGAGTCTGAAGCATACAAGGAACTATATTTAGAGTTCCCTGAGTTAGTTGATGAAATACAGCCTAAATATAACAAGGCTAGAGATAATAATACAAAGGTACTAGGGAAGATTAAAGCTATTGAAAGCTTACTTAAACTTAATGGCTCAGTTGAGGAAATATGAAACTAAGACAATGGCAAGTTAGCTGTATAAACAAAGCTTTAAAACAATACTCTAATGGCAATAGCCATTTTTTAACTTTAGCAACACCTGGCGCAGGTAAAACTCTGATGGCATCGGAATTGGCTGATCGTCTATTAAAAAATAACTTGGTTGATTTAGTTATTTGTTTTTCACCTTCTTCCATAGTTGCTCAAGATTTCAGTCAAAGTTTACAACTAAGAATTAATGAAAGATTTGATGGCTTACTTGGCGCTAAAGGGCACTCTCTTACATACCAAAACTTACAGTATCTCGATAACAACTTTTGGCAGTTATTTAAGAGTTATAAAGTATTTGTGATTTTTGATGAGATCCACCATTGTGCAGGGTCAAATACAAATAATGCCAATGCCTGGGGCAAACAAATAATCTTAAACATTCAAGATAAGGCTAAGTACACATTGGCGTTAACTGGGACACCTTGGCGTTCAGACGCTGCTCCTATTGTTCTTTCAAACTATATGCATCCTAGTAACAAAATATCATGTGATTACGTTTATGGGCTTGCTGAGGCTATTAAGGATAATGTTTGTCGTATACCACAGATAATCGCAGTGGATAATAATAAGATTTCAGTGGTTGATGACAATGAGACAAAAACATTTACTAGCTTTAAGTGTTTATTATCTCAATCAATCATTCCGTATCAGGAGATTATTGAAAATGAAAAAGTAATTAAATACGTAATTTCTTCTGCTCAAAAAAAATTAAGCTCAATTAGAGCGACAAACACTGATGCTGCAGGATTAATTGTTGCGTCATCAGTTGAGCATGTAAAACAGATTTCAAGGATAATGAAAACATATTTTAACGAGGATGCCACGGTTGTAACTTACAGAGAAAATGAGCCAACCTGTATTATTCAACAATTTAGACATGCACAAACTAAATGGATTATTTCTGTTGGCATGATCAGCGAAGGAACGAATATCCCTCGATTACAGGTGTGTTGTCACCTAACCAATATAAAAACAGAAATGCACTTTAGACAGATTTTGGGCCGAATACTAAGAATGACTGATTCGAAGAATCAAGGAGCTGTTATGTATATGCCTGCTGAGCCTAAGCTTTTGGAATATGCTTACCGTGTTAAGCAAGATGTACCATTTGAAGCTGATGTGGTGAAGTTTGAGAAGATGACTAATCGTGTTGAAGATGAATCTGAAGTATCAACAGATGTAAATTTTGATAAAAGCCCCTCTGTTGCTGGTAAGTCAAAGTTTACATTGGCTGTTTATGAGAATAAAGAAATTATTCACTTTGATGATACTGAAGTTGAATCATATACAGAACATTTTTTAACGGCATCTTATGAGAATGTGGTCAATGTTTTTGGGCGATTTAAGCAAGAGTCGATTGCGCTTGGTTTGAGTGAGTTAAGATGAATTTATTAACAATTGAAAAGTTTATTTAATGGTTAATACTATCCGCCCATCCTGGTTTTCTAAATGTTGGTGTCGACTCAAAAGATATAAACCAACTATACATTATTGCAAATGGGAGTATTGTCAGACGACAACAAAAACTGTAGAACAGCATCACTAATTATATAGTTTATGACTAACTAAATACCCAATATGGAATTTTGGTTAGTATATATCACCTTTTAGCTCTAGTTGAGTTAGATATACACGCATTTCAAATTCTAGTTGATGGTAGTCAGGTAACATATATTGGCACAATTGATAAAATGCCTTATCGTGGGGTTTTATCCGGATGTGAGCTAATTCATGAACGACTATCATCTGTAGGAATGCTTCGGGACCAGTTTTGAATATTTCACTAATTCGTATTTCATTTTTACTTTTTAATTTATTCCCTTGAACTCTCGATATAAAGGTATGTAGCCCTAGAGCATTGTTCACAACATGAATTTTTTTATCATAAATAACTTTACTCAAAGGAGAAGACTTTCGTAAATGTGTGTTTTTTAAATTCATAACATATTCACGAAGCATTTTATCATTGTTGATATTGTGAGTTTTAGGGTGCTTTTTAAGTAAAAAGCGTCCTAATGTATCCTGCTCAACCATGGTTCTGATTTTATTTTGTACTTCTAGAGGATATGAAGATAAATACTTAAGTTGATTTGGTTTTGTTTTTGAATATGTCATCTGTTCAAGTTAAATAATTAAAAAAACTGTACCTTACTTATTTATATTTCGACCGCTAGATGGACTTAAATATATAAAGCTAAATTAATCGGTGTCACCTAAGATTCGATAATTATCTAGTTTATCAATAAACAAAAGTATACCTGTTCATCTTCTTCTTTACCAATCCATCAAAGGTGAGTCAGCAGGTGTATCAAATTTTAGCTTGTTTAATATCTAATCCAAAAGCCTTTATTGTGCTTTTCAGTGATGCTAGGGCTTCTGTAAAGTTCAGTTCTTTATCCTGAATTTGTTTTTCAATGCGACTTAACTGGTCTTCAACAATACCTACAGATGCAGATAGTGCAACCGCACTATAAGCTTTAGCGTAGCCTCGTATTTTGGCGAAAGCCAAGTGAATATATGTATCAAGGGAGTGCAATAGAGTATGCCCTGTCCACTCTCTCAACTGTAATTTGAAAGTTTCGGTATTAAGTAGGTGTTTTCTAAAATCATCAGCATTAGTAACGTCTTCATGTTGCTGAATAATCTCAATGAGTTTGTTTGTAATAAAAGCATGGCGATAGAGGTGCGGATGAAGTTCACCTTTGATACCTAATTCCTTTTTACACTTGTTCAAATAAGTCGTCCATGAGCCTGATTTAAAAGGCTCACCTGTTTTTGTTGATATGAACAAGAAGCCATGATCTTTATCTCCGGTGAGTCCTTTCTTCTTCATGATTTTACGACGATATTTCATGTATTGAGCGATATCAGTAACAAGCGTGTGGGGAATAGGCACATGTCTTGTTTTCTTTTCGTCCTTACGCTTTAGCGTGTGCATCTTAAGAGACGGCTCGATCATGTCTCTAGCGTCTTTGAAATCATTCACGGTTACTAGGTGCAGTTCTTGAACGCGACCACCTGTTTGCTCCATTAATTGATACAGAGCTATATCACGATAACGAACTGGTTTATTGACATTGGTTTGTATAAACGACCATACCTTTAACGCGTCTTTTTCACCAACGGGTAATCGTCTTTTGACAGCATCTTTGCTTGGTAGGCAAATATGTGAAGTAGAGGTAATTTCTTTCTTGTGCCTACTTCCCTCAATTGAAATTTTGTGAGTTGTCTCAACCACCGTAATGGCATTGGCTTTGTCTTTGCCAATAAACAGTTTTAAATCATGGTACTCTTGGACAAACTCAAGAAATTTAAGGCATCGAATGCCGACTTCCAAAACCCTATTGTTACTTTTAACCTTTTCACCATTAGGATGTTTCTCGCTTTGCAATCCCTGTATAAACAAGCGAAAAGTAGCATCAGTTAAGTCTCTAAAACGGTTAAGATGGGTTGCACTTTCGACGTGATAGACCAAAGCTATAATACAGTTGGCATACGTCCTGATTGTCTGGAATTTCAATCCTTCCTCAAGCAATTTATGAATATACATGTTGGCTTCATAGCAAGGCACACCATTTTTATAGGTGACAAACGGTATGTCCCTTGGTTTATAAAATGTCAATTTTCCATCAAAACCTAGATGTGACCAACGAGAAAAATCCTTTAGTTTAACTACAGGCATCAGACTTCCCCATAGTTGACATAATTAAGCTGCGCCTCAATCTTCTTATTAATATCTTTGTAGTGCTTTAATCGTTCTTCATCCGTCCAATCTTGCAATGCCATTTCTTTTAAATGTGCGCGCATTTCTTTAATGACTGTATTCAATAGGAAATTACTTTGCTGAGTGATAGTAAGCGTTTTTTCAGTTGCAGCTAGTTTTTGTCTTGCACTTTCTTCATTGCTCTTTTTTATTTTTCCTTTTAAAGCTTTCTCTATAGCGTCACGAGCATTAATTCTGAGTACATCAAAGCCACCACCACGGCCATCATCAAAACCGTCATCAAACAACAAGTCTGAATGGGTTTTAACTGTATTGACCGAAACAACACCGATATGCCGTTCGTCATCTTCATACTTGGCTAAACCACCTTGTGATTTAAGCGCTTTTACAAGGACATTATTGTTTTTAAATACATCTGGCGATTTGATAATTTCTTGTAACAACGCTTCGGTTGCCAGTATTGTTCTTTGATTCGTTTCTTTATTCTTTTTCATTGTTATGTTTCTTACACAGCTTTTACTTGAAATGCTAAATTAAAAGTTTCTCGAACCTGTCCGTCTTCGTCAGTAACTTTGAAGAAGTTCGGTTCCAAGATGATTTCACCCGTTTTTAATAACTCTTCAAGGTTCGACTCCAGATTTGCCTCTGCTTTCAATTGGTCAATATGCGGAGCCGTAATGTCGTCGTCATCTGACAGGTCGATAACGCTTTCCAAGTCATCAATAATTACCGCTCCAGCATTGTATTTTTTAGCTAGCACTGCCTTTAACTCACCGATACTTTTTAGTTTTTCTAACTCACCATCCTTATTCAGAACACCTTGCACTATGACAGTGGCCTTAACCCCATTGAGAATATCACCCACTTCATTGCTTGATATGTAATGATATAAGTGTGACATATCAGTATGTCCTAGCATCCAACGCAAGGCTTCAAGTCCTTGGAAACGTTTTTGCCAGAAGAACAGTAATGCAAAGAATCGTCTCGACTGGTGCTGTCTCACATACTGTCGTCTTAGCTCACCATTACTCATTTTAACAAGGGGGGTTTCAAAATAATCACATATCGAATTGAGATGATTATTAAAAGTCTTAACTAGGGGCTTGGTAAGGCGACAATTTTTTGCATCTAAGTTATTAAAGAGACCTAGCGTTTTACCTTTAATCACCCCTTGAGATATAGCAGCATCGTTAAACGCTTCGAGTCGCCAGATTATTTTTGCAATAGAAGTAGTTATTGGTCTTTCGATGATTTGGTTGGTCGATAACTTACCGCCACTACCTGATTTTTTGAGTTTAAAAATCATATTGTATTCAATATATTCATTCTCCTCATCAAATGGATTTTTATTTGGTGACAGATTACCACTGCTTTTTAATGATACCAACTCATCCTGTCTTCTTGCTGTAATTATGCCGGTAAGGTACTGACAACTCCCTATGAGTACGCCGTAAAGCTCAAATAAACTCTCATTATTCCGTATGGCGTTGTACTTGTCAGGCGCTAGAACTGCAAAAGGTAATACTTGCTGAATACGCATAGCCTTAAGAGTTTTTTCATTCAGTGTACTCATTACTTTGGTTTTCATAAAGTGACCACGTTCAGTCATTGACATATTTTGATGAATATCTAGAATGAACTTATCGCTTTTTTTGTCAGGTCGTTCTTTGTTGCTACCTGTTTCCACACTTTTGCCAGCTCCTTGTGAGAGCGCAAACAAGCAAGCATCCAAAATATCTTGCTGGTATGTAAAAACAAATTCAAAAGCTTGTCGAGTCAGCTTAAATACCACGTCAGGGTGCAAGGTTTGAGTCCTACTTGCAGGCTTTAACTTCACTAAATTATTAATTGTACTTATGGTAAGTGTTTTTGTCGCCTCAATTGGTGGTGAACTTGAGTTGCCCTTGAATAGGTTGGTGTTAATCAACTTAGCCATTGAGATATATAATCTCTGCGGCTGAAGCTTCTGATTCTTCTGTATTAAAAGGACGATATTCAGTTGAGTGTGCTCTTTCGGTAAGCCATAACTCTGTCCAGTTGGGAATGCTTAGGGCTGGAGATACAATTTTCCCTTCAAAGAGCATTCTTTCTAGCACAACACCATTGCCTTGTGCAGAAAATCTAGCTTTATTTTCACTTTTACTTTTATAATAACCTTGAGCGTAAAGCCAGCAACATGCCTTAGCGCGCTCTTCTTTTGTAAAATAAAGCGTTAAATCGTCTTCTGCGATATCTCTACTCACAAAGGGATATTTACTGACAAAATCATTTACTTGTTCTTGCGTGATACTACTTATGTGGGCTTTAACTAACTCTTTTGTTCGACCTATAAAATCATAGATCCCGTTAGTTGCCCCATTCTCAGACATCACTTTAAAGATAGATAGCCAGAAGTCAATTGTGATGTGGTTAAGATGATATTGACTTAGCTCTAATGCGTCTGAGCGCAATAAAATAGCGTCTATTAACGATAATACTTTCTCTACCCCCTTTTTGACTGTGTTTATTTTGATGACCGAACCGCCATTTTCAAGTGGATCAGACACCGCAAGCAACCAGTTTTTAAGGGAATTAAGCAGAGGCTTATGCTTAGAGTGAGTAAGAGGAAAACCATCGTCAAGCGTCACAGATGCCCAGTCGATAGCTTTATCTTTTTGACCGAAGTTCATAATAGTGACATCATCATCGTACGAGCTTTTAAACCAATAAGGCATTTCATCCTTCTGGTCGTATATGTGGGTAAAGTGATTACCAATTTCACGTTGTAAAATTAAATCTTGATTCGCAACCGCGTAATGAAGCGTTTCTGTTAACTCTTCACTATTTAACTCATGAAGTCCGACTTTTTTTTCCTTTAAGTTATTTACAATCAGTTTTAACATGTTAACGCTCCGACGATGAGTTGAATATCAAGGGGGGATTTATTGGCGTCAGCGATAAGTTGTGAGCGCTCGGCATTAATTGTACTTTCTCGAGCATCTTCGGTAAGGATAAGCGTTGCAGCTTCATACCAAGTTGATACAATGTCACGAAAAATTTGACCATCCTGCACTTCTTTTGAGCGGTCGACAATACTCTTAATAGCAATAAGAACTCTCATCACATTTTTAGTAATAGTCAGAGTTACCTCATCAAATCGTTCTTGGGGCTCTTCTTTCTCAACAAGAGATAACATTGCGTGACTTTTGAATTTACCAAACAATTTAGGTATATCGTGAATACCATGGTTTTGTAAAAATTCATCGAGATTTTCAGGTTTAATATCAACAGCTTCAAAAAGATATTCCGATTCCTGCATTGCAATGTAAATAAACGCATTTTGAAATTGGCGTATCCATCTTGTATTGAAAAAATCCATCAGCGCAGAAGGAAGGTATTTGTTTAATAGGTCAACGTTAACTGTGTTATGCCCCAAGACCTCTGCAACCTCGCGCAAAGAGTGGGTTTTGATGTATGTTCGTATAGCTCGGATTTTACGGGCTGATCGTAAGCTTACCGACCTAGATAACAATAACTTATCGCTCTCACTCATACTGCTGGGATGACTATACACCCAATGCCGATAAGCCCTTTTTACAGATGCTGCACTAAGACAGTCTCCCAAAGTAGCGCACCAACTTGCTTCTTTCAAATTAGCTTTGAGTAACATATAACGCCACGCGTTTTCTTGAAACTCATCAGTGCTCGGATTTGCCTTTAGATGCTGTCGAGCAAGTTCTGTATGATTAATTAAGGTCTTAACAATGGATTGACTGTATTCGTTCAGGATAATATCTTGTTGAGCATTCCGCGCACCCTTTCGGTTTTTATGAACGACAATTACGTAGTTGTTGCCAACTTGTTTATACCCACTCATTTGCCCATTCTTATTAAACAACTCCCAATTATGTAGTGCAGAAGGCGTAAGAGCGGGATGCTCCAACACTAACAACGTGCACAGAGCACCAAGCGTAGAGGTAGTGGGTAGGTTTAGTTCGTCCACTAGATCAGAGGCACTAATACGATCGCTGTTATAGAAACTCCCCCCAAAGAATTGTTCAGAACTTGTAAAGCCTGCACCAACACCATACTTATAAAATGATGCAATACTATTTGCTAGATGGTTACGACCCACTCGCACGCGTTCATTCTTTTTAAAGCCGGAACTGCCACCTATAATGGGTTTCACGCTACCTATTTTTGACAGTTTAAGGTTACGCTCATGCTTATCTTTTATACGTTCAAAAACAGCATCGTATGATGCCCGAACATGTTCTTCACTCGCTTGTAACCTGTCCTCGATGATTTGGATCGCTGTCTCATCTTTTATGTGCAGAGGTATGGTGGCAAGCCACAGTTTCTCTTCGTTGGCAGTTAGCTTACCACCTGCAGCTACCTTTGCGATAGGCTGAGAACTTTCTCTAAATACGGGGGTTAAAATTGGCCTAACTGGTTCATCAATTAATCCGCTATCAATAAAGCATATTCTGAAAACTTTAATAGCACTAGTCCAGCGTACAAAAAACGCTGCACTTTTATTACTCTTTGCTAAGTGGCGGCTAAATGAACACCACATAACTTTCTCAAGAAACGCACTCAATTTATTAGCTTTCAGTTGAGCTCGCAAATCATCATCACTATCACAATGCGTTGCAAACGAATTTAGAAAAGCGGCAAAAGGCTCAACACTGGATCTCAAGGTCGTACTTTTTTGTGTTCTACCATACTCGTAAGTATGGCGATAAATATCAGCCGTCAGCTTATCACCATAGGCTTCATGGAATTGACCGATTGCAAAGTTAAAAATTTTACCTTCCTTCGATTTCAATTGCCAGCCATTAAGATAGCTGAGGCGATCTGGACTAACCTGTAGATTTATGAATTCATCAATGCACTGCCCAATATCGTCATTCACCTCAACCATGGAAAGTTGAGGTGAATCTATTTGATATTTCGCAAGTGTATCAAAGGTTCTGATGACAAGCCGTGTCACGTCGTATGCTCGTTTGCAGTTATACTGCGAGTAAATAAAGCCCACAAAGCCACGTAATTGCTTTAATAATTCCTCAGGGCTATTTAGAATATCAAGCGCTGTGTAACCAGAAGGCTTGAATGTTGATACGTAAGCTGAATAGTTGTTGACTACTACAGCTCCACACTCTTTAGGGGCGTTATCTGAAAGTAGCCTTTTAAAACTATGTGATAATGCACTTTGAACTAATGGTAATAATTTAATAGCGACTGAATTCAAAATCCACCCTTACATTAGCTGTATATATAAACAGCGTAACAAAGTATTGACAATTATCAACATATAAATGAATCATAAACAAGCTATAGCATTTAAAAAGCAGCACATTTAGAAAATTGATTATTTTTTTTGTTAGGAGTACTACATAAAGCTTTTTATAAATTATGTGAACATATGCAACCTCAATATCACCAAATTGAGTTAGATATGAGATTATTTTTAGTTTTACTTGATCAAGGAGATAGCCTTTTTTTAACATGAGATTGTTCTTTTATTAAACATGTTTGCTTTATTTAAAACTTAATATTAATCTGAATACCTAACTCATAGATTAATTTTCAAAGGTCCAAGTATGAACCAAGCATTAATCATTGCCGAAACAATAAATAATAATATAAGGCATATTCAGTTTAATCGTCCTAAATACAAAAATGCACTTACTGAGCAAATGTATCGGGATTTAACACAATTTTTACTCGAAGCTGAAGAAGACAATCTTATTCATGTGATAATGCTCACAGGTGATGAAAATGACTTTTGTGCTGGAAATGATATAAATGACTTTATAAATAATCCACCTACCAGCACTCAAGCAGATGTATTCATATTTTTGCTCACCTTAAATAGACTCACAAAACCCTTAATTGCCGGCGTATCTGGTTCTGCAATTGGCATTGGTACTACCATGCTTTTACATTGCGACTATATTGTTGCATCTGAGGGGGCTTTATTTAAGATGCCATTTGTAAGTTTAGGATGTACTCCTGAAGGTGGCTCCAGTTTAATTTTACCTATGTTAATAGGTCAAAAAAAAAGTGCTCAATTGTTAATGCTTGGAGAAGGCTTTAATGAATCACAAGCAAATGAATTTGGTATTATCAATCAAATTTGTAATTTAGGTCAATGCTTACAAAATACGCTTGATGTAGCAATAAAAATGGCAAATCAACCACCCGCAGCAATACAGGCTTCAAAACATATTATGAAAGCTAATATTGTAAATCAAATAGAACAAACAATTTTAGGCGAAGGTGAGTTATTTATTCAAAGGCTACAATCTCCCGAAGCAAAAGAGGCTTTAACAGCTTTTGTTGAGAAACGACAACCTAATTTTAATTAATCCGAGTTGAGGTTAATTAAGCAAGTGGTTGAGATTCTAAAGTTTTAACCACTTCCTCCTGTGACAGCATTAAGCGTATTTGGCTATTAGCCTCAATTCTTACTTCCGATTTTTGCCAACGCTTCCAACACTCTATATTTTGCCAATCGGTTATAATAGTTCGTTTATTTTTATTATTGATATCAATATAAGATGTACCAGAAATAAACCCTTTAGCACCCATTACAGCAGTCAGAGTTTTTTTTAATTCTACATCATAAGTTGACTCCATATCATCTGCGATAATACGTTCAATAATCACTTTGATCATAATACTTCTCCACTTAATAACTTATATACCTCTGTTTTTTAACTTATTTTAAAATAGATAGCCAGTGTATTATCAGTTAAAGCAAATAATTAATACTTATTGATTAGTATAGTAAATATTTACTTTAAAATAGTACGAAATAAACGAAGTAACTTTAAGGTGAGTAATAATATTGAAATATCAAAATTTAAAATACAAGCTGTTCACTCATTATAATTAACGAATAATGAATGAACATAATTTAGTCTATTTACAGGCCTAATTCAGCCATAAAATCATCATCAATATCATCCACTGCTGGTGTTTCATCTTTAACTACCTCTGCTTTATTATTTTTAGCTTCTCGCTCGATTACTTCATCAGGATCGATTGCTTCAGCAATATCAAAGTCATGTAATTTAATAAACTCTGTTTTATCCATGGCAAGCTCAACATAAAATATATTCTGATTTTTTGTTGTAAAAGTTACGCGTCTAGCTTGTGGTCTATCCATAGTTGTATCAACTGAAATTTGCACAAGCTTATTTATTGCCATCATTTTCGGTTGATTTTGAGTGATAGATGTATGTAGTTGATCTCTCACTTTACCCGTGAAATCACCTACAATTTGATTCATTAATTCACCCATAACGTTTGAAACATCATCCGACATATGGCTGCTTGCTATTTCAGACTCTGGCATGCCCATATTTCGCATATAGTCTTGATAAATTTCTATTGCTGCTTGCGCAGTAAAGTTAGATACAACTATGCCATTAAAACCGCCATCAAATAATACAAAACAGCCAATATCTGGCCGTAAACATGTTTTGGTAATTTTTTGTACCATAGCCGAATAGTTTATTATATTACCACTGGCTGTAGATAAAACCTCAGTAAAAGACTGACATAAGGTTACGAGAATATCATCAGTTGTAATTATTTTATTCTTTTTCATTTATCCTCTCTAGAACATGATTTAACTCAACTAGTAGAAGTCTAACCTACTTTTAAGGAAATTGAATGTTAGGATCACATTATTAGTAAATATTCCAAAGTGATAAATATCACTTTAACGCTGACTAATCCAAACAAAATGCGTAAAATAGCGCAATTGATATTGAATGAGTGTAAATAGTGACTATTAAAGACAACATATATGCTAATAAACAAGTAGTAGAAGATTTTAGTTTTGATGCAAAAGTGGTCGAAGTATTTCCTGATATGATACAACGTTCAGTGCCTGGCTACACAACAATAGTCAGCACTATGGGTAAGCTTGCTGGTCAGTATGCACAAAATAACTCGAATATTTATGATCTTGGTTGTTCGTTAGGCGCAGTCACTTTAAACATGCGACGTAATATCAACAAAGAAAACTGTCAAATTATCGCATTAGATAATTCTCAACCTATGGTTGAACGCTGTAAATTACACTTAGAAGGTTTTCGCTCAGATATCCCTGTTGATGTAAGACTTAGTGATATTACAGAATGTGAAATCAAAAATGCATCCGTTGTTGTGTTAAACTTCACTTTACAATTTATACCTAAAGAGCAACGACTTAGCTTGTTTGAAGAAATTTATAAAGGTCTAAATCCTGGTGGCATATTATTATTGAGCGAAAAAATTCGCGGTGAAAATGAACAAACCAACGAATTACTCATTGACCTTCATCACGACTTTAAACGTGCTAATGGTTACTCAGAACTTGAAATTAGCCAAAAACGCACAGCAATTGAAAATGTTATGCAGCCAGATACTTTAAGCAGTCATTTAACACGATTACAAAATATCGGATTTTCCCAAACACAAGTCTGGTATCAGTGTTTCAATTTTTGCTCTTTAATAGCAATTAAATAGATTTTTGAATAGGTTTATAGATGGACAATAATTTTAAAGCGTTTTACGCTCAAATTGCGCAAACTGAACTTAGCCCTTGGCTAGAAACACTACCAACACAATTACGTGAATGGCAAGATGAAGCTGCACATGGTGATTTACCTAAATGGGAAAAGGTTTTAAAAAACTTACCTCAGACTAATACCAAAAATATAAATATTACTGAAAAAGTTGAATTTGGCACTGCTGATGAATTAATCGCTGGCCATGATAAAAAAATAACCCATTTATTAAAACGCATGATGCCTTGGCGCAAAGGACCTTATCATATTCATGGCATTCATATTGATACTGAATGGCGTAGTGATTGGAAGTGGGATCGTTTGTTAGCGCATATTTCTCCTCTTGAAGGTAAAACCGTGCTCGATATTGGTTGTGGTAGTGGTTATCACTTGTGGAGAATGCGAGGTGAAGGCGCTAATTTTGTTGTTGGCATAGATCCAACAGATCTATTCTTATGTCAATTCCATGCTATAAAACATTTTAATCCAGATCCTAAAGTACATTTAATTCCTATTGGCGTTGAAGCATTACCACAACTGAAAGCTTTTGATGCAGTGTTTTCTATGGGGGTTTTATACCACCGCCGCTCTCCAATTGACTTTTTAGTACAATTAAAAGCGCAATTAAAACCTGGTGGCGAATTAATTTTAGAAACTTTAGTGATTGAAGGTGA
The DNA here is from genome assembly GCF_002276045.1 of Pseudoalteromonas sp. NBT06-2. Taxonomy (GTDB): domain Bacteria; phylum Pseudomonadota; class Gammaproteobacteria; order Enterobacterales; family Alteromonadaceae; genus Pseudoalteromonas. The sequence goes on along the minus strand of NZ_NQMR01000052.1, from coordinate 33,513 downwards.
CGAACAAGCGGTATTAATGCCAACTGATCGTTATGCAAAAATGCGTAACGTATGGTATATTCCAAGTTGTGACGCATTAAAATTATGGATGACACGTGTTGGTTTTAAGGATATTAAAGTTGTGAATGAAGATACAACATCTTTAGGAGAACAACGTGTAACAGATTGGATAGAAACCGAATCTTTAGATAGTTTTTTAGATCCTAACGACAAATCAAAAACGATCGAAGGTTATCCGGCTCCACTAAGAGCTATATTTATTGCTAAAGTTTAAGTCGACACCTGTTTATCTATTCGTAGGCGAGACTTTAGTCTCGTTTAACTTGTCATGATATGAAACTGTGGTTCATTTAAATATGTTTGTAATTGATTAACAAATTTAGCGATATGAATACCATCCATCAACGCATGATGTACTTCTATTGATAATGGCATTTTTCCTGTTTCAGCATCATATGCTCCAAACACCATTTTAGGGATCCCCAGTTCATTAGGTAAATGTGTAGCATGCTTAAATGAAGTAAAATTAAGCCAAGGCAATACCGAAATATGAAGTGTATTGAGCTGACCCTCATTGTTGTTAAAATCATTTGAAAAAAAGGGCGCTATTTTAGCTTTATTAGCTGCTAATTTTGCTTTTATATCAAATTGATTAAATTCATTGTCAAAATCAATATAGCTAAATCTAAAAGACTCGTCATTGCATAGCTGAACAACACTGGCATTGACTGGCTTTACCAGTAATACTTCATCATTTTTAATACGTAAACGCATGGGCTGATAATTATTTGCTACTTTAAGCGTTAAAAATAAATAGCTGTGAAAAAATGAAACCCCAGTACTTTTTGCAAATACAAACAAATCTTTAACATTTATATTTGCTGTAACATTAAAATAAGGATCAGAAAAGCTTTTAAAGAACTCAAAATGTTGTGCTCTTTCCCATTTGCTTAGATCTATTTTAGTCACATTATTCATATTAATTCCTAATAACAAAAATCCCCGTAATATACGAGGATTTTATCATTTATATTCTTTACACCACATAGTAGTAATAATAAATATACCCAAGCCACTTGATAATGCTTGTTTCAGAATTTATCAGGTGAGTTAGCACAAGGCACATCATTTTAGGAATGCTTATTGCCTTTCAAACTAATGTAACGTAGTGATTACTTACCTGATAAATTCCCTACGGGCGGGTTTTAAATGGTCAACTACCGCGTTATTTATGTTGATAAGGGAATAACCATTACCTGCAATAAATGTCTTGTATTTGACCATTTAAACTCCCGCTGAAATCATGCATTTCCAAGTAGCTTGGGTATATATGCAATAGATTTATACCCATGCTCTGAACCTGAATTTCCAATTAGCAGAGTATATTATAAACCGTTTTTAATAATCTCTTGCGCTAATTCATCAGCAATTAAATGCGTGGATTTTTTTTCTGCTTGAGAGCGCTCAAATATTTCACATAAAGTAGTATAAATACCTTCTACATGTTTAGTTGATGCCGCTTCATTGTAGCCGCCTTCATGTGTTTCATACCAAACATTGATAATACCACCTGCATTAATAACATAATCAGGTGCGTATAAAACACCTTTTTCACGTAATACTTCTCCATGACGACATTCAGCAAGCTGGTTATTTGCACAGCCCGCTATGATTTTTGCTTTAATGCGTGGAATTGTTTCATCATTTACTGTTGCACCTAGTGCACATGGTGCATAAACATCAACATCTAAGTCATATATTTCATCTATACCAACAGCTATTGCATTAAAATCATTTACAACACGTTCAATTGCAGCTTGGTTGATATCGGTTACGAATAATTCAACACCCACTGAATACAAATGTTTACATAAACCATATGCCACAGCACCTAAACCTTGAACCGCAACTTTAACACCACTTAAATCTTCATGGCCATTAATATGCTTAAACGCCGCTTTAATACCTAAAAAAGTACCTAAAGCAGTAAAAGGTGAAGGGTTTCCACTTTTACCTTCAAGACCTAAAACATAATTAGTTTCTTTATTCATGATAGCAACATCACCTGTCGTAATGTTTACATCTTCAGCTGAATAGTAGCTACCATTTAAACGCTCAAGCTGGCGACCAAAAGCACGGAATAATTCTTCTGATTTGATTTTTTTAGCGTCACCGATTATGACAGACTTGCCACCACCAAATGGTAAGCGGGCAACTGCATTTTTATAAGTCATCCCTTTTGATAAACGCAATACATCATAAACAGCATCTTCATCACTTGCGTAATCCCATAAACGACAACCGCCTACAGCAGGACCCAGTTTAGTATTATGTACAGCGATAATGGCTTTTAAACCTGACTTTTTGTCAGAACAAAAAACCACTTGTTCATGGTTATCAAATTCAACTTGATTAAATACAGTCACTTTTATTCTCCGAAGTTAAGTGCGCCCCTAAACCTATTTTAAGTTTAGTATCAACTAGGTGCTTTTACTGATTTATTACAATTGCACGAACTCTATCATTTAGTGTATCGGCTTGCTACTTTTTGGGATAACAAGTTATTTTAGGTATGAAAACTTTATATTTATCGACTAAAACACTAACATAGTGAATATTTAATACAAAACATTAAATGTTATTAAATTAATTATTCATTTTTATAAATGTATCATTTAAAATAAACAAAACTGTTATGACATTAAAAATTAATGTCAATCCTACGTTACACAATTTAAACAACTTTAATATTAAAATTAATTTTGATGCACTTTAATATTCTAAATAATTATAACTTAGATTTAAAAGCTATCAAACACACTGGGTGTTATTAATTACGAAATAAAAATTTAATTTACATTAATTTAAAAAATACCAAAAATAAAATATAAGCCATTAATAATAATAAATTAAATATTAAATTTAAACGTATAAATATATATACATCAACAATAAGACCTTCAATGAAAAACAAAAACCAACTAAATCGTTCATACAAATAAATTTACCCAGATTTGACACAAAACAAAAAAACCTATTTATTAATTAACACCAATTTAACATTTAAATTGATTGCTATGTATATTCAATAAAATGAATACGCAGTTTTAAAAACAATATTAAAAATAATAAAGAGAACTTAGAAAAATGAATAATAAAACAAAAATTAGTTTAGCAACTGGGTTTGCCTTATCTCTCATTACATCAGGCATTCAAGCAAGTACAAGTGCTCAATTAGAATCAACAGATAAAGCCCAACGCTTTATTGTCCATTTAAATGACAGCGCTATCTTTAAGGCGCAGTCTGAAGCTAATTCAGCACATAGTATTCAAGCTGCAAAGCTTTCATTAATGAAATCAACAGCAAATAATGTAAATGCAATATTAGTTCATACTTTATCTGATATAAATGCCATTGCTGTTGAATTAAACGCAGAGCAAAAAGCAGCTTTACTTAAAGATGAAAATGTGGGTTTGGTTGAAGTGGATCCTAAACGCTATCTTTTATCTGAATCTACCCCTTACGGTATTTCTATGGTGCAAGCTCAACAATTATCAGATTCCCAAAGTAGTAACAGAAAAGTATGTATCATGGATACAGGTTACACATTAAACCATCCAGATCTGCCTAACACAGGTGTGACAGGTGATGATGGTTATGGTTCAAATGACACTGGTAATTGGTATAACGATGGTAATGGCCACGGAACGCATGTTGCAGGTACAATCGCTGCAATAGGCGGTAATAATCAAGGTGTCGTTGGTGTCAACCCATCTGGCCAACTGGGTTTACATATTGTAAAGGTATTTAACGATTCAGGTAACTGGGCATATGGCTCTGATTTAATTGCAGCGATCAATCAATGTGAAGCAGCAGGCGCTAACATTACGAGTATGAGTTTAGGTGGTGGAGGCTCATCTACAGCTGAAAAACAAGCATTTGATAATAGTTATAACCGTGGGATGTTACATATCGCCGCCGCAGGCAATGATGGTAACTCTTCAATGTCATACCCAGCATCTTATGATTCTGTAGTATCAGTTGCAGCCGTAGATAGTTCAGGAACAAAAGCATCTTTCTCTCAATATAATTCACAAGTAGAAATTGCTGCACCAGGCGTTAATGTTAATTCAACATGGAATAATAATGCTTATAAATCGATTAGTGGAACTTCTATGGCAACACCACATGTATCAGGTGTGGCAGCACTCGTTTGGTCAAATAACTTAAGTTGTTCAAATCAAGATATTAGAAATGCATTAAATAATACTGCACAAGATAAAGGGGCATCTGGCAGAGATACATCTTATGGTTATGGTATTGTTAAAGCCAAAAATGCCAGTGATTATTTAGCAAATTCAAACTGTGGTACAACAGATCAAAAGCCTATTGCAAACTTTAGTCATAGCATAAATGGTAAGTCAGTTACTTTTACAGATAATTCAACTGATGATAAAGGCATTAATGTTTACTCTTGGAGCTTTGGTGATGGCGCGACATCTACGTCACAAAACCCAACCCATACTTATTCTGCTGATGGTGAATACAATGTAACACTTACAGTGACAGATACAGCGAGCCAAACGGATCACAAAACAATTCAAGTTAAGGTCGGCACTGTGAGCTGTGATGGATATCCAGCTTGGAGCTCAACTACTAGCTACAAGACTGATGATCTTGCATCATATAATAACCGTAAATATAAAGCGACATGGTGGTCTACTGGTGCAAAACCTACGATTTTCACTAATGTTTGGCAAGATCAGGGAGAATGTAAAAATGGAGGACCAGATGAAAACCAAGCACCAAAAGCAAAATTCAGTGTATCTACTTCACAGCTAACAGCTAATTTTACCGATAATTCAACTGATGATAAAGGTGTTACTGCATATGATTGGAGTTTTGGCGATGGCAATACATCTGCTAGCAAAAACCCGAGTCATACATATGCCTCAGCTGGAACTTATCAAGTATCTTTAACAGTTTCTGATACTGGAAATAAAACGGACACTTATACAAATTCAGTCTCAGTTTCAGAAGCAAATCAAGGTTGTTCTGGACTTGAGGTTTGGTCTGCAAGTACTGTTTATTCATCGGGTACTGAAGTAGCACTTAATGGCACTAAATATAAAAATAACTGGTGGAGCCAAGGTGATAATCCAGAACAAAATTCTGGTCCATGGCAGGTCTGGAGTAACTTAGGTTCTTGTCAATAATCTATATAAAACTTCCCCATTAAAGCACGAGATTATCGTGCTTTTTTCTATAAAATTAAAATAACTAAAGACAAATATAGAGCAAAAACACTACAATCGAATAAACCTGTACCCAAGCCACTTCAAGATACCAGTTTCAGGACTGCATCTTGAAGTGGTTTGGGTATCATAATCTCGATTTTAGAGACAAACTAACAATAAGAAAAAATATGCTTCTATTTATTATATTAATTACACTATTTGGCTCATTTCATATTATCGCCGATCATTACAATAAAATTTTTGCCTGCTACATATTAAAGCCCCTAACAACATTTTCGATTATTAGTTTTGCCTTATATTTAACAGGGTTTGAATTAAATCATTATGCTTTTTTAATTTTTTTAGGATTAGCTTTTTCACTACTTGGCGATGTCTTTTTAATGCTCAAATCTGATAAGTTTATGCAAGGTTTGATCAGCTTTTTAATTGCGCACATATTTTATATCATGGCCTTTTTAAACGCTTCACAAATCAGCATTAACCTATATGCTGTTATTCCCATTGTGCTAATTGGTTTTGGTTATTTAGCAGTATTACTACCAAAAACAGGCAACTTAAAAATCCCTGTCTTAATTTATGCTTTAATTTTACAAGCTATGGTGATCACCGCTAATATGTTTTATCAAACAGCGAATACAACAGGAAGCTTAATGGTTTTAATAGGTGCTATCTGGTTTATGCTGTCTGATTCTATTTTAGCTTTTGCAAGATTTGTGAAATCATTCAAACTAGCACAAATATCTGTATTGAGTACTTATTACATAGCACAAACCTGCATAGTACTTTCATTACAGTAATTTAATAACGCGTGATTAGTGTTAAAAAGGCAGCTTTCGATTTAACAAGTCTGCCTTTGTATTTAAATGTTTTTGATTAATTTGTAAAATCATCAAATCCTTTCTATGATGTTATGTTTCATTAAAATGATAAAACCATCCCTTATGGCAACGACATAAGTCTCATTATCTTCTTTAATAATGCTACCATTGCTATAATCATGTTCAATTTGACCTACTTCTATATGATTCACCAAAAGTGTTTCATTATTAAGCATTGCGACTATGCCAAATCTCCCACAACAAGCTGCCAATGCTTTTACTTGTTTTGTGGTCATATTCCAATCAATCACACGATTATTTATTTCAAGTTTTGGCCAAGTACTACCAACATCTTGCTTTTTAGCCCTATGATATAAAAAATCAAAATCATTCAATATTTTATTTAGCATTTTTGGAATGCTTAGATGTAACTTAATCATTAAAGTCTCAAAGCTTTCATCTGGAGCTAATGTCATAGGACTTTGATATATAATATCACCTGAATCAAATTCATTTGTTAATTTATGGAATGTCACACCTGCATATTGCGGATAAGAGTTAATAATCCAACTAACAGGTGTTGTACCACGCCCATGAGGTAACATAGTAGGGTGTACGTTCAATGCGTAAACATTTTTCATATTATCTGAAATGGGAATTAACCAGGCATATTCAATTGAAAATAAACACTCAACACCTTGCTGTATAATAATTTTCATTTGATTTTCATCAGGTTTCACACTAATAACAGGAATATTATTTTTAGCTGCGTATTGACGAATTTTGTGATTAAACGCTTTTTCGCCATTGATAAAAATATGACTAACGGTATGGCCATTTTGTTTAAAAACATCTACACACCCGATATGCCAATCATTACCAAAATACGCAACATTCATTATTTAATTCCTTTCATATTAACCATTATTAAATATCTTTAATCGATTTTTTACGCCAAACAAAATAAATGGTAGGTAGTACTAACAAGGTTAAAAATACCGCACTAAGCATGCCTCCAACCATAGGTGCTGCAATTCGACTCATTACTTCTGAACCTGTACCTGTGCCATATAAAATGGGTAATAAACCGACAATAATAGCTGCTGCAGTCATCATTACAGGTCTAATGCGCATACCAGCTCCCTCTAAAATAGCCAGTTTTAAGCTTGTACTATCTGGTTTGATCCTTTTTTCTTGGCAATCAACTAATAACTGCTGATAAGTCTGGTTCAGATAAACCAACATAATTACGCCAATTTCAACCGCAACACCCGCCAAAGCAATAAAACCTACCCCTACAGCAACTGAAAAGTTAAAACCTTGCAAGTACATTAACCAAATACTGCCTACCATAGCAAGTGGTAAAGTACCCATAATAATGCCAACTTCAATAAAGTTTCGGAAGTTAATAAATAACAATAACACTATGATAAATATGGTTAAAGGTATAACATATGTCAGTTTTTCTTTTGCCCTTAACATATATTCATATTGACCAGACCAAGCGATAGAATATCCCGCAGGTAAATCTAATTCATCAGATACAACTTTTTGCGCATGTTCAACATAACTTCCAATATCAACGTCCTCAATATCTATAAAAGCCCAACCATTGAGACGTGCATTTTCACTTTTTATTGCCGGAGGTCCATCTTCAATAACTACACTAGCAACATCGCTAAGTGATATTCTCTGCCCTGTAGGTGTTACAATAGGCAATAATTTTAATTTCTCAGGTGAATTTCGATAATCTTGAGGGTAACGTAAATTAATAGGGTAACGCTCTAATCCTTCAATGGTTTGTGATACATTCATACCACCAATTGCTGTAGAAACAACTTGTTGAATATCGACGATATTTAAACCGTATCTCGCTGCTTTAGCTCGCTGAATATCAACTTTAATATATCGCCCACCAGCAACACGTTCAGCATAAACTGAAGCGGTACCTGGTACATCTTTTAAAATAACCTCAAGCTGTTTGCCAATTTGCTGAATCTTAGCCAAATCAGGCCCTGCGATTTTGATGCCCACAGGTGTTTTTATACCCGTAGCTAACATATCAATGCGCGTTTTTATTGGCATTACCCATGCGTTTGTAACACCAGGTAGCTTAACTAAAGCATCTAGCTCTTTTTTCAGTTTTTCTGTGGTCATGCCTTCACGCCATTCATTTTGAGGTTTCAGCTGAATAAAAGTTTCGATCATAGTTAAAGGTGCTGGATCGGTTGCAGTTTCGGCACGACCTACTTTACCAAATACCGTTTTAACTTCTGGTACAGTATAAATTAACTTATCAGTCTGTTGTAGCAGCTGTCTTGCCTGACCAATAGAAATACCCGGATAAGTTGTTGGCATATACATAATATCACCTTCATCTAAAGGCGGTATAAATTCACTACCGATTTTATTCACCGGATATAAACCGATCCCGAGTACGACTAAAGCCATCACTAAGGTTATTTTTGGAAAATTAAGTACCTTTTTAAGTACAGGTAAATAAGCCGCTGTTAATAATCTATTTATTGGGTTTTTATGCTCGGATAACACTTTACCACGAATAAAATACCCCATTAACACAGGTACTAAAGTGATAGCCAGTGCAGCAGAAGCCGCCATTGCATAGGTTTTAGTGAAAGCTAAAGGTGAAAACATGCGACCTTCTTGTGCTTCTAAAGTAAATACTGGCACAAAGCTCACTGTGATAATTAATAAACTAAAGAATAATGCAGGCCCTACCTCACCAGCCGAATCAGCCACTATTTTCCAACGATTTTCATTGGTCAAGGGTGTTCGCTCCATGTGTTTGTGCATGTTTTCTATCATAACAATCGCGCCATCAATCATGGCACCAATTGCAATTGCAATCCCGCCTAACGACATGATATTGGCATTTAAACCTTGAATATGCATTACCGTAAATGCAGCTAATATACCTACAGGTAAACTGAAAATTGCCACTAGGGATGAGCGAACATGAAATAAAAATACAATACAAACCAGCGCAACAACACCAAACTCTTCCAGTAATTTAAAGGCCAGATTATTAACCGCACGTTCAATCAAACCGCTTCGATCATAAACTGTAACAATTTCAACTCCTTCAGGTAAACCTTTTTTAAGCTGCTCTAATTTCGCTTTAACACCATTAATTACTTCTTGAGCATTCTCACCAAAGCGCATAACAATAATACCGCCTACGGTTTCTCCTTCACCATTAAGTTCAGCTATACCTCGGCGCATTTGTGGACCAATGCCAACGTCAGCAACATCTTTAAGCAATAATGGTGTACCATTTTTATTAACTCCTAAAGGTATATTGCCCAAATCGGTTTCATTTTTGATATAACCTGTCGCTCGTACCATATATTCCGCTTCAGCCATTTCAACTACAGATGCACCAATTTCTTGATTACCTTGTTTAATTGCCGTTTGAATTAAAGATAAGGGAATACCAAATGCGCGTAATTTATCAGGATCAACTTTCACTTGATATTGTTTAACCATGCCACCTAAAGCCGCCACTTCAGACACACCCGGTACAGTTTGCAACTCATATTTTAAAAACCAGTCTTGTAAACTACGTAACTGACTTATATCATTATTTTCTGTTTTATCCACTAAGGCATATAAATATACCCACCCCACCCCCGTAGCATCAGGACCCAGTTGTGGGCGTGCATTTTCAGGTAAATTAGGCATTACTTGAGACAAATATTCAAGTACGCGAGAGCGAGCCCAATAAAGGTCAGTATCTTCATCAAAAATGATATAAACATAAGAATCACCAAAAAATGAATATCCTCTTACGGTCTCAGCTCCTGGTACTGATAACATAGCCGTGGTTAAAGGATAAGTTACTTGATCTTCCACGACCTGTGGTGCTTGTCCCGGATAGGTTGTTTTAATGATTACCTGCACATCAGATAAATCAGGTAAGGCATCAACGGCTGTATTTTTGACTGAATATAAACCTGTTACCACGATAATGGCAGCGGCTAACAATACAAAAAAACGATTATAAACGGACCATTTAATAATTGAAGTTATCATACATCCTCCCTCTAGTGGCCGTTGTGAACGTTTGAATTAGGCATAACTTGAATTTTTTCTTCAGCGCCCATCACGTTATTTTTAGTAGTCATTAGCTCAGGAATATGAACTGATGTGATTTCAAAGCTACCATCTTCATCTTTAGTAATTTCAATATGTAACATCATATCTACTGCTAGACTTGAAAAATCAACCAGGGGTGACACCATAAAGTCCATAGTCATTTTCGGCCAATCCCAATCACTAATAGCGTGATGATCAACATTTATCATATTATGGTTTGCCATTAAGCTATTTATGCTTGCTTCTACCCAAACCGAACTAGGTTGTTCGTTATGATACATGCGTTTAAAATCTGAACTTTTACTTGACTCAGAATCTAATAAAAATTGTGCTGAAGTGACTATTTTATCACCTTCAATTAAACCTGAAATAACCTCGACTGATTTATCGTCGAAACGACCAACTTTAACGGCAACAGACTTAAATTGCCCTTCACCTAAAGCTAAAACCACACGATCTTGGTTACCGGTACGAATGAGTGCTTCAGTTGGTATAAGTAATGCTTCACTGCCTTTTACATGTATAACCACTTGCGCAAACATATTCGGTTTAAGCATCATGTCTTGGTTATTAAAACGTAATCTGACTTTTACAGTACGTGTTTTTTCATCAAGAGTAGGATAAATATAATCAACTTTACCTACCCATTCACGTCCAGGTAAATAATCTAAAGTCATAGTAACGGCCGTACCTTTCTTAACTTGACTGGCTTGCCTTTCAAATACTTCAGCTTCGACCCAGACCTCATCAAGTGCTCCGATAGACATTATTTTTGTGCCTGGTTTTACAAAAAAACCTTCTCGTATGTTTAAGTTTTCAACTACCCCTGATTGTGGCGCATAAAATATAATTGTTTGTGACACTTTTTGGTTTTTTTTAATATTAGTAATCGCAGATTTTGGTAATTGTAATGCAGCTAATCTATTTTCAGCAGCACGAATTAAACGGGTGTTTTTTCTACCCATAGCTAATAACAGCTCTTCTTGAGCATTAACTAATTCAGGTGAATATAAAGAATAAATTGGTTCATTTTTAATCACCGGATCACCTAAGGCTTTGATATAAAGTTTTTCAACCCAACCTTCAACTCTTGGATGAATATGAATTAATTTATCTTCATCATATTTTACATAACCAACCGTTTTAATTTCTAAATGTAATTGCTTCGTTTTTGCTTCACCGGTTCTCACGCCTAAGTTATTCACCACATAAGGAGAAACCTTGATTGTGCCTAGACCTGAATCAGAACCTGAAGCACCATCTGCATAAAAAGGCACTAACTCCATCCCCATAGGAGATAAGCCTGGTTTATCTCTTCTGTAATTAGCATCCATAGGCGCAACCCAATACAATGGTTCATTTTTTTCGGCATGAGAGCCCATATTTGTCACTGAAGCGCTTTGAAATTGTGATGTAATGCCATAAGTTAATACACCAGTTAGTGATGCAACTAGAACAAGCTTAATATTTAAATTCATTATTTTTCTCCTAATGCATTGTTATTTGAGTTAGCCATTTTTGTGAAATTCAACATTTGATCTGCTTGATTAATAAATAAGTAATTCAATGTTAATTGCACTTTTTGTATCTCTGTTTCTATGGCTAAATTTTCAATTTTTGCATTTAATTGCGCTATACGTGCGCGTACTACCTCAGCAAAATCACCATCATCATTGGTATAAGCAGTTAAAGATGCTTCTGCTTGATCTTGTATTTGTGGCAATAACTTAGTGCGATATAAAGATTGACGGTCAATTAATTTTTTTAAGCGACCTTTAGCACTTGAGTAAACTCCTAGAAATTGTCGTAAAGCGATTAAACGCTCAGTTTTAACTGACTCTGTTTGAGAAATAGCGGCACTGACTTGTTGGTCTTGACGATTATCAGTGAATAAAGGCAAATCAAATGTCACCCCTACCGAAAATAAATCAGCCCTATTATTACCCATAGGATCATCATCACGATTAGCATAACTGGCATTTACAGCCCATTGTGGTTCATAGTTTTGCTTTGCCAACTCAATGCCCTTTGTACTGGCACCAATTTTTTTGTCAATCGCCATAATGTTTGGATGCGCGGTAAAGTGTTTAACTAATTTATCAGGGGTTAACCAAACATCTGATATTATAATACTTTCTTTGAGTAACATAACTTCTGGTAGCACTTCGCCTACATTCATACTATGCAAATTAATTGATTGTTCAGCGTTAAAATTTTTAGATGTTAACCATTGAGATAACAGCCCTTCATAACGATTTTTTTGCTCTTGCAACTGATTTAATCTGTTATCAAGCATAGTAAGCTCTAACTGTGCTCGGATCACATCTTGTTGACGGGTTTTTCCTAGAGTTGAAGCATAACTCGCAGCGACTACATCTGTTAATTGCTCAAATAAAGCGCGATCAGCCTGTATTAAACGAATGCTGTTTTGAACTCTATAAGTATCTAACCATAACTGACCAACAGTAACTGCAATTTTGGCTTTTCTGTTTTGTCTTTGATATGGGTATTGTTCAGAGTTCAGTTCTAATTGCTTTTGTTTAAGTGCTAATGAGTCCCCCCTTGGAAACATTTGCGCTACACCGATTTTAAATTGCGTCATACCCTCTTGTGACATATTAAAAGTATCTGTTGGTAAACTAGCAATAGATAATGAGACTTTAGGATCGGCGTATGTACCTGCAGCTATGCTTAAAGATTTAACTGAATCTTGTTGATATTGATTTCCTGTTAACCAAGGGTCATTCTCTTGTGCTTTTGTAATACTTTTTTGCAAAGTAAGTAATGATTCACTATCTACATCTGATGCCATCAAATTAAAGTGAGTCAATAAAACCAAAGCAACTAATATTTTACTTTTAGAGCTAGACATACCACACCTCATTAGTATTGTTTCTTTTGATTTGAAACACTTGCAAATGTGCTATAAGTGCCATCTTTGCGAAGTAACAAAACGTTATAAGGTGAGAATTTATCGTCCATTTCCATACCTGGACTACCAACAGGCATAGCAGGCACAGCTAAACCTATCGTATTCTTAGGTTTATTAGCTAAAAATTGTTGAATATATTTTGCAGGAATATGCCCCTCAAATACGTAACCATCTGTAGATACAGCGGTATGACAAGAGTGATAGCGTGACGCGATATCTTTATTTAATTTAAATTTTGTTAAATTTTCATCATTAACGGCTTGTGTGTGAAAGTCATTGTTATTTAAATGGGTGATCCAATCATTACAACAACCACATGATTCTCGTTTATATATGGTTAAATGTGTTTTTTCTTTGCTTATTTGCCTGCTTTGATTACTTTTATTGCTATCAGTACAAGCAATAAGCACAACTAAAGTTAATATTACTAAAAGTGATTTATACATAACGTCTTCCAAGAGCTTTTTTTGGTCATAGATTGGGGCTATTACTCATAATGAGAAATACCCCTCTAAATATAATTTTGAAGTTTCTGAGCAATAACTCAGAAAAATTCAGACGGATCTATTTTGTCATTAGCTATTAAGAGGAGGACGATATAAAGATGAGGGGGGTTGGCTAAATAAAATAACATTTGATTGATTTATTTTTTGTGAAATAAAATCGACTTGTGAAAACATATTAATAGAAGTGATGGCCATTGAAACACACCCACTCATTGCGCATAAGTGTTCGGTTTGACAACAACTGATCTCAGATGAGTCCATTGAATGATCCATATCTGCCATCATATTTATTTTTGAAGTTAAGTGGCTTGGTTTTTGAAGCTGGCATGAATCCATAGCATACGCCATTGATTGACCCAAAAAGGACATCAATAGAAATACAACAATAAAAACATGACTTCTTTTACTCAAAACTTAAATCATCCAAGAATATCTATTTTTAGCATACAGATTAAACAAAAAATTACCATAAAAATTATCACTATTGTCCATTTATCAAGTACACTTGCTTAAAATAGCTGAAAAAATAATGTGTAAAATGAAAAAATTTATTTTTTGTTTTGATGGCACTTGCAATGAACCCAGTGATAGCATGGACTACGCTGTCGATTTAAGTATAAGTAATATCTTAAAATTACACGCTTATTTTGGTGGCAGCTTAACTAACTCTCCTCATAATGATCAATATAACCAACATAGTTTCTACTATTCTGGCGTCGGCACTTATGGTAACTGGCTGAAAAAAACATTTAACTCTCTATTTTCACCTGCATTTTCAGATATAAAATCAATTATCAATAAGGCTAAGCGAGACTTAGAAAAGCATTACCAAGAGGGTGATGAAATATTTGCTTTTGGTTTTAGCCGTGGTGCAGCCATTGCACGAATATTTTCCAGTCAAATTAAATATCAAGTTAAATTTTTAGGTGTTTTTGATACCGTAGCCTCTATTGGTTCACCAGATATGAGAATTGAAACACGCCCAGCCAGCGATGTTGTTTTTGAAAATAGCAATTTAGCTAAGAACATTAAAAAAGCATTACATATTGTGGCGTTAGATGAAAAGCGCATTGCTTTTCAACCTGTATTGTTTAATCGAGATCCCAGAGTATTAGAAGTATGGTTTGCCGGTGTGCACTCTGATATCGGTGGTGGTTATTGGTATGATGGTTTATCAGATATAAGCTTAGAATTTATGTGTTTACATGCCAGACAACAAGGCTTACATATTTTAAACCTAGAAGAAATAGATTTTAGTCGCCTTAAACAAATCGATAGCTTTTTATGTATTGATGACCTTGAAATTCAGCCAATCCCAGAAGGTTTAATGCATCAACAACAGCGCACTCAAATTATCGCAGATCGTACTTTATCTCCCAGATTAGTTTGCGTTAATCAAGAAGATCGAATATCTAATGAGTACACAGCAAAAATTCACCATAGTGTTGCCCTTAGATTTAAAAAAGTAACTAATTATCGTCCTCATTCGTTAAGAAATACCAACTATCAGATCATGGCTGATAACGGTCGGTTATCCAAAGTAAAATGTGGTATCACAGGGTTGAGAGGCGTATAAAAAAACAAAAACCTACAGAATTACTATAGGCTTTATAAAAAATTATCACCTAGAGACCACAAAATAACTAAACATATAATTTATTATTTTACTTGCCACTGAATTATCTCACCGGCGCGAATTGGCACAACTCTATCGCTACCTAAAGGATAAGATTCGGGTACATCCCACGTTTCTTTAACGAGAGTAATAGTATCGCTATTACGTGGTAAATTATAAAAATCAGGACCATTTAGACTCGCAAAGCCTTCTAATTTATCAATAGCGCCTGCAGAATCAAACGCCTCAGCATATAACTCTATTGCTGCATGTGCTGTATATGAACCTGCACAACCGCATGAAGCTTCTTTTTTATCTTTTAAATGTGGCGCAGAATCAGTACCTAAAAAGAATTTTTTACTACCACTTGTTGCCGCTTTATTTAATGCGTCTTGATGAATATTACGCTTTAAAATTGGTAAACAGTAAAAATGAGGACGTATACCACCCGCTAACATGTGATTTCGATTATATAATAAGTGATGAGCAGTGATCGTTGCAGCAACATTATCAGAAGCAGCTTCTACAAATTCTACCGCATCTTTCGTTGTAATATGTTCAAGTACAATTTTTAATTCTGGAAAATCAGCAACAACAGGTGCTAATACCGAATCTAAAAATAGCTTTTCACGATCAAAAATATCAATAGCAGAATCGGTTACTTCTCCATGCACTAAAAGTAACATGCCAACTTCTTGCATCGCTTTAAATACAGGGTACATATTTTTAACGTCCGTTACACCAGAGTCTGAATTGGTAGTTGCACCAGCAGGGTACAACTTAGCAGCAACAATATGCCCTGTCGCTTTTGCTTTTATGATTTCTTGTGGTGTCGTTTTATCTGTGAGATAAAGCACCATCAAAGGTTTAAAATTCCCTTGAGGCTTTTCTGCCATAATGCGTTCACGGTAGCTTAATGCTGTTTCAGTACAGGTTGCTGGCGGTACTAGGTTTGGCATTATAATCGCACGACCCATGTAACGACTTACATCGCGCACGGTGTCTTTTAATTGATCCCCATCACGTAAATGAATATGCCAATCATCAGGACGAACTATAGTGATACTTGTCATTGCTCTATCTTCTGTAAGTAAATTTATATGATCATATGAGCTATAAATATAGCTGTAAAGTAACAAATCAAATTTAAAACAACTTTATTGTATACAATATTCATTAGTGATAGTCTCAATGTTATATACAAAGCCAATAAAGAGAATTATGATAAAAAATAAACTGACAATTTTAAGCAGTGCATTATGCTTATCATTATTAAATGCCTGTAATAGCACACCTACAAATACAAAAATAACAAATGTTGACATCAATTTAACGCAGATACTCAATACTAAAGACAATTGGAACTTTGAATTAACGACACCAAAATACTTAGATACAGTAACTGCACGTATCAAATATTTAAGTGAAAACAAATATAATAATCAAGAACTTGATTCTCTTCTATATTATCTCCGTGGTTTTAGTTATTACGCTGATATTAAGCAAGTGCCAGATGCAAGTTGGTTGCAGCTTGAACAAGCCTTATCTTCTGTCAATACATCAGGTTTATTAAACTTCAATAATGATCGTAATGCCCGGTTAGTTGAGCATTATGCAGTGGCTCTTTATCGTTTTTATAATCAAGATATTTTAAGTATTAAAGTTGCTCCTCATTTGAATACATTATCGCAACTAGTACAGCAGCCAATAACAAGCCAAAGCACTCCTTCTCAATATGCAAAATGGGAAGTGATCAGGGCGATGGCTTTTTTAACTTATGAAGCTAAAAATAATAAAGTGCTTACTGATACTATTTTAGCAACTAAAAACTGGTTGCCTAGCTTAAAATCTTTGACTCAGCAGGTAGGGTGGCAATCAGAGCATGCACTTTGGGCTCTTGCCTACCAACATAAAATATTGGATGAAAAAGCAAAAAAACAGCTAGATTCTGACGTGTGGCAACTTGTCGATAATTTAAAATTAGCACTAAACAAAAAACAATTTTTGTTTTCACAAAGATATTTAGTAAATAGCTTTAGAGGTTTATCTGAATGTAAAAGTGATTTTGAAGGAAAGTGCTCATTGCCAACAATAGATGAAGCGCTGCCGATTACTCATCAATGTTCTGATAGTTTATTTATTCGTGCTAACGAAATGAACAAAACCCAACTTGAAACCAGTTGTAACAAGTTAACATCTCAAGAAAGCGAATTTCATACTTTGCTAAATACGCATAATCAACCTGCAGCGAATGATCATAATCACTCTTTGCGCGTAGTGATTTTTGATAATTACAGCCAATATAATCAATATGGCCAAATGGTATTTGATATACATACAGACAATGGTGGAATGTATATCGAAGGTACACCGAGTGATCCTGATAACCAGGCAACATTCTATTCTTATGAAGTATTTTGGCAACGACCTAATTTTAAAGTTTGGAACTTAAATCATGAATACGTACATTACCTTGATGGTCGTTTTAGTAAATATGGCAGTTTTGGTCATTTTCCTTCACATTTAGTCTGGTGGAGCGAAGGATTAGCTGAATTAATTTCAAGACAAGAAACTAACCCTAAAGCATATCAAGAAGCTAAAGAAACAGCCAAGGAAGAGTGGCCAACACTAGAAGATATATTTGCAACGACTTATAACGATGGTAGCGAGCGTGTGTATAAATGGTCATATTTAGCCATTAATTATTTAAGTCAAGTTGATATTGAAGGCGTTCAGGCTTTATCGCAACATTTAAAAAATGACTTTTTTGCTGGCTATAAAACACAATTAGAGACATTAGCGCAAGAACATCAAACTGGTTTTGTTCAATTTTTAGATGAACAGTTAGAAAATGAAGCACATAAAGATCTTGAAGTTAAAAAGGATAAAAGTCCAAGAAAATTATATCGATACCTATATCGTGATTATTTAATGCCTAAAAATTTAGTATTAACACAAAAACATAGACATATTCTGTAAGAATAGTTTTATCAAAGCCCCCCGAAATAACGAGCAGATATTATAAATAACTTAAAAGGGGGTAATAACCCCCCTATTGTTGAAGTTATTTTAACCTTGCTAAGTCATTGATAAGTTGTCGTTGAAGGTATTGAAATATTTAACTCAAGTTCAGTTATTCAATCATACCGTACCACCGCTTTCAAACTTCACTATCTTAACCAATCTTTAATTATTCAATAAAACAGCCTTAAATTCTTTATTGAATAAAATTCAGCTAAAAAAACTTAATGTTCATGTTATTTTAATTTAAATTGAATTAAATTATTTTTCACGATCAATTCGTTCAAATAACATACTTAAAAATAAAAATAATTATAAGCTATAGCCATCTAGATGTTGAAAGACTCTCAGGTACGCTATAAGATAGCTAAATATTAGTAAAAAAAAGCTAGAAGATGAGGAAAACTAAAGATGATTGATGTAAAGCATTTAAAAACACTGTCGACACTCAAAGAAACGGGATCGTTGGTAAATACCGCACGTGAATTATTTTTAACTCAATCAGCTTTATCACATCAAATTAAAGATTTAGAAAATAAATTAGATTGCCAATTATTTGAACGTAAAACGCATCCTGTACGTTTCACACCGCAAGGCATGTTATTAATTGAACTTGCTCAAGAAGTATTACCTAGAGTTGAAGCAACTAAATGTCGTATAAAAGAAAGTTTAAATCAGCCTATTTCACAACTGAGATTAAGTGTTGAGTGCCATGCTTGTTTTCATTGGCTATTGCCAACAATTAAAGAGTTTAATAACTTTTGGCCTGATATAAAAATAGATTACGAACGCGGTTTTAGCTATGACGCAATACCTGAGTTACTAAATGATGAATTAGATTTAGTTTTAACTTCAGATATGCGTGAACCAGAGCATTTAGAATACGCGCATATGTTTGATTTTAAATTAAAGTTAATTGTAGCACCTGATCATGAACTCGCTAAAAAAGCATATGTTACAGCGCTTGATTTAAAAGATGAAACCATTATTTCGTACCCTATTCCACGCCAACGCCAAGATATATTTAAATATTTCATACAAAACGCCCGTTATGACGGCAATTTAAAAACAGTTGATCAAGGGCTATTAATTTTTCAATTAGTCAGCGCTGGAATGGGGGTTGCTGCATTACCTGATTGGTTAGTGACACCTTATGAAAGCCAAGGTCTAATAAAATCAATCCCTTTAGGTGCATTAGGGTTAACACGTCCAATGTATTTAGCAATGAAGCGAAATATGAAAGATAACCCTGTTTACAGGCACTTTATAAATACCTGTAAACAAACAACCAGATAAAAAACTTAGTTTATACCTAAATACTTATGCATTTGTACCGATAACCGCCAATTTTTAGCAATGCACACATCTACAGCTAGACGAGTTGCTTTTGCTTTTTGGCTAATGGGTTGCAGATATACTAATGGCGGTTGAATATTCATTTCCTCTAATAATACTTCTAATTCTTCAACATGTTTCATCATCGCGATGGGATGTTTAATTTCATTAGCTCTAAGCATGGCTGATTTTAAAACAGGATAACCACCGCGCATATTTATTTTAGGCGAAACCGTTACCCAGGTTTTTTCAGGCACCTTAATTTCAAAGGTACCACTTGTTTCTAATTGTGTTGAAAAGCCATTTTCATGCAGTAATTTACACATAGGGTTTAAATCAAATAAACAAGGCTCACCACCCGTGATCACGATATGTTTTGCTTGATAACCTTTATCCTGAATTAAAGACAAAATCTGCTCCGCAGAGCTATCAGCCCATAATTCAGAGTCTGCTTTTTTCTCTACTGTTTTTTGTAAATCAACTTTATACACATCAGATGCTTGCCAAGTCTGTTTGGTATCACACCAAGAACAGCCTACAGGGCACCCCTGTAAACGAATAAAAATTGAAGGAGTGCCAGTAAAACTCGCTTCTCCTTGGATTGTTTCGAATATTTCATTGATTTTGTACAAAAGGGTTTTCACTCTCGATATAAACTAAAATTGTCATTATCAAAGCCTAGGTGTAGAATATCGCGCCCTGACAAAAGCATCTATTATACGAGAGTCTGAGAAATATGTCGCAAAAAGTTGTTGTTATTTATTCTGGTGGAATGGATTCATATACCGTATTAAACAAAGCCCTAAGAGATGGCTATGAAGTGTATGCCTTATCATTCGATTACGGCCAACGACATGTAAAGGAACTTGATGTGGCAGCATTGGCCTGTAAAGACTTAGATGTTCATCATAAAATTGTAGATATTTCAGCTATAAATCAAATAATTGGCGGTTCCTCATTAACTGATGACATTGATGTACCTGAAGGTCATTATGAAGCCGAAAATATGAAAAGTACCATAGTACCTAATCGTAATATGATTTTGCTTTCATTAGCTGTTGGTTATGCGGTATCACTCAAAGCATGCAAAGTTTATTATGGTGCTCACTCTGGCGATCATGCTATTTACCCTGATTGTCGTCCCGAGTTTGTGAAAAAAATGGATGATGTTTGCCGTATTGCTAACTATGATGAGGTTGAAATTGTCAGCCCTTACCTTAAAAATAGTAAAATAGACATTTTAACTGATGGCCTAGAGATGAATTTAGATTATAGTCAAACTTGGACCTGTTATAACGGACGTGAAAAAGCATGTGGAAAATGTGGTGCTTGTCAAGAAAGACTAGAAGCATTTAAATTAAATAATGTGATTGACCCAATTTCATATGAAGCTTAGTTTTAGCCAAACTGCTCATTAAAATATCTGAAGATATCATTCTAAAAACAGATATCTTCACCTTTTTGTAATTGACTAATGAAGCTCATAAAATTAATAAAACTTCCTCATCAAAAAGCAACAACCTATCAATAAAAATATTAGATATAATTCACACATCTTCACGTACCCATTACAAAAACACCATTATAATTTAACTAAATAAAAAAAAATGACAATCTCATAAATTATCAGAGCAATATAATTCAAAAACCTTTAGACTGTAGCAAGTTATAAATAATTTCTTTTTGGTAGTAAAGGCTTTGAGTAAACATCATTTTATAAAAATAAAAGACTGGATTTTTGATCCCAGTACAAAAACATTGTTCAAGGATGATGCGAGTGATGAGTCTGTAAGCCTTGAAAACAAGCAATGTCTACTATTACAATTTTTAATAGAGAATCATTCACAAGTCGTAAACCGTGATCAACTCATTGAAACTGTTTGGTTTGGTCGAATTGTTGAAGAGCTCACAATCAATGCGGTTGTTTCTAGATTAAGAAAAGTACTTGGTGGCGACAAAAATGATTATATTAAAACACATCCAAAAATTGGTTACTCTTTGGTATGTGAAGTTAAATTCATAGAAAAAGAAATTATTGAGCCGGAAACAATAAAAGTTACATCAAAAGAGAATGATCAATTAAATAATATCAATTCAGCAAAAGCTTACCCAATAAAATTGTTTGCTGTTATATCTGCTTTAGCCATTTTACTCGTGCTTATTTTCAACCTTATCAGTAACAGTACAAATATTGAAAATAAAAAAATGACAAATGACAATATTCCTCGCTTTGAGCCCCCGGTACCATTAACTTACCTTGAAGGCCATGAGTTTAACCCAGCAATTTCTCCCAATAAAAACTTATTAGCCTTTGTACATAAAAAAACTGAAACCGCTAATATGCAAGTGATAGTTAAAAATATTAATAGCAATAAAGTCGTTTCCTTAGACCCCTCTCGGTATACAGCTTCGCCTACCTGGTCCTCAAATGGCGAATACTTATACTATCAAGAGTACCTTAATAAAAAATGCTTAATTAAACGAACTAAAATAACACAAGCTTTGACATTTTCAGACCCACAAATCATAACCAGCTGCGGTAACCTTATAAGTATTTCTCCTTTGACGATAAAAAATAATTGGTTATATTTTTCTTATTCAGAAAGTCATAAGCAGCCTCTTAGAATAAAAAGAATGCATTTAATCTCAAAACAACAGGAAACACTCACCAGCCCAACAATAAAGGATCTTGGTGATTATAGTTTTAGCTTAAACTTTGATGGATCTAAAATCGCATTTATCAGATCGACATCTTCTAATTATAATTTAATGTATTTAGATTTACTTTCAGGTGAAGTTAAAGTTTTAAAAAAATTAAACCATGCAGCATATTATGTTGACTGGAGCCCTAGTGATGATTTAATTATATATATTGATGCAAAAGAATCACTAAAAGCCATTAATATACACAACTTAAAAGAAAGGCTATTATATCAATCATCTGAAAAAATATTTTCACCAAAAGTAATCTCCAATAATGAAGTGCTATTAAGTTTTGGTGACCCATTTACTAAAAATGTTAAATCACTTAACCTAATGAGTATAGAGCCAAAAATGAATGATTTGATTACCTCTAGCTTTGATGACTTTGGTGCGACATCTTATCAAAATGAAAAACATAATTTAATTGCTTTTATATCAAACCGCTCTGGTGAAAAACAAATTTGGCTATCGGATAATAATGAATTATCACAATTAACACATTTTACTGATAATAATTTAATAGCTGATGATTTGAGGTTTTCGGATGATGGCAATTCACTTATTTTCACCAAAAATCAACAACTGCTCTTAATTCATATCAATGAAAAAGAAACTATAGCGCTAACAAAAACGCCTTTGTTAGCTAAGAATGCTATATGGGCATGTAACAATCACAATACGGTTTTCACTTCAATTTATGACAAAGGAAATTGGGATTTATTTAAAATCAATACCCTCACTCTAAATAAAACAAAATTACTTACAAGTATTGAGTCTATAAGAGGAGATTGCTCAAATAATACTTATTATATTAATCAAACATTCAACAATGACATTTATAAACTTAATAGCAATCTAGAAATTATTAAAAATAAAATTGTATCACTTAACAAACCTCATTCATCATCTTTAAAGTGGCAAGTTAATGCCAATCAAATTTACAACTTAAATACTGATACTAAAAAACTATATAAAATACACTTATTAACCCAAGAAAAAACTCTTATGATTTCATTTGATAATTATGTATATGATTTTAGCATTTCAAATGAAAAGCTAATATTTAACAGCAGAACATTACACAATACTTATATCGCTAAAGTACCCATTAAAATATTGTAAATATAAAAACAAGGTTTTCACAATCATTTTATTGTTAAGGTTTGTATTCTACATTATACAAATATCATTAAATGGATTCTCTATGACTTTACTAAAATCGACTTTATTAACTGCTTTTATATTTAGCTTTATGCCATTAGCCCACTCATCAGATGAAGTAAAAGAGCAAAATAACAAAAAGCAAGTAACTAATATATCAATCAATACATGTCTTCCACAGCCATATTGCACAGAGAAAGAGAAATACGTCAAAAAGGAAAAAAATACATTTATTATTTTACATATCAATAAATTTATAGACTTACTAAAACTATAATTTTGGTAAATATTTATGTTAACTAAAAATTGGAGAAACCATGAAAATTTGTACTAAAAATCATCACCACTGGTCTCTCCTTGATTCTTTACCCGAGGATAAAAGTGGCGCTGGTAAATTTAAATGTGCTGGATGTGCCTATGAAAAAGGCTTAAGAGCGGGTAAAAATAAAGAAGAATCTCTTAATATAGAGTTAGAAACATTACATGAAAGTCAATCAATGACGTTACAGCATAAAAGTCCACATGCCGCATTTGCAAAAGGTTATTTAGATGGCATCAGTAATTTTTAATATTTTATACTCAATTTATTTTATTTAAAGCAAATTATCACTCTCCCCCTCTTATATAAAAATAAAACGTTAATATAATCAAAACCTAACTGACCTTAATATGATTTGGATCATTTACTCTTTATTTTTTTCCTTTAGAATATAATGCAATATTTGATATGTAATAGAAGGGAATCAAATGACCGACACAAGCGTTCAACTAATTTCACTGACTAATACCCAAGGTGAATATACTTATGTTAACCCTGATTACTGCCAAAGTTTAGGTTATTCACAAGATAAATTACTCGGTAGAAACAGTCGTGATTTAGATTCTCCTGATATGCCAGCTTCGGTTAAAGAAGAAATTAAAGCCAGCCTAGAAAAGGGCTTTTCATGGCAAGGGATATTATGTAAAACTGCCAAAGATGGTTCTAAGTGCTGGATTAACACCTTTATAACTCCGCAATTTCAAAATGGTAAAATCATTGGTCATCAAGCAATCAGCACGCTAGCGACTGATAAAATGATAAAGCAAGCAAATAAGGTATATAATAAATTAAAAGGAAAATCTTTAATATTTGAATTCACCCGAACACATCGCTTTACCCTACTGGTTTTTCTTAGTTTATTATCGCAAATTTTTATTTTTACTTATCTTGATTTTACGGTATCGCTTATTGCAGCGGTTTCAGCTATCACACCCATTATTGTTTTTTGGCAAGACATCATTCCTATGGCCAAAAAAGCACAAAAAATGCAATCTACGTTTGATAGTGTTAGTCGACAAGTCTATTTTGGTAAAGGAACAGCAAGTGTATTTGATTTTAATATCAGTTTATTAAAAACAAAAATAAAAGCGATATTAGAACGCACTTTAGATGCAACTAAACCTATATCAGGTATTATAAATAGGGTTCACCAAGGTACTGAACAGACCCGCACCAACCTAGTAACTCAGCAGCATGAGCTAACTGAAGTCAGCTCAGCTATGGCACAAATGATTACCTCTACCCAAGAAATAGCGCTAAATAGTATTTCAACTTCAGATGAAATCAGTTCTACATACAATTTATGTGAACAAGCGCAAAGTGGTATTAATACAACTACAATTGAAATAAAACAATTAGCTGATGAAGTCGAACAAGCTTCTTCAGCTGCTGATAAATTAAATAATGAAGCACAAAATGTTGGCAAGTTAATGACAGACATTCAATCTATTGCTGATCAAACTAACCTACTAGCGTTAAATGCGGCAATAGAAGCTGCTAGAGCAGGAGAGCATGGTCGCGGTTTTGCCGTCGTTGCTGATGAAGTAAGAAACTTATCATCTCGTACACAAGAAACAGCAATTCATGTTCATACCAGTCTATCTGAAATGCTCGCAACGATTAATGACTGGTTAGTCATGATGACAAAGAACAAAGACAATGCAGATAACTGTGTTGCACAAGCTGAGAGTTCAGATCAAGCCATTGCTATCATTCATCAAAAAATGCAACAACTGTCAGGCTTGTCGATGCAAATAGCGACTGCTGCTGAAGAACAAAGCGCTGTTTCCAATGAAATAAATAATCATGTGATTGAAATAAAACAAAGCTCAGAACATAATTGGCAACAGACAGAAGTAGTTGCATCTCAAATGGATGAATTACAAAAAGAGATTGAAATAATAAGTAATTTAGCTAAAACTTTTATCCCACAAAAACAAGGTGTTAAGTTATGACAGGTACGACTATGATCGTTTTAATTGTTTTTATTTCTGTTGGGTTTGGTGTTATGTATGATATGTATAAAAAACATTTAGAATTTAAAGAAAAAACGTTTAACTTAAACCAGCAAAATGATCTAAAAAATGAGTCATTAGAGCAAAAAATCACAACTTTAGAGCACCGTATTCAAGTGCTCGAAAAAATTGTGACTGATGAAGGTTATTCAGTGCAAAAAGATATAAACAATTTATAAAAAGAGTCTTTTTTTAATGATTAAATTGGTAAACCAAGGCTTTTAAGCTGCGGTCCTCATCTAATTCAACAAAGTTAGGTGCAGGGACAAGTCGCTCAATAAAGGAAAAATTTTCACCTGCATGTTCTGATATTAAATTTTTAAATGATTGAAGGCTTAATTCAGGACTGTTTGCACATAGCAATAACCGTGCTTTATCCATTAATATCTCAGGTAAGCGACGTAATATTTTTTGATAGTCTTTTGTGAGTACAAAACTGCCTTTTTGAAAACTTGGAGGATCCACAACGACTAAGTCAAATGGCCCTAACTTTTTTAGCTTACCAAATGACTTTAAAATATCATGGGGATAAAAACTAACATAACGAGTAAACCCATTTAGTTCGTGGTTTATTTTACCAGTACGCAATACCCCTTTATTCATATCCATATTAACCACCTGTTTCGCCCCTCCAGCCATAGCGGTTAATGAGAAGCCACAAGTATAAGAAAACAAATTAAGTACCTTAGCATCGATTGCATGATTTTTTACCCATGCTCTTCCCATTTTCATATCGGGAAAAATACCTGTATTTTGACTTTTGGTTAATTCAACTTGGTATTTTATACCGAGCTCTTGTATTTCAAAACTTTTAGGGTCCTTACCATGAATTATTTGTGTATGTGTATCTCTTCCTGCTCTTTGTTGATATATCAAACCTTTAATATTTATACTTTTAGATATTTCTACATGCTGCCATATTAACTGAGTTAAAATTTCAAGCTCGTTAGGTTCAATATCTGTATAAGAGATTAAAAATAAGTAAGGCGAATAAAAATCTAAATTTAAGTGACTTAATTCTTCAAATGCATGGCCCCTGCCATGAAAAATACGACATAACTCTTTGTTATCTATCAATGATGAGTGTTGCTTTTCTATCTCATTTAAATTATTTACCTGTGTATTAAGTGAATCGCTGAGCGCTTTTAAAAGCGGAAAATAAGCATTTTTAGTTTGAGAGTTTATTAAATTAGGCATTTATTAAATTATCATGTAATTGTTGAATTTCATCACGCACTTTAGCTGCTTGTTCAAATTCAAGCTCTCGTGCATGGGTTAACATTTTTGCTTCTAATCGTTTTATTTCAGTACCAATTTGATGCGCATCCATCATTGGTTTTTTAACTTGTCTACTGGGAATAAGGTGATTTGTATTACTTTCTCTTTCTGCTTTTTCACCTAAATCCATCACATCTGTAATTTTTTTAATTAAGCCCGTTGGCGTAATATTATGCTTAACATTGTATGCATGTTGAATTTCACGACGATTTTTTGTTTTATCTATAGCCTTTTCCATTGAACCTGTAATGCGATCAGCATATAAAATGGCTCTGCCTTTTAGGTTTCGAGCTGCGCGACCAATGGTTTGTATAAGTGAGCGCTCTGAGCGTAAAAATCCTTCTTTATCTGCATCTAAAATAGCTACTAATGACACTTCAGGCATATCCAGACCTTCACGAAGTAAGTTAATGCCAACTAACACATCAAATACACCAGCTCTTAAATCCCTTATTATTTCAACACGCTCTACTGTATCTATATCTGAATGCAAGTACCTTACTTTAACATCGTGTTCAGATAAATAATCAGTAAGATCTTCAGCCATACGCTTAGTTAAAGTTGTCACTAATACGCGCTCTTTAATTTTTGCTCTTTTATATATTTCTGACAGTAGGTCATCAACTTGTGTGGCAACTGGTCTAATTTCGATAATAGGATCTAATAACCCCGTAGGTCGAATGACTTGAAAAGCAATTTCATCACTTGAATGCTCTATTTCATAATTTCCAGGTGTTGCAGAAACATAAATACGTTGCGGTGCAACAGCATCAAATTCTTCAAAACGCATAGGACGATTATCCATAGCTGATGGTAATCTGAAACCATATTCAACTAAGTTCTCTTTACGGCTTCTATCACCTTTATACATTGCGCCAATTTGAGAGACTGTGACATGAGATTCATCTATAATCATTAAGGCATTATCAGGCAAATAATCAAGCAAAGTTGGTGGTGGATCGCCTGGGTTTCGACCTGATAAGTAACGACTATAATTTTCGATACCAGAGCAGTAACCTAATTCAGTCATCATTTCTAGGTCGTACTGTGTTCTTTGAGCAACTCGTTGTTCTTCAACTAAATGATTTTTTTCTAGTAAGTACGCTCGGTGCTGCTTAAGCTCTTTTTTTATTTCTTCTGTTGCCGCGAGTATTTTTTCTCTTGGTGTCACATAATGGCTTTTAGGATATATTGTAGCCCTTACAATATATTTATCTACTGCACCTGTTAAGGGATCAAAAATACTTAAACGATCTATCTCTTCGTCAAACATCTCAACTCTTACGGCATACTTATCAGACTCTGCTGGAAAGATATCGATAACTTCGCCTCTCACTCTATAAGTACCTCGGCTAAAATCGATATCATTGCGTGTATATTGTAATTCAGCTAAACGGCGTAACATATCTCTTTGATCTATGGTGTCACCTTGCTTGAGCAATAACATCATTTTCATATATGAATCGGGATCACCCAAACCATAAATTGCAGAAACAGAAGCAATAATAATGACATCTTTTCTTTCTAATAATGCTTTAGTTGCCGATAAACGCATTTGCTCAATATGTTCATTAATAGAGGCATCTTTTTCTATAAAAGTATCACTAGCAACAACATAAGCTTCTGGTTGGTAATAATCATAATATGAAACAAAGTATTCAACCGCATTATCAGGAAAGTATTCTTTCATCTCACCATATAATTGTGCCGCTAGCGTTTTATTATGCGCCATAATAATGGTGGGTCTATTTGTATTGGCAATCACATTAGCCATGGTAAAAGTTTTTCCTGTACCAGTGGCCCCTTCTAATGTTTGATGTGCAAGACCGGCCTCTAAACCATCACAAAGTTTTTCTATTGCTTGAGGTTGATCGCCATTTGGAGAATAGTCAGATTTTAAATTGAATGTTAAACTCATGCTTGGCAAACCTTTATTTGATTATTACTTTCTATCAATTGCAATGTCTGACAAAACCAACGATACGAAATAAAAGCAGTAAAGACATTACCTATTAAAGCACCTACAAATAAACCATGAATGCCCCAGTATAGGCTGCCTATATAAGCAAACGGTATATAAAAAACAAATAATCTTATTACACTCATCATTAATGCATTCATAGGTTTATGCATAGCATTAAATGAGGAATTAGATAATATAATCACGCCTTGTAGCCCATACCCTAAAGGTAAAACCCAGATGAAGAGTATTATTACAGAGATGACACCTTCAGATGATGCAAATATATTTGCGATTACAGCTGAAAAAGCAATTAATAATACGTAAATAGCAAACTGCCAAATTATAATGAATTTAAGTGTGGTTTTATAGGCTATGGCAACACGATCAAATTTACCAGCACCAAAATTTTGACTGATAAAAGGCGGTAATGTCATAGATAATGCTAATACAACGATACTAGAAATAGATTCTATTCTGCTTCCTACTCCAAAAGCTGCAACAGCCTCTGTACCATGGTGAGCAACAAGCGCCGTCATAACAGCCATGGCTATTGGTGTTAGCATGTTAGCACCTGCTGCAGGTAAACCAATCTTCAACATTTTTTTTGTTGCCAGTAAAAATGTTTGTTTTTTTGCATCTAAACTAATAAGTTTTTTCTTTATTATTAGTAGATATAAAATAATAAATACACCTGTGGTCCAAGCAATAACACTGGCTATTGCTGCCCCTTGAATACCCATAGCAGGAACTGGACCAAAGCCAAATATAAAGATGGGATCTAAAATTGCATTAATAATTCCTGCGCCCCCCATAATCATACTGGGTGTTTTAGTATCCCCGCTAGCCCTTAAAACAGCGTTCCCAATCATAGGTGTTATCAAAAAAATACTACCAAAAAACCAAACGTACATGTAATCTTGAATCAAGGGTATTAAACCATCCGTTGCTCCTAGCAATGTAAAAATAGGATCGACAAATAAGTATCCAATAAATGCAAAAACCGAAACAAATAGGGCTGATATAATTAACGCAACAGCGCCATCAAATCTTGCTTCCTCTAAGTTTCCAGAACCTAGCGCTTTAGCAATAATAGCAGAAGTACCTATGCTCAATCCTATTGCTAAACTTATAACCGTAAATGTCACTGGAAAAGTGAAACTAATGGCCGCTAAAGGTTCAATACCTAGTAAACTAACAAAAAATGTATCTACCAGGTTAAACAGCATTAAGGTAACCATGCCAAATATCATAGGTATGGTCATGTCTCTGATTGTTTTTGGAATGGGAGCACTTAATAGATCAGGTGATTTAGTTTCATTTCTCATAATCTTTCACATCTTAATTTTTGATATTACTTTTGATTTAAATAACACCTGCCTGTTAGGAGTCGGCTATTCTAAAACATGCCCAAAACCTTAGCAACTTAGAAAACAGTAAATTCATTTAACGCAACTTACTAACAAAATATTAAATTAAATACCGAATTTAAGATGTTAAACACAAAAGTGCACTTAAATTTACAAGTTAGTAACAACAAAGCTTTCAAAAGCTTCATTTTTACACAAGTAAAAATAGTCAATATTTATAAAGGTAATATTTTTTAAATTATAACTATAAAAAATTTGACAATCACAACACACTGTTTTAATTGAACAATATTTATTTCAATAAAACTATTGATATTGCTGTATACCTCAAATATAAAGGCCTTCAACACTTTCTTAAAGATTAATAAACATAGTTATCCACAGATTCTGTGGGTAACTAAGATCAAACCTTATTTAATCAAGCTTATATACCAAACCCAATTCAAAATTCTAGGCTTCAGATAAATTTATAATCTAGGTGTAGCCGCCGAACGAAAATGATAAACGCCACGTGTAGCCGCCGAGCGAAAATGATAAACGCCGCGGGTTAAAGTGATAAAATATTTTTTTAATTTATCACCTTCCCCGCGCGGGTTAAAGTGATAAAAAACAAAAAGACGAGCCTTAGCCCGTCTTTTTATTTAAAACCTCTAGAAAGTGATTACAAAGCTCTTGCTTGTGACAAAAGCATTGATATTGCCACGGACAGATCCTCTCCCGTTTCTTCTTGTCTTTGTATAAGCTCCTCAGCTCCTCTAATTAGATCAACTAAAGTTCTTGAAGGCACATCGCTATTAACAACTAAATTACTTGCGCTCGTTAAATTACGGCTCTCTCTAACGCTGATTAATAACTCTTCAGAGACACCTTTATCTTTTAGAACATCACACAATTTATTAATTGATTCCTCTGTCATTCTTTCTAAATGACGTTGTGGTATCTTTATTTTTTCTTCTAGCATGTAAAACCGATAAGAAAATACAACTAAAGCCAAAACACAAACCAACAAAACAAATACGATAATAAAATCCATATTAAACGATCCTTAAAAAAACCTTTAGAAAACAACATAAAAATTAAAAACCAAATATTTACATTTATACCAACGCTATAAATATCCCACAATAACCATGCTTCAGTGCGAGGATTCAAATTGACACCATTAAAATCATTTAAAGCTATAATATTTCTATCTATGAACAATAAAACATTTAAAAATGCATTTATCGCCATCAATATAAAAAGCGCTCTCACCGATGATGATAAGAAGACACCAAAATACCAGTGTACTAATGTAATTAAAGCTGGCTGAATTATTGAAAAAGCAGCCCAGGTTAAATACCAGAAATAAATCCTTGTTTCATACTCTATATTCGGAAAAACATAATTTTGAATTACATCTGCAATAGCCAAACAGGCAATCATTACGCCCGATATAATCATCAAAGAGTTATTTTTTGGTTTTCTTAAAAAATGGTATAAAAAAGCAATTACAAAACCAATTAACTCGGCTTTATAGGGAACATTTTCATTTTTTATTTTGTATGCACAAACTTGTATGTTTTAATAAAAAGAGAATTAGGTTTATTAGCGAAGATTTAGAGAATGGGTCATTTTAACAAGTACTTAGTTACTATGAGGGAAAACAAACTTTATTCCCAAGGCGCATTAGCCAAGGCCCTAAACGTTCATAGAAACACACAAGCTAATTATGAAGATGATAGAGATCCTCCTCTAGACTACCTTTTAAACTTCTGTAAAGAACTCGATATTTCCTTCGTTCAAATCCTTTCTAAGCGTATAGAATCAAGCTCTATTACTGATGGAGCCAAGAGAAAAGCATTAGAAGAGCTTAGCTATCAGGGAAGTAAATTTAAGTCTAGTGACTCTCAAAACAATAAAAATACATCAGATAACACATTAGAAAAATTACTTTCTAACCAATCAAGTAACTTTCAGTCGTATGAAGTCAGTAATGATCTGTTTAAACCTATGCCCAAAGGCTCAATTGTTCTGTGTGATACATTAGACAAGGAAATCACTTCTAATTGCCTGTATGGCTTTAGTAACCCCCTAACTAATGAGTTTACTATAGCAAGAGTAGAACTCACTGGAAGTTCATTGGTGATGTGCTTTGATAACCCTGCACAAGAAAACAGAGTGTTTATGCTAGAAGGTGGTGAAATGGAAAGGAACATTATTTTACAAACATTGGGGTTGGTTGGAAAAGCCAAGTTCTCATTAGGTAAACTTTAATTTATCAGCTAAATGCGTGTTTATCACGGTTTCACACTTTAAATTATCATTTTAATCCGCGCTTTGTTTCGCACTTATTTTAAGTTAAAAATCCCTCACAGCCATTATTCTGTCTCACATAATCCCATATATTCTTTTATTATCCCATTTATCACTTAGACCTGTCGGTTACATAAATTATCACCTCCCCTGGGCGGATTAAAGTCCAAAATCTCCTATAGCCTATACTTTGTCTCACTTAATCCCATATATTCTTTTACATGCCTATGACAATATGAACCAAAGGTAACGATTTAGCAACCATACTTACTTGGCGTTACCCTTGGCTCATATCGTTGAATTTTATCAATAGTATTTAGACCTCTAAATGCATCAGCTCTTACATTCTGACCTGCCAATAAATGATGCTTAACAAAGTCATCACCATTTTTAAAATTAACAGAGTTAACGGCTTTCATTGCAATAAATCCGATCTGTCAACCTGTGATCACAAGCAATAAGTACAAGAGTTTTACCTTGCGCTCCTCTCCCTCTATTACCTTTATGTTTCCCTCCAATAAAGGCATCATCTAGCTCTATTGTGCTAGGCAACCGATAAAGACTATCTCTAATTGCCCATAGCAGCTCTTACTTTCTTTAAAATAAGTCGAGCTATTATCCAATTGACTTCGATGAACTTGCTCAACCTTAACGCTAAAATACTTCCTTTATCTGAGTCAACAAAATATAAAACCCAAAACCACTTGAGTAGCGGTAAATTACTACTGTGAAATAGCGTACCTGAAGTGATGGATGCTTGTTTATGACAACGATCACATTCTGTTAGCTGACGACAATGTAGTTCTATTG
>NZ_NQMR01000051.1 GCF_002276045.1 Pseudoalteromonas sp. NBT06-2 | reverse complement strand
TCCCTCCAATAAAGGCATCATCTAGCTCTATTGTGCTAGGCAACCGATAAAGACTATCTCTAATTGCCCATAGCAGCTCTTACTTTCTTTAAAATAAGTCGAGCTATTATCCAATTGACTTCGATGAACTTGCTCAACCTTAACGCTAAAATACTTCCTTTATCTGAGTCAACAAAATATAAAACCCAAAACCACTTGAGTAGCGGTAAATTACTACTGTGAAATAGCGTACCTGAAGTGATGGATGCTTGTTTATGACAACGATCACATTCTGTTAGCTGACGACAATGTAGTTCTATTGCTTTATCGTGAGCACAACGAGGACAAGCAAACCCACTTGGTCATTTCAATTGTTAAGGTGATTAATACCAATCTTATTAAATAATCACTCATTTTTACGAGCTAAAAATTCCACTCACTTCGTTAAAATTATTATTGTAGCGCAACTACTTATAAAAATTTTTGCCTTGTGATTGTGCCCTTTCTCTTACGTAATAATTAATCACTTACTTAATGCGATTGGTATAAGACTGTCTTACTCGGTATTGAATTGTTGTTGCCATGTTAAAAAGCTAGCTTCTGGAGTGTTCATGAGGCTTCCTCTCAAAGTTGGCTGTTTCTACTTTAAGTTTAGAACATCCCTGAGAATGATGCAGAAGCATGAAAACGAAATTAGGTGATACCAACATTTTTAAAAGCGAAATAATAGAGCGCAATACATACAAAAGTGACGTTTTTTAAACTTTTTGAATATAAAAACAGCGAACAAATAAATTATTTTAAATAATAAAGTTTTATTAGTTGACAGTTTGCATGCCTGCCATTAATATTTCGCCCCGTTGAGAAGCAACTCATTCCCCCTTAGCTCAGTTGGTT
>NZ_NQMR01000050.1 GCF_002276045.1 Pseudoalteromonas sp. NBT06-2 | reverse complement strand
TAACTCTAAGGCTGCTTTTAATTTTCGTATTGAAATAGGCTCTGCTGGCTTAGTGATCTCTGTTGTGTAAATAAAGAGATAATTATGCAGTGATTAACAATGCAAGATGACGTAATTAGCGGATCATATTTATTGGAAAATTGTGATCAACATCATGAGAATGAGTGTTCAGGTTGGATGAGAATAGGTGAACAGCGTGGGTGAGAATATGCACATAACATAGAAAAACTGAGAAATAGCCTGCATTAAGATAAATAGACCCAATACCAGTCGAAAATACCGCTCAGATACACACAAATATTTATAAAGTGCTTCATTATTTACGGAACAACAGATAAAAAATAAAAATCACCAAAAACGTGGACATTTTTGATTGTTATAATAAATTAATGGCGGTAAAGTATTTCGATTAAAAATAATAATAAAAACGAGTAATTCTTCAGGCTCGTTAGTACTACAGTCACCAATGGAGTTTGAATGAACATTGAAGTATTAGAGAATCCTGCTCAAGAATTAATAGATTACTTAGATAAGAAAATTGATGATTTTAATTGGGCTAATTGGGAAGTAAGTGAACGGCTCCCTCTAGCGATTCAAATCAAAAATGATTTAGGTGAAGTCATTGCGGGGGCAGCAGCACGTACATTTGGTGATTGGTTGCTACTTAATACACTTTGGGTTTCTGAAGAATTACGTGGTCAAGATGTTGGCAGCCAAATTTTAAGAAAAGTAGAAACAGCGGGTAAAGCCCGAGGTTGTGTTAAATGTTTATTAGACACGTTAAATTTCCAAGCTATGCCTTTTTATGAAAAGCATGGTTACACAGTAAAATGGGTTCAAGAAGGCTACCCTAAAACAGGTTGTAAGTATTTCATGGTGAAGGAATTGTAGAACTAAAAAACGCTTCAAAAATGACGTCAAACGCTTGGCTGGCAATCATTCTTTGCTAATTTTAGCCAAGCATTATCCTTATTTTATTCGCCTTTGGGCTAACTCGTTCGTACTAAAAAAACTGATGATATCTTCACAATACATGATATGTTGGCAACAAGGAAAAATACGGATTGTTTTGGGTTTTTCTTGGTTTTAGTTAGGATAGGCAAAAGATAATTATAACCGAGCAGACCAAGGTGTTTTATACAAAAAAAAGCGCGATTAAGCGCTTTTTAGTGATATAGAATTAATTATTTGTTGCAGCTAGTCGTATCAGTCTGGGGTATTCTTGTTCATCATTATACGCTATTTGCCAAGAGATAAACTGCACAGTTTACCTAACCTTTATACCAATTAATTTCTAGAAGGGAATATCCCATGAGTACAAATTATATAGTGAGATTCACCTTTACCATCTGAATCTGGTACTGAGTTCATATTAGGTAAAGCAAATGAGCTTCTTCCATCACCACCATACATCGTACCTAATATAGAGAACATGGCGATATGTTGAGTTATTGAAAGAAGTTCACCATTGCAAAGTAGCCAACCTCGTGGGGCAAAGTTTCCTGCAAATAACTTTATTTCACCTATCATACTTTCCATTTATAACACCTTTTTTCGTTATGATTATTATTTTAGAGCCTAAAGGTACCAGCTCAGTAATTTTTGTTTTTATTTCAGGTACAGTGTTACACGAGGAATACAGAAATGTAAATAAGTGGTTTGTTAGTTTCTTTATAATTATTTTAATTAATAGCGTTATATTTTGATCCAACAATAACATTGCTACTGTTGTCTTGTTCATGATCAATAACGTTACTACCTATGTTTACTTTTTAATCTATCATATTATTTTTATATAAATTGATTTAAAATGTTAGCATAAACTGTACTTCATATAAGCAACTTGATAGTCTTTCTTTTCTAAAAGCAAGTTGTACCAAATTATGTACCAAACTCTGTATGTTTGCATTTAATTTCTAAGTTAACTTGTTGAAATAAATTTATAAATATAAATCTCATGTGATGCATTGTAGGTGTCACCACTGTGGTAAAGGATATATAATGCCAGTAATTACACTTCCAGATGGTAGTCAAAGAGTTTTTGAAAACCCAGTCTCAGTTTTAGATGTTGCAAATGATATAGGCCCAGGCCTTGCCAAAGCAACTGTCGCAGGTCGCATAGATGGTGAACGTGTAGACGCATGTGAAGTTATGACCCAAGACAGCCG
This sequence comes from Pseudoalteromonas sp. NBT06-2, assembly GCF_002276045.1. Lineage (GTDB taxonomy): Bacteria > Pseudomonadota > Gammaproteobacteria > Enterobacterales > Alteromonadaceae > Pseudoalteromonas. The sequence goes on along the minus strand of NZ_NQMR01000050.1, from coordinate 54,021 downwards.
TTTGGAAATTATCACCGCAAGAGATGATGATGGTTTAGAAATAATTCGTCACTCATGTGCACATTTACTTGGACATGCTATTAAGCAAATGTTCCCTGATGTAAAAATGGCGATAGGTCCAACTATTGATAATGGGTTTTACTATGACATCGATCTTGAGCACTCAATTACACAAGACGATTTAGATCAATTACAAAAGCACATGACTAAGCTTGCTAAATCTGGCTATCAAGTAGTTAAAAAAGTAGGTTCTTGGCAAGATGCGTATGATGCATTCTCAGAGAGAGGAGAAAGCTACAAGCTTGAGATATTAGATGAAAACATCTCTAAAGATGATACACCTGCGCTTTATCATCATGAAGAGTACATAGATATGTGTCGTGGTCCTCACGTGCCGAATATGAAATTTTGTCAGCATTTCAAAATAATGAAAGTAGCTGGTGCATATTGGCGTGGTGATTCAGATAATAAAATGCTACAACGTGTTTACGGTACAGCTTGGGCAGATAAAAAACAATTAAAAGCTTACATCCAACGTTTAGAAGAAGCGGAAAAACGCGACCACCGTAAAATTGGTAAGGCATTAGATTTATGGCATTGGCAAGAAGAAGCGCCAGGCATGATATTTTGGCATAATGATGGTTGGAACATATACTTAGAACTTGAAAATTTTGTTCGTGAAAAATTACGGCATTATGATTACGAAGAGGTAAAAGGTCCATTAATGATGGATCGTTCTCTTTGGGAAAAGTCAGGCCATTGGGATAAATATTCTGATGCAATGTTTACAACAACATCAGAGAAGCGTGAATACGCAATTAAACCCATGAACTGTCCAGGACATGTTCAAATTTTTAATCAAGGACTAAAATCTTATCGTGATTTACCATTACGGATGGCTGAGTTTGGTTGCTGTCACCGTAATGAGCCATCAGGTGCTTTACATGGCTTAATGCGTGTTCGTGGCTTTACACAAGATGATGCACATATATTCTGTACAGAAGAGCAAATAATGGAAGAAGTATCAGCTTGTATCAAGATGGTCTATGATACTTATGAAACTTTTGGTTTTGACAACATTGTTGTTAAATTATCAACTCGCCCTGAACAGCGTATTGGTGATGATGAGACTTGGGATAAATCAGAACTAGCACTTGCAGATGCATTAAAAGCAAATGATATTGAATTTGAATATTTACCAGGAGAAGGTGCATTCTACGGTCCTAAAATTGAATTTACGCTTTACGATTGCTTAGGCCGAGCTTGGCAATGTGGTACGGTGCAATTAGATTTCGCATTACCGGATCGTTTAGGAGCAACTTATGTTGCTGAGAATAATGAACGTCGTACTCCAGTAATGATCCACAGAGCAATTTTAGGGTCACTTGAGCGTTTTATTGGTATTTTAACAGAAGAGTATTCTGGTAAATTTCCAACTTGGTTAGCACCAAAACAAGTTGTTGTTATGAATATTACTGATAAACAAGCTGGTTTTGCGCAAGAAATAGTAAATAAATTGAATAAAAGTGGATTTAGAGCCAAATCGGACTTGAGAAATGAGAAGATAGGCTTTAAAATTCGCGAGCACACTTTAAAGCGTATTCCTTACCTGCTTGTTGTTGGTGACAAAGAAGTAGAACAAAACGAAGTTGCTGTTAGAACTCGTTCAGGTGAAGATTTAGGTAAATTTAAAATAGATGAATTTATTAGTAAATTAAGTGATGAAGTAAAAAACAGAACTTAATGTAGTAACATAAAAAAGTGATGCGATATTAAAAAAAAAAATATCGCATTTATTTATACATTTTTTGGAGGAAGGTCCCATTAGAGGCGGCAAAAAAAATCAACAAGCAACTCAAAAGCATAAGCTCAACGATGATATTACTGCTAGAGAAGTAAGATTAATTGGTCTGGATAATGAAAAAATTGGCGTTGTAACGCTTGCTGAAGCATTTGCAAAAGCAGATGAAAGCGGCGTTGATTTAGTTGAAATTAGCCCTAATGCCGAGCCACCAGTATGTAGGGTGATGGATTACGGCAAATTCTTGTTCGAAGAAAGCAAAGCTCAAAAAGAACAAAAGAAAAAACAAAAGCAAGTCCAAATCAAAGAAATCAAATTCCGTCCAGGTACTGACGAAGGTGATTACCAAATCAAGTTACGTAACTTAATTAAGTTTCTTGAAGCAGGTGATAAAGCTAAAATTACTATTCGTTTCCGTGGACGTGAAATGGCACACCAAGACATTGGTATTACTTTATTAAATCGTATCAAAGACGATTTACAAGAGATAGCACAAGTAGAGTCATTCCCTAGACGTGCAGAAGGCCGTCAAATGGTTATGATGATGTCTCCAGTAGCTAAAAAATAATTTTAGTGCGCAAGCACTAAAAGCTAAATTTAAATGAGGTATACAAGTTAAGATGCATTTTTAATACGTCTTCACCTGATTTAACCGGCCTATAAAAGTAATGTTGTATTTAGCAAGCTAAATACAACATTCGCCGGAATTCGTAGTAAGTTTGGCCATACAAGTGATAATCTTCGCATTATCCGCCTGCTTACTTTATATAACGCAATACATTTGGAGTTATTGCAATGGGCTATAAGCTTAAAAGCCATAGTGGCGCTGCTAAGCGTTTCAAAAAAACTGCTTCTGGTGGTTTTAAACGCAAACAATCGCATCTTCGTCATATTTTGACTAAGAAATCTTCTAAGCGTAAGGCACACTTACGTCCTAAGACAATGGTTCATAAAAATGATCATGGTCTTGTTTCACGTATGCTACCATTCGCTTAATAGAGGTTTTTAAAAATGGCAAGAGTTAAACGCGGTGTTATCGCACGTCAACGTCACAAAAAAGTATTAAAACAAGCTAAAGGCTATTACGGAGCACGTTCACGTGTTTATCGTGTAGCTTTTCAGGCAGTAACTAAAGCAGGTCAGTACGCTTATCGCGATCGTCGCGCTAAAAAACGTACTTTCCGTCGCCTTTGGATTGCACGTATCAATGCTGCTGCACGTCAAAATGGTCTTTCTTACAGCCGTTTCATTAACGGTCTTAAGAAAACTTCTGTAGAAATCGATCGTAAGATCCTTGCAGATATCGCTGTTTATGACCAAGTTGCTTTCACTGCTTTAGTAAATAAAGCAAAAGAAGGTTTAGCTGCTTAATCTTTTTTGATTAAAAGCTGTAAAAAGGGAGCCTTGGCTCCCTTTTTTGTTTTTAATAAGCTTTCAATTTATAATTATTTACTTTTATACAATAATTTATCTAGCATATTGGTTGAAATAAAACGTTTTAAATAGCCAAAAATATAGGTTGGAAATGTCACATAATATCTGGGTTTCGCCTTTTTACTTTCTATCGCATGATATAAACATTTATAAACAGCCTCAGGCTCTAGTGTGAAAGCACTGGTTTTTGTTGGTTTTTCTAATCTTTGCTGTTGTAATAAATAATTATCTTTGTGATAACTGTTATCCGCATCTATATATTTATTAAATGCTTTTAACGCGTTTATTCTAAATTGTGATTTAATAGGACCAGGTTCAATTAAGCTGACTTGTATATTAGTATCTTTTAGTTCCATTCTTAAGGTATCTGTTAACCCTTCTAAAGCAAATTTACTGGCATTATAGGCACCACGATAAGGCAGAGCGATTAAACCTAATACAGAGGAGTTTTGAATGATACGACCTGTGTTTATTTGTCGCATATGCTTTAATGCTAATATTGTTAATTCATGCCAACCAAACAAATTTGTTTCAAATTGTTGCCTAAGCACATTAGTAGGTAAGTCTTCTACTGCTCCAGGTTGTCCATATGCGCCATTATTAAATAAAATATCTAATCTGCCGTTGAGTAACTCTAAAGCTTGTTTAAAAGCTTGCACAATACTTTGACTATTAGCTAAATCTAATTGGATACATTGCAAACCTAAAGATTGTAACTTATCAACATCGCTTTGCTTCCTACAACTGGCAATTACATTGAAACCTTGCTCATTGAGTTTTTTAGCGCAGTATAAGCCTATACCTGTAGAGCAGCCAGTTATTAAAATAGACTTTTTCATATTTTCCTTTATTGATTAGCTTATAAAAATCAAAACACATATTTGAACATTAGGCAGTATACTAAAAATAAGAAACAAATTCGTATTCAATGATAATTTGGGTATAGTGAATAAACTCAAAGTTTTAGGTTGTTCTTATGTATAAATATTTGCCATATGTTATTTTACTTCTATTTTTATGCTCAGCACTGAAAATTAACGCAAAAGATAGCATTATATTAAGTGTTGATAATTATCCTCCCTATATTGATGCACGAAAAAATAATAAAGGGAAATTAGCTAAAATTATTACAGATATATTTAAGATGCAAGGATATGACGTTAAATATCAATTTATGAGCTGGCCAGAGACTGAAATTGCGATTACAGGAGGTAATAGCTTTTCTTTTATGTGGTACAAAACGGAGCAAAGAACAAAAAATTGGATTTTTTCAGATCCGATCACATCTTTAAATACTAGTTTTCTATATCGGAAAAATAATAAATTTAAATTAGAACGCATTGATCAATTACGACGTTATTCAATAGGTATCACTAAAGGTTATAGTTATGGCGATTATTTTGATGTATACAAAGAGCAGTTAAAATTAGTATCAAGTATTTCAGATTATGAAGGTATTAAAAAACTATTGGCAGGAGAGACAGATCTGTTATTAATTGAGCCATTGGTCGCTAAAAGTTTGCTTGAAGATTGGTTTTCTGATGAAGTTGATAATACAAAATTAAGTTATGTTAATTATTTATCTAATCAACCAATTTATTTGGTTTGTAGTCAACAATATGTATCTTGTGCTCATTTAATGCAAAAGTTCAATTTTGCATTAAGAGAATTAAAAGCCAGTAATGCATTAAATATAGAGTAGTTTATGTTTTCACCTCTGTTAAAAACAGCTTCATTTTTAATATCAATTTGTGCGCTTATCACATCATTATCAGCTGTGAGCGCGATTTCAACAGATGTACATTTACCGCCTTTAATTAAATGGCAGGGTCAAAGTGAAAAGCTAATGACATCACATGGTGATCTTATAACTGATTTTGAAAAGTCTTTAGGCAAAAAATCCCCAAACTATCGTAAAACCATGGCTTACTTAAATAAGCTTGTTTTAAGTAATGATAAACAGTTTTCAATTAAAACGATTGGTGTAAGCGCTCAAAATCGTGATATTAAAATGTTGATAGCAAGTGAAAATGGCACTCTAAAAAATAATAAGCCAACAATACTACTACAAGCAGGTATTCACTCTGGTGAAATTGATGGCAAAGACGCGATCTTTATGTTGCTAAGAGATATTAGTGAAGGCACAAGAGATGATATTTTAAAACGTGTCAATATCTTATTTATTCCTATTCTCAATGTTGATGGTCATGAACGCAGCAGCCAATTTAATCGTATAAATCAAAGAGGCCCTATTGAAATGGGTTTTAGAACAAATGCAAAAAACTTAAACCTCAATCGTGATTACACTAAATTAGATACACTGGGAATTAAAGCAATAGTTTCAGTGGTTAATAGATATAATCCTGACTTATATATTGATATTCATGTAACAGATGGCGCAGATTATCAATACGATATTACTTATGGCTATATGCCAGTCTTTGCCAGTGAATCGCCTTCAATTGCAAAGGTTTTAGATGAGAAGTTTAAACCTTTACTAGATAATAAACTAACTAAATTGGGTCATATACCTGGGCCTTTAGTGTTTGTTATGAATAAGCGAGATTTTAAGCAAGGTTTAGCTGGTTGGGTTGCAACACCTAGATACTCAAATGGTTGGGGGGATTTAAGAAATTTACCCACTATATTAGTTGAAAACCACTCACTCAAGCCATATAAACAACGTGTATTAGGTACATATATATTTATTGATGGTGTTATCGATGCGCTATCAAAATATGAAACTGAACTTACAAGTGCAGTTAAACATGAACAAATTCAATTACCTGAAAATCTTGTTGTTAAAAGAGGTTATAGTAAACAAGCGGATCTGATTTCATTTAAAGGTATTAAATATGAAACATTCCAGAGTAAACTTAGTAATCATAAAGAAGTACGTTATATAGGTGAAAAAATACAATATGAAAATTTGCCTATTTTTTGGCAAAAAGAGATAAAAGCTAAAGTTAAAGTACCAAAGGCATATTATATTCCTTCTCAATATTCAGATATTGTTGCCAAGCTAAAACTGCAAGGAATTGAAGTAACAAAAGTAAATGGAAAGTTTAACAACTTAAATCAAATATCTGTAACAGACTTTGAATTTGATAAAATTCCATTTGAAGGGCGAATGCGAGTCACTGCGAGTTTTGATTACACACACTTGCCACAAATTGATTTAGAAAATTGGTATAAAGTTGAAACCAAGCAAATATTAGGCAAGTTAGCGGTTCACTTATTACAGCCTGAAGCAACAGATTCTTTCTTTCAGTGGGGAGATTTTAATACGATATTTCAAAGAACAGAGTATGTTGAGAATTATGCGTTAGTTCCTTTTGCTAATAAAATGTTGGATAACAACCCTGTTATAGCAAAAGAATTTAAGCAAAAATTAGCAATTGATAATGATTTTAAAAATAATGATAAAGCGAGACTTAATTGGTTATATCAACAAACACCTTTCTATGATAAAGGTTATCTGAAGTATCCGATTTTGATTGAAAATAAATAAAAACGGTACATTTTACCTTTTTGCCAGTCTGAATGTGTTTCATATGCTGGAATAAAGATTAAACTTATGTATAATTTCACCTATTAAAAGCGAATATAAGAAAAAATAATGTCATTAAACCAAGTTGATCGCCAAATTCTATCTTTATTGCAACAAGATGCCAGTTTATCGACTGCAGAAATTGCAGATAAAGTGGGTTTATCTCAATCTCCATGTTGGCGTCGTATTTCAAGATTAGAACAAGAAGGTTTTATCAACGGAAAAGTTGCATTGTTAGACCCAAAAATGCTTGGTTTTGATATGTTAGTCTACGCTCATGTACGTTTATCAGATCATAGCAGTGATAAATTAGCTGAATTTGAGCGTTTGATCATGAGTTATGAGCAAGTAACAGAATGTTATTCTATGGCGGGTACAATGGACTTTATGCTAAGAATTATCTCTAAGGGTATAGAAGGCTATGAGCACTTTGTGCGAGATAACTTATTGTGTCTAGACTATGTTCAAGAAGTACATTCAAATGTCACTATGACATGTGTAAAGCGTACAACTTCATTACCGTTATAAACATGTATTAATAAGCAAGCGTTTTTTGCGCTTGTATATACCCATGTTACTTCAAAATAATTGTTTCAGAGCTATTTGAGCTAGCCTAATTTAAGACGTGTTGATACAGGAATATAGGCATTTTTCAAACCAATGCAACGATGAAGTGGGTTTGCTCAGAAGTTCCGTCTCGGCGAGATTATACAGGATTTATGCTGCGTTATTAATTTTAATAAGAGAACAACCATTATCTTTAATTAATGGCTTACATAAACCCTGTTTAATTCTCGCTGAAATCGAGCATTTTTAGGTAGCATGGATATATTAATTTTACTTAAAGTGATAGCGTTTTTAAATCTTGATATAGTTCAGCAAATTTTACTCTTTTTTTATACCCTTCAAAAAAATGTTTATGTGTAATGTTACCTTGTTTATTGATAATAATAACACCAGGATGAGGGATCCCATAATGTTCAGTGCCTTTGTTATATTGCGTATTTAAAATATCATAATTTATCATCGTTTTAGCGTCAATATCAGATAGAAGAGGGTAACTCATGTTATGTTTTTCTGAAAACGTTTTTAGCACTTCTGAATTATCGTATGAAACAGCAGCTAAGCCATATCCTAAATTTTTAAGGTTTTCAGCTTGTGCATTAAATTCAATTAAATGCTGTTTACAAAAGGGGCACCAATCAGCTGAACGGAAAAATAGTACTATCAATCCTTTCTCACCACTTAGGTCTCTAATAGATACTTGTCTACCTTGATTATTAGTAACATCAAACCGTGGCGCAATGCCGTTAATTTTTGGGCCAATATCTATTTTAACTGCTTGAGCCAAGCTCATATTTGTAAAAATAAACAAGCTTAGTAAAGTGGCGGCTGTTTTGATTAATTTTAAGTTTTTCATATAAAAAATTCTCAATACTTTATGATATTAAATTGAGTTAGCAACTCATGTAATTGTTAAAGACCTTATGAATAGAAAAGAAATTTCACTTTGATAGATTAAATTATCAGCGAGCAGCTTTTTGAAACTCGCTTTTAAACATTTAAGTTTTTTATAACTCTAAATCTAAATTAATAAAATGATGTTAAATTGGTATTTTATCTTTTAATATCATAGGAAATTCCGCAGAATGACATCAGTGTCAAAATTAATCGACTCAGCATCATAATTTCGAACCGAAAAGAGTATCTTACTAACTTTATTTTTGCCGATGTATTAACTTCGATGCCGACCTTATACCCTGTTATGTTCTTAATCTTGTTCCAGGTTTCTTTGAAGTGATACATTTTCTTTGAACAGCTTGAGTTTAACGCTATGAGTTCTGATAAAAATTATAAATTTTATCCTGGCTGAGGTTTGTACTCATTTTAGGAATTAAGTATTTTGCTACGATTTTGCACATCATTGTATTCTGAGTACTTTTACGAATTTTAACTGTATTGCGCATGATCCTAAAATAGTTCCGCACTCGATTAATCTCATTTTTTTACGTAACATCATGTTTAATAATACCTTATCGGATGCGCCTGCAATCACATGATTAACAATCGATTTAGAAAAGGATTCTCGGCAATGGTGGACGACACTTTTACCGTAACGGCAATTAATCACTTGTGTTTTAGCGTTTACTTTCTTATAGCAAGTGAGAGGATTATCAGTGTGAAAAAGGTTTTTGCCTTTGGGAGCAACAGAGAAATAACTATCGTTGAAACTCTTACCTTTTGCCTGAATCCCATCAAAGATACAATTCAATCGCTCAAGTGATTGCCAATTATCATTAGTCGCTTGAGTATCAGCCAAAATCTCTTATCATTTAAATCCTACAAAGGCTAAAATGGAAGATACATTAACAGAGAGTGATTTTACATCGATTCAAGCATGTATTAAGCAATATTAAGCACTTCAAAAGCAGCCACATATAAAAAATCAGATATTAGTATATTACAACAATCCAAAAAATCATTGAAATTTGGCTGCTCAATAGATAAAGATACTGTACCTTTTACAATGTTTGACTATTTAGAATTAGCAGGATTTAGCAGTCGGTTAGTTGTACCAAAAACACGCGGCTCAGTTAACTATTAGAAAGTTGACTTTTAATGCGCTTAGTTTTTTCTCTCCAAATGAATGATAAAAACCCATCAGTAAAGTGTGAATGCATTTTTAAAAGTTTGTATTTGATAGAAAAATCAATTGTGAAAAGCACGTTAATTTGATAGAATTCGCGCCCTTTTTTGTAATGAATTATTAATGTCTTTGGGGACTTAAATGTTTAATTTGCTGTCAAAAGCTCCAAAATCAGCTAAAAACGATATTCTATCGGGTTTAACTGTAGCACTAGCATTGGTTCCAGAGGCTGTTGCCTTTGCCTTTGTGGCGGGTGTTGAACCATTAGTTGGTCTATATGCTGCGTTTATCGTAGGTTTAATTGCTGCCATTGTTGGCGGTCGCCCCGGTATGATTTCAGGTGCGACAGGTGCACTTGCAGTAGTTATGGTAAGTTTAGTTGCTGTACACGGAGTAGAATATCTATTTGCGACAGTTTTGCTTATGGGCTTATTGCAAATACTTGCGGGTATATTTAAGTTAGGTAAATTTATTCGCATGGTACCTCATCCTGTAATGCTAGGTTTTGTTAATGGTCTTGCGATTGTCATCTTTTTAGCCCAGTTAGGTCAATTTAAAGTGATGGATGAAACAGGTACATTACAGTGGATGCAAGGAGAACCTTTATACTTAATGTTAGGTTTAATCGCATTAACAATGGCTATTATTCATTTCTTACCAAAATTAACCGCAGCAATACCTTCAACTTTAGTCGCGATTGTTGTTGTTACCGGTTTAGTGTTTGGTTTAGAACTTGAGTCTCGTACGGTACTTGATTTCTTAAAAGATATGACAGGTGATGTGGATGCAACAATAGCGGGTGGATTACCAACATTCCATATCCCGGTAGTGCCATTTAGTTTTGAAACATTATATATCATTTTACCTTATGCGTTAATTTTAGCGGCAATTGGCTTAATTGAGTCATTATTAACGCTGACGTTGATTGATGAAATTACACAAACGCGTGGTAATGGTAATAGAGAATGTATTGGTCAAGGTGCTGCAAATGTAACCTGTGGTATGTTTGGTGCTATGGGGGGTTGTGCCATGATAGGTCAATCTATGATTAATATTAACTCCGGTGGTCGTAGTCGTTTATCTGGTATTAGTGCTGCGTTAATTCTACTTGCGTTCATTTTAGTTGGTGCTAGCTTAATTGAAATGATACCACTAGCAGCCTTAGTTGGTGTTATGTTTATGGTTGTATTAGGTACATTCGAATGGTCAAGTCTTCGTATAATGAAGAAAGTACCAAAGTCAGATGCTTTTGTAATTATTTTAGTATCAGCAGTAACTGTTGCGACAGATTTAGCAATTGCGGTATGTGTTGGTGTAATTGTATCTGCATTGGTATTTGCATGGGAACATGCAAAGCATATCTATACCAATTCATACATTGATGAAAACAGCTCTAAAGTTTATGAATTACATGGTCCAATATTTTTTGGTTCAGTAAATAACTTTTTAGAATTATTTGATGTAAAAGATGATCCAAAAGATATTATTATCGAATTCAAATATAGTCGTGTAACAGATCATAGTGCGATTGAAGCCATTGATACTCTTGTTGAACGTTATGCTACAGAAGGCAAAACATTACATTTACGTCATTTAAGTGAAGATTGTAAAGAGCTGTTGAGTAAAGCTGCTGACTTAGTTGAAGTAAATGTTATCGAAGATCCTAAATATAAAGTTGCGGATAATCGTTTAGGCTAAATTTTTTTGCTGCGCAAATATGTTTAAAAGCGACCACTGCTTGGTGTAATAATAGTAAAAGGTATGGAGTGTAAAACTTCATACCTTTTTTGTTTGCCCAGCGAAGCTGGCAAACCCGATAGGCTGCAATAAGCCTTATCACCCGGACTAAGGGGAAGGCAAGGGCGTTACTGGCTAACAGTGAGGTTTGAAGGAAGCCATAAGAAGTTAAGTACACAACTAACCGTAACCTGTTTCGGCGGTATTGGTGGGTAAGCGTCCTAAATAGTGTGAAGTCTGCTATCTAAACTTAATTTTGTCAGTGACTTAAATTCAAGAGGAAACTCAAGGTCTAAGTCGGTATCAGGTGGTAGATAAACCTGTAGTCTTTTATTTGATTTTTCGATGCTGAAAAATGGTTTGAAGCGCTTGATATATATTTTATATCTATGATGCCTCAAAATGCTAGATTTCAGTTAGAATTCAACAAAATACTACGACAAAGATTTGGGCTGAAAAAGGCTCACGATCAAGAGTTGTCAATCAACAGCTGTTTGACTCAGCCTGTCCTGCAATAGGAAAAACATAAGCTATCATTGCACCTTGTTTGAATAAAAATATAATGTGACAATATTTACAGCTTATTACTAATACAACTGAAGATGGAAGATATGCGGTTGTTATCGTTGATCGCGTTAGCTGGCATATGGGAGATATTGCTTGTGAATTCAAAAACCTGACAATTATCCCATTACCGCCATATTCACTAGAGCTAAATCCCATAGAACAAGTATGGCAGTAGATGCGGGACAGATAATTATCAAATCGTACATTTAGTGGATATGAAGATATTGCTGAGCAAGTAGTTCGTGCTTGGAATATTTTTCGTTCAGAAACTGAACGGGTCATAAAGCTATGCTTCAGAGCATGGAGAAACTTGATCACTTAATTAATACTAATGGTATAACATGGGTATATAAATGAAGTAAATACAAGGTGGTTTGTTATATCAGCTTTAGAAAATAAGTTGATGAGATGAGCTGTGCATGAGATGCGGACGTACAATTTTGTGACAAAGATGAGGCATCAATTTCACTCTTCTCGATGATCTTAGTTGAGGATATTTAAACCGTTTCATCGTAATATGGTTGCTTTAATTTAAATGCGATTAATCGTAATAAAAGTAAGATAACTGACAGTGTGTTTTTGATGATAGAAATTATAATAGTGATAAATATAATAATTAAACTAAGATTTTGAACTGGCAGCAATTAGTCGATAACCGACAACGATTTTTTTGGGTTTTACAAGTATCTGGTTGGGTAGGATATGCCCTATTAAATTACATAGGCTCAAAAGTATTTGAGATGCGCGATATATATATATTTGTCATCATATTAAATGCTTATGCAGGCTGTTTAATGACGATACCATTAAGATATCTATACCGTAAAGTATGGAATGCGGGCCCATGGGTACTCATTACTTTTGTATTCACGTCATCATATATTACAGGTACACTTTGGTCCGTTTTACAAAAGTTTAATCTGTGGGAAATATATCGTCATGGCTTCAGACCCGACGAGTGGTTTTACTATTTTCAGCAAGGGTTAGATTCGGTATACATCATTCTTTGTTGGAGTGGTTTATATTTTGGTATTAAGTATTATCAACTTCTACAAAGTGAAAGGCAAAAGTCGCTTAAAGCCATGAACATGGCGCATGAAGCACAATTAAAAATGTTACGTTACCAATTAAATCCTCACTTTTTATTTAACACCCTAAATGCAATATCAACATTAATTTTGATCGAAGAAAATAAAAATGCCAATCAAATGGTTTCAAAACTAAGCGACTTTTTACGTTATACCTTAAATACAGACCCGATTAAAAAAGTACCATTAGAAAAAGAACTGTATGTTTTAAAACTTTATTTAGAAATAGAAGAAGTCAGATTTGAAGACAGGTTAACTGTTAATGTTGAAATAAGTGACTCAGCAAAAGAAGCCATGGTTCCAAGTATGATTTTGCAACCGATTATTGAAAACTCAATTAAATATGCCATTGCAAATACAATTAGTGGTGGCACAATAGAAATTAAAGCACAAATTTTTGCAAATGAACTGTTGTTGGAAGTCGGTGACAATGGCCCAGGCGCTGAGATTGAAGATGGACAACTGGCTAAAATATCAGGAGTAGGGATAGCAAATACAAAAGATCGACTAAAGACTCTTTACGAGAACAACTATTCGTTTGTATTATCTAATAATGAACCTTCTGGTTTAAAAGTTAATATCCGTATTCCGTATGAAAAAAATTATAAAAAGGCAATACTAAATGAATAGTATCAAAACAATGATTGTTGATGATGAGCCACTTGCACGTAAAGGTTTGGCGGTAAGATTAAAAAAATTTAGCGAAATTGACATAATCAGTTTATGTAAAAATGGCGATGAAGCAATTGAAGCTTACCAATCACAACAAGTAGATTTGATTTTTTTAGATATTCAAATGCCCGGGAAAAATGGATTTGAAGTAGTTAAAGCGTTAGTTGAATTTTCAAAAAATATGCCCATAATTATTTTTGTGACGGCATTTGATCAATACGCAGTGAATGCATTTGAAAACCATGCTTTAGATTATTTATTAAAGCCCGTGGATGATAACAGACTAAAACAGGCGGTAGATAAGGTGCATAGTTTTTTAAAAACGCAGCAAGATAATGTTCATAAAAATAAATTAGCAAACTTTGTAGCCGGATTAACCGGTAATAATTATGAAGAGATCTTAGAAAAACTAGCCACTGGTGCAAAGATTGAAGAAAAGCGTTTTCCCGAATCAATCGCCGTTAAAGAGCAAGGTGAAATTGTTCGAGTGCATACAGGTACAATACAGTGGGTAGACGCTGCAGGGGATTATATGTGTTTACATACCAATGATGGAAAAACACATATCTTACGTAAAACGATGAAAGAGCTTGAAGCAGAGTTAGATCCGAAATTATTTGTACGTGTTCACAGAAGTGCGATTGTTAATACAAAACAAATCAGCAAGCTTGTTACTCAAGTGAGCGGAGAATATCAATTAGTACTCGAAAATGGTCAAGAGCTTAAGGTGAGCCGAAGTTATCGTGATAAAGTGAAAGCGGCACTAGCTAGCTAGAATTCTTTAAAAGAAAACAGTTTAGATTTTTGATTAAGGGTATAATATCACCTTTTTATTATTTATTAAAAAGTTATATGTTTTTGTCACCACAGCAGCAATATCAACAACAATTACAGCAGCCTAAATATATTATTGACGAACAGCAAAATTTTGCAGTAATTAAGTTAGAGCAGTTGTATCAAGAACTACAGAACCCTCAAATAAAACAAGTTAAAGGTATTTATATATGGGGTGATGTTGGACGTGGAAAAACATTTTTGATGGATATGTTTTTCAATAGCTTAAATACTGAAAAAAAATTACGATTACATTTCCATCACTTTATGGCAAAGATTCATAAAGCATTATTTCAAGAATCAGGTCATAAAAATCCATTAAAACGAATTGCACTTGATTTATCTAAAGAATGTCGTGTTTTGTGTTTTGATGAATTTTTTGTATCTGACATTGGTGATGCAATGATTTTAGGAGGTTTATTTGAAGCCCTTTTTGAGCAAGGTGTTACTTTAGTTGTTACTTCAAATATATCCATTGAAAATCTTTATGAAAATGGTCTTCAGCGAGAGCAGTTTTTACCAACAATCGCATTACTAAAGCAATATACAACAGAATTTCATTTAAATGGGCTGCAAGATCATAGATTAAGGCATTTAGAATTTTCTCAAACTTACTTTTTGAATCATGATGAGATTAAAAATAAGTTTTATAAAATAAGAGGTAAAAGTGAACAGTTAGAAAATGATGTAAAAATATTAGGGCGTCATATTAAAGCCGAATTTCATTCAAGTAATGCTGTTTGGTTCAGCTTTGATTCCTTGTGTAATGGACCTAGATCTCAACTAGATTATATTGAGTTGGCATCAAGGTTTAAAAATATATTCTTAAGCGATGTCCCCTTGCTGGGCGGGCAATGCAGAAGTTGGATTAAGGCACGGGGTACTGAAGATGGCGCAATCGCAACAGTAACTGGCGAGAGACAATTAAGTTATGCAACTCAAGATGACGCCGCAAGACGTTTCATTAGCTTAGTGGATGAGCTATACGATCAAAATACCAATTTATATATTAGTGCTGAAGTACCCTTGGATGAGCTTTATGGCGGAGGGGCTTTAAATTTTGAATTCAAACGCACTTTTAGCCGTTTAACACAAATGCAATCGTTGGAGTATTTAGAGCAGGATTGAAAACTGTAAAAATATATTTCTCTACTATACTGAAAAACATTATCAAAAATTGAATGCTAAAAAATAGCGCTAAAATATTATGTTAAAGAGGAGTATATTTATGATTTTAGTAAAAATCGTGTCGATTGTATGTTTCGCCATAACAATATTAACCGCATGCAGTAAGGTCGATCCCGTGCCTATAAGTGAATGCAAAAAAGTAGTCAGCCACGTAAAAAAAGTATTAGCAAAACAAGCACCTAGTCGTAGTGAAATGCTTAAACAATGTAAAGCAGCATCAGATGAAGCCAGAGGTTGTGTATTAGTTGCTGATAAGCCAATGAAGATATTAAAATGTGACTTTTAAATTAATCTGCTTCCCATATTAATTTTTAGACTACTTAATGGCGATTCTTTATTTTTTGTGAGGTGAGCAAATGTTTTTCGAATATATACCCGTGCTACTTGGAATTCAGGTTTAATAGTTTGGGTAGAATACGAGTATAAAGCATGATTTGTAATTCATGGTTATTCCCTGATGATGGATTATAACGACGTAATTGATTTCTACCTAAGCTTCCATAGGACAGTCAACTGCGTTGTATTTGTTGAGAATGACTTAACGACACATCTTTTGCCTCGTATTTGGCACACTTCTCGATTTGCTGAAATCGCGCATTCCATGTAGCATGGGTATAGGGTGGTAGAGGTAAACGACATCTATCCAATGATGAGGTTTTGAAATAATTACATTTTGTTTCAACCCTTCATTTCTAGTTTAATGATATAATTTAAAAAAATGAGTAAGTAAATACATTATTGGAATTATCATGAAAATTTGGGTCGATGCAGATGCATGCCCTGTGGTCATTAAAGAAATTTTATTCAGAGCCGCAGATAGAAAAAAAATTCAAGTCACATTAGTTGCAAATCAATATATTAAAACGCCACCTTCGAGATTTATCAATCAAATTCAAGTTTCTTCTGGATTTGATGTAGCAGACGATGAAATAGTAAAAAGAATGCAAGCACGTGACTTAGTGATCACCGGTGATATCCCATTAGCAGCTGAAATAATCGAAAAAGAGGGCATAGCACTTAACCCAAGAGGTGAGCTTTATACTACCGAAAATATAAAACAGCGGTTAAATATACGTGATTTTATGGATACTATGCGTGCCAGTGGCGTTCACACAAGCGGTCAAGCACCGCTAAGCCAAACAGACAGACAAAATTTTGCCAATAACCTAGATAGGATATTGGCAAAGGCTTAACTAATTTTTAGAGAGTAGATTTTGATAAAGCAGACTTTAACTCTTTAATAAAAACATCAACATCTTGTTTTGTTATATCTAAATGCGTTACTAAGCGAACTGGGTTGGCTGGACTGATTAAAATATCTTTTGCTTTAAGTTCTTGGGCAATTGAATGGATTAGTGCAGGTTTATCAAGTTTAAAAAATACCATGTTTGTTTGCACATGTTCAGGGTTAATACTGACGCCTTTTATACCACACAGAGATTTGGCTAAATGTAACGCATTAGCATGATCTTGCTTTAGCTTTTCTACATTTTCAGTCAACGCAGTTTTTGCCGCAGCTGCTAAAATACCAACTTGTCGCATACCACCACCAAGCACTTTTCGCCAGCGCCTTGCTTTAGCTATTAGCTCATTAGTTCCTAATAATAAAGAGCCTATTGGCGCACCTAGTCCTTTAGATAAACAAATTGTCATAGAATCGAAATGTTGAGCTATCTTCATAATATCAATATCTAAAGCAACTTTTGCGTTGTAAACTCTGGCACCATCTAAATGCAGTTGTAATGAATTTTCATTTGCAAACTCACGTGCTTGAGTTAGATAAGCAAGAGGTAGTATTTTACCATTAATGGTATTTTCTAAACTTAATAGTTTGGTTTTGGCAAAGTGGGGATCTATTGGTTTTATATAGCTTTTAAGTTTTTTAAAGCATAAAGTACCGTCTTTTTCATTTTCAACGGGCTGTGGTTGAATAGAGCCTAAAACAGCCGCACCACCGCCTTCAAATTTATAATTGTGTGCTTGTTGACCACATAAATATTCATCTCCACGTTCACAATGTGACATTAATGCAAGTAAGTTGGCTTGAGTGCCAGAGCTACAAAAAATAGCAGACTCAAATCCATGCGTTTCTGCTACCCATTGCTCTAATTCATTAACACTCGGATCGTCACCATAGACATCATCACCTAATTGGGCATCAAACATAGCTTGCTTCATGGTATTACAAGGTTTAGTAACAGTGTCAGAGCGAAAATCGATCATTATTAATTCTCTATTTTAGTTGTGTAATTTTTTCATTAATAAGTGCGATGGTTTCTTTTTGAGTTTTCATTGCACAATTAAAAGCAGCTTGGGCATCTTTATTTTTTATATGATTTAGAATATCAGCATGTGTTTGATACTCATCTTCAGTTACAGCCCTTAATCTTTTAGTAAAACGTATATTAATTTTTAGCGCTATTTCTATAAAGTGTGTTAGTTGACTAAAAAAAGGATTATTACTAGCAACTAAAACGCTCTTATGGAAATCAATATCGGCTTCATGCGTATCATCATAACCTTCATGCGCTTGATGCATTCTATCAAGTGCATTTTCAATGAGTATTAGATCATCTGCTGTCGCATACTCTGCTGCTAGAAAAGCAGCTTCAGGCTCGATGGCAAGTCTTAGTTGCTGGAAATGCCTTAGCATATATAAATCGGGTTTCCCCAGAAGTATCCATTGTAAAATATCGGCATCAAATAAATTCCAATGTTTTATATCAAGTACTGTTATGCCTTTCCTCGGTCTAGAACTGATTAAGCCTTTTGCAGTGAGCATTTTTACGGCCTCACGCGTTGATGTTCTGCTAATATCAAATAGAGTGCTGAGTTCTGCTTCAGATGGAAAACTCCCCCCCACGCTATATTTGCCTTGAAGTATAGATTTACCTAATTCATGTACTAATTGCTGTGTTAAATTACGATGGGGTTGTTGCATTATATTTTTATTAGCTCGGTACAAATTTATAAATTATCAACGAGTTTATCATAAAAAAGATAATTAACAGCGAGTGCTTTTTTATATTTTTAATGACAAAATTCATTGCAGGAGTTATTGTTTTAGATAGTCAAATCGGCTTTAACCATAGCAGAAAAATACAGCTATATCATTACTTTTAAGTAGCCTCCAAGCGCATTTTTTATGTGACCAGTGGAGCTGACAAAAGCAGCATTGGTTAACGATGGGATCTGAAGAAAACTATAAGAAGTGGGAGGAGCTTCACAACTAGCAATCTGTTTGATAAAGTGTGTTCACTATGAAGTATCAAATGATAGATAAATCAAAAGGCACGGACATACCTCAAACATAGGCAGAAGATGATAGTTTATTACGAGACAAATGATTTGGAGCGCTTGGTTTATATTCAATAGAAGCATTAAATACAGGGTGGCTTGCTATGTCAACTTTAAAAAATAAGTTGATGAGATGTTAAGAATACACGAGCCGTACACTAGGTCTGTACTTACGGTTTTTTGAGAGAGATGCTTACCCTACACAAAATGATGCTAAATCCTCAAAGACATGATTTTACATATTTAGTACCTTACCATATATACAAAGTAATGCATGGATTGCTATCACGATCTAAAACGGATGTAAAAAAATTAAACAAGTAATACGAATAAATAAGTGCTCACTTTAAATGGACTAAATATTCCAATAACATCGTTGCTTTCAATCCTAATAGCCAGCTATTACTCAATCAAGCGTCTTGTTCTTGAAAATTTATCCTTATAAAAATTTGATCACTAACTTAATCGTATTGGTATAATTAACAATGGTTTGTTTTCAGATGTGATTTCCATATTTCGAAAATCACATCCAAATTTATATCTAAAAAATTAATTTAGCTGCAATTCAATTGCCTCACGATCTTTAGTGGGCATATTATTTACTACTAACATGTATGAGTTATCCATCATCCGTTCAACTTCACATTGTGGTATCGTATCGTTTAATATCACTGTATTCCATAATCGTTTATTCATATGGTATCCTGGGATCACGGAATCAAATATATCTCTAAGTGCAAGGGCCTCATCAGGGTCACATTTTAGATTAAGCCACCAATCTTGATTTTCTTCATCATTTTTACCCATTGATAAAGTCGCAAACATTTTATTTTTAACTTTAAATACCATAACGCCATCATCAAAAGGAGTATCAATTTTAGCTTCTGGTTTTGATAATAAATAGTCTTTAATAATTTCCATACTCATAGTCATTATCCTTAATTAAGCAGCGCATTTGTTTGTAGAAATTGTTTTATGTCACTGATCATTTGATCAAAATGTGGATTAAATGTAAGTCTAGCCATAGTTTTGTTAATTGCCTCAAATTGGTGGATATTTTTTTCATGATTTTCACCAAAAGTATTGGTTTGTAAACATGATGCATATAAAGAAGGTTCATTTAAATAATGGCTACAATTACGATATAGCGTATCTTTGCCATATAAAGGGTTTTGATAAGAATTGGTGATACCTGTGTGTGAGATATCTATTACGGTTTTACAGTTGGCTAATTTAACACATAAAACAGATGGAGTATTAATTTTATCTCTGGGTTTATAGCGTGTTAATAATGAATTCTTTGCATTATTTTTAAGTTGCCACTTCGCAAACAGTTTATATGAGGTGTCACTATTAATTGTATTATCAACATCACTACTAACGGCATAAAATGGAATATTAAAAGCGTCACTTAATGGTTCATTTAATAAAGACATGACATTTTTACTTAAGTTATAAAACTGTGCAGCTGCATTTAGTGGAAAAGACTCATATTTTGCAAAGTCGATATCAGCTGATTTATCTACCCAAGTTAAGAAAGGTAGGTAGTTCAAATAAGGAGTATATTTAGCCGATGATGATTTAGCCTCACTGCCTAAAGACCAAAATAATGCGGCTTTTATTTTGTCATCTTTTTCATTATTTTTAAGGTAATCAAAAATTAATGCACCACCAGTAGAAAATCCACCTAATAAAATTTCTTCATAGTCTTTTTTACTATTTTCAATAATATAATTTGTTGCCAACTGCCAATCCTTATAACTTATTTTTGATAGTTCACTTGCTGTTGTGCCATGACCAGGTAATAACAAAGTTCTTACATCAAAGCCCATTTCGTAAAATTTTAGTGAGAGATCATGAAAATGATAAGGCGTATCTGTTAGGCCATGAATTAATAGCACAACTTTATTGTTATTTTTATGTGTTAATTGATAAGGGGCTATTAAATTTACCACATTGGGCTTAAGTAAGGAGGTTAAGTTATTAAACATCGCTGTTTTATATTTATCGCATTTAATGAGTGCCCTCGGATTTAATTGTATAATGTGTTTTTTTGCAAATATAAGGTAATCACTAAATGGTGTTTTCACATCATAATCAAAATTTAAATCAGTATGCTTGTTTCGAGCGAATTGCTTTCTGTAAGTGCCATTATCGATTAATTTTTGATATTCAGAAAAATTAGCAATAATAATGCTATCACAGGATTCATTTGCGTAATTGGAATTTGAAAAAATGGATAATAAGAAATAAAAACCGAATATAATTAATATTTTAAATTTCATTCTAAGTAATAATATTTTTAATTTCAGTATTTATAACATAAAACTTAAAGAAAAATGATGAAATCATGGTATTTTTTTTCTAGCGCTTTTATCTGGGTGTCAAATATTAATATCATACAATTTAGAAGTTGCTGGTTTAGCTTTTGATATTGTATTTGATTATGAAGAAAGTACTTCCAAATTGACTGCATTTGTAAACTATAAATAGCAATCTCAGGGTAAAAAGCTAGCTGTTGCTGGACTTGGTAGTAGTATTGAACAGTTATGGTAGATATTAAAAATAATGAACAGGTTGTGGCTGCTTCATTTATTAACTTAAATAAGATGACTGATGCTATTGAGGAATGTGCAAAAATATAACAGCATGAATTAAACTCTGTTGCTGCAACCACAACACAAATGCATCAAAGTATTCAAGAAGTAAGTGATCACTTAATTATCGGAATTGGTATAAATAATCTACCTCTGAAATAAATCAAGTAATAGAAAAGTTGCAACAACAAGCGCAAAAAATGGTTATTGCGATGTCAAAAAATAATAATTTAGTTAAAGATGGATTAGAAAAAAATGTTGCAAATGATGAACTCAGTCTAGTGGTATCAGAAATTAATGAAATTACCAATATGAATACGCCAGTTGCGACTGCAATTAAGCAACAATCATAGGCAAAATTAAGACTATTAATATTAGTGTCACAATTTATAACACAGATTAGCATTTTAGAAATGGTCGGAGTAACAGGATTTGAACCTGTGACCCCTTGTCCCCCAGACAAGTGCGCTACCAAACTGCGCTATACCCCGACTTTAGATTAGATGTTTTATAAAAATTAGCATTGGGTGATGCTAACATCAGGGGCTATATTACTTATCTTATAATGAAAATCAAGATATTAACTTATTAAATAATCTGTTTGCCGATATTATAAGCATTTGGTCATAAAGCTAATCTAAAAAAGTTAAGTGGACTCTAGATTAGCTTCTAATAATGATATTACACTTTAGCTTTTTGTTGCGTTAACCCAGTTATTAATTTCTTTTTCCATTTTGTCTCTAATAAAAGGTTGAGCTGCTTTATTAGGGTGAATACCATCTGATTGCATAAACTCTTTATCTATGGCGATATCATTCATAAAAAAGGGCAAGAGTCTGGTATTACTGTTATCAGTTACTTTTTTGAATGAATTACTGAACATATTACTGTATCTAAGGCCGTAATTTGGTGGTATTTGAATCGTCATTACTGCGGGAATTGCACCAAAATTACGGGTTTTTTTAATTAATTGTAATAAATTATTTTGTAATGATTTTATAGGGAAGCCACGTAAACCATCATTACCGCCTAATTCAATAAGTACAAAATCAGGCTGCTGCGCCTTTAAAATAGCGTCCAAGCGGCGTAATGCGCCACCGCTTGTTTCGCCGCTTATGCTTGCATTTATTAATTCAATGGGCTGTTTTTTATTTTTATACGCAAGTTGTAACAAATACACCCAACCTTGCTCTTGCTTTAAGCCATAGCCTGCACTTAAGCTATCACCAAGAATAAGTACTTTTGAAGCTGAAAAAGAATGAGTACTGACTGTTATAAGACAGAATAAACATAAAAAACGAACTAAAATACGACTATAATAACTTTGAATTTTTGAGTAAATCATATGACTGAGCTTTCACAATTAAATATTATTCAGGTAAGGGCATTATCTAAAAAGGTAAATACTCTTGCTGGCGAGTTACCTATCCTTAGCGACATAAGCTTTAATGTCAAGCCTGGTGAATCTGTTGCTATCGTTGGTGCTTCAGGATCAGGAAAATCTACTTTGTTAGGACTGTTAGCTGGACTTGATTCAACCAATGAAGGAGAAATTTATTTAGATTCAGAACCTTTACACACATTAGACGAAGAACAAAGAGCGGCATTGAGAGCTAAATCTATTGGTTTTGTTTTTCAATCTTTCATGTTGGTGCAAAGTTTAACGGCTATTGAAAATGTAATGCTACCGGCAGAGCTTGCAGGACATAAAGATGCAAAACAGCAAGCGATAAATTTATTAACAAAAGTTGGATTAGAGTACCGATTAGATCATTTTCCATCTCAATTATCAGGTGGGGAGCAACAAAGGGTAGCCATAGCACGCGCATTTGTTGGTTCTCCTAAAATATTATTTGCTGATGAACCTTCAGCGAATTTAGATACTAAAAATGGTCAGCTAATCGAATCTTTATTATTTGAATTAAACCAAGAAAAAGACACCACTTTATTATTGGTAACCCATGATGAACATTTAGCCGAGCGCTGTAATCGTATTTTACATATCGATGGCGGACATTTAATAAATGATAGTAACGGGTCGCGTGCTCATGCAGTATAAAGTTGAAAATAATAATAACGCTTTATGGGTGAAACTTGCTTTTAGACTTTTTTTTAGAGAGTTAAAAAGAGGTGAATTAACCATTATATCGGCTGCGATTGCATTGGCTGTATTAACCGTTTTCACATTGTCTTCAGTAACTGACCGTATAGGGCAGTCAATAGATCAAAAAAGTAATACTTTTATCGCTGCGGATCGAAAACTTGGCAGTGCACATCCATTACCTAATGAATATAAAGAGAAATCACTTGAGTACTCATTAAATACAGCCGACCAATTATATTTTGATACCATGTTATTCGCAAACGATGATATGCAGTTAAGCTCAGTTAAGGCTGTATCAAAAGAGTATCCTTTACGTGGTAAAATAATTATAAAAGATACGTTATCTGATCAAGTACC
Source organism: Pseudoalteromonas sp. NBT06-2 (assembly GCF_002276045.1). Taxonomy (GTDB): domain Bacteria; phylum Pseudomonadota; class Gammaproteobacteria; order Enterobacterales; family Alteromonadaceae; genus Pseudoalteromonas. The sequence goes on along the minus strand of NZ_NQMR01000050.1, from coordinate 30,148 downwards.
TGACTATTCAGTTACTACAGGGCCAACACCAGGTAATATTTGGCTGAGTGAATCAGTACTTTATGCTTTAGGTATTGAGATTGGTGACTCAGTTGAATTAGGTGCGAAAAATTTAATTGCAGAAAAAGTACTGGTTGAAGAACCTGATGCACCTTTTAATATTTTTTCTGCAAGTAAACGTGTTTTAATCAATATTAATGATGTTGCTGCCACCAAAGTTATTCAGCCTGGAAGTCGCGTTTATTATGCGATGTTATTTTCTGGTAACGAAGAAAACATCGTTTCGTATTATGAATGGTTAAAACCTAAGCTATCGGAAAACCAAAGCTGGTGGGGTGTAAAAGACAGGCAATCTTGGCTTTCTGGTTCAGTGAACCGCGCAGAGAAATTTTTACTATTAGCGGGCCTCTTAGGCATTATGTTAGCAGCAGTAGCTATTGCGGTATCGGCCAAACGTTATTGTGAAAATCAGTATGATCCCGTAGCTATGATGAAAACCTTAGGTGGCAGTAGATCAAGTATACGTAAAATATTTATGCTTCATTTATCATTAGTCACTTTTTTTGCAATCATTATAGGTTTGATTTTTGGCTTTGCGTTGCAGTTAGTTGCAATTGACTATTTATCTGAAAATATGGATCAAGCTTTACCTAAAGCGTCAATAAGACCTTGGTTTATTTCGATAGTGACAGGCGCTACATGTGCGCTTATGTTTTCATTAAAACCATTACTGGATTTATTTGATATTCCACCATTAAGAGTACTACGACGAAACCTAGGTGATTCAATTGCCGTTAGCCGAATTCATCTTTTAGTCTCAGCTATTACAATATTTGCGTTAATGTTGCTGTTTAGTGGCCAATGGATGACTTCTACTATTTTGTTTTTTTCATCAGCAGCACTGGTAGGTATTCTGTATGGCATTAGTCGTTTATTATTTAAAGCGGGTAGGGGCGTAGGATTAAGTCCAGGTTCAAGCTGGTCTTTAGCAATCGCATCGCTACAGAAACGTGCTAGTGCTAATTCTGTTCAGCTTGTCAGCTTTGCTTTGGCAATTAAATTATTGTTATTTTTGTTTGTGTTAAAAAATGACATTATTAATGATTGGCAATCACAATTACCAGTTGATGCACCTAATGCATTTTTAGTTAATGTAACTGAAGAGCAACTAGACCCAATTGAATTTATGCTTGCTAAAGAGGGGATTTCAACAACAGGGTTTTATCCTACGGTTCGTGGTCGTTTAAATGAAATTAATAACGAATTATTAGCCCGAGATTATTCTGAGCAGGATAATGAGAAAAAAGATGAAGAAGCTAAAGCTGGTATTGGTCGAGAGCTTAACTTAACTTGGTTAATGGATATACCTTCCCAAAATGAAATTACACAAGGTCAGTGGTTTGATAAAGATGTAAAAGGTGAAGCTTCTGTTGAAGAGGGCATGGCTGAGCGTTTGGAGATCGAACTTGGTGATATTATTGGTATTTTAATTGGCTCTGAGAAATTTAATGCGAAAGTGACAAGTTTTAGAAAAGTAAATTGGTCTAGTCTAAAACCTAACTTTTTTGTAATTTTAAGTCCTGATCTGTTAAGTCATTTTCCTGCTACTTATATCACAGCATTACATGTGCCAAAAGAAAGTAAGAAATCGCTCAATGTTTTATTAAAATCTTACTCAACTATTACGATGATAGATGTTGATAGTTTTATTAAGCAGGTACGCTCCACAGTAGATCAAGTTTCTATCGCGATTGGTTTTGTTTTAATTATAGTGATGTTTTGTGGCGGGTTAGTACTTATTTCACAGGTTCAAGCAAGCTTACAAGAAAGAATGCAAGAAGTTGTCATTTTACGTACTTTAGGTGCTAAAGGGCGTTTAATTAAATTAGCGACTTTATATGAATTTTTCTTACTAGGATTAATCGCAGGGTTAGTTGCAGCAATATTTAGTGATATAGCACTGTTATTAGTGCAGCAGCAGTTATTTGAATTAAACGGGAAATTACATCCTATCATTTGGCTTGTAGGGCCTGCTGTTGGTGCAAGTTTTGTATCAATATTAGGTTACTTTATGATAGCTAAAACACTAAAGAAGAATACCTCTGATTTACTCAGAGTGATGTCTTAATAAATGTAAAAATGCTTCTTTTAGCTGCGGGTAATGGAAGCGATAACCTACTTTGATAATATTATTTGGCTGCACATTTTGGCCATAAATTAAAAGTTCGGCCATTTCACCGAGTATCAATGTTAGTATTTTTGCTGGTACTCTAAAGAAGTTAGGCCTTTTTAATGATTCAGCTAATAGGCTTGAAAACTCAGCGTTGGAAACTGGGTTTGGTGCTGTAGCATTAAAAATGCCTTTTAGTGTGGTTTCTTCAACTAAATACATTATGATACCAATCAAGTCGTCAATATGGATCCAGGACATTATTTGACTACCATCAGCAATAGGGCCTCCTAATGCAAATTTGTATGCTGGTAACATTTTTGTAAGTGCGCCGCCTTGAGAGGATAATACAATGCCAGTTCTTAAGATACAGACACGGGTCTTGTCTGAACTTGCTCTTTGGGCTATAGACTCCCATTCTTTGCATAATGTATGGCTAAACTCTTGTGTGCATTCGTTAAAAGATTCATCAATAGGATGATTATTTTGTCTGCCATAAAACCCGATTGCACTGCCTGAAATAAATGTGTGAGGTGGCGTTTCGGCACCTTCTATTTCGTCTACGATATCTTGTGTTAGCTGCCAACGGCTTTGTTCTATTTTTTGTTTTTGTTTTTTACTCCAACGTTTATCTGCGATAGCTTCTCCCGCTAAATTAATAATGATATCTAATTGGTTGAAGTTTATTTCAGACAATTTATTAATAGCCTGTATATGCGAACCTATTTTCACATACACCTTGGTTGCGTTTCTGGTCAATATAGTGACTTTATGATGGTTATCTAAAAATGGAATTAATGCACTGCCAATGAGACCAGTACCTCCCGTAATTAATATATTCATTTAGTCCTCGATTGAAAAATGTATTTTTTGTCTGTATTTAACTGAAAATTAGTACCTTCAATATATAAATAAATTGTATTAGGCACAGGTATTAAGTATAAGTATAGTCAGAAATCACCATTATCATCAAATTTAAAAGTGCAAGGAAATTGAATGTCACAGGAGAAGTTGTTTGGCGCTAATAAAGCATTTGTAATGTTTGCAGCATTAGTTGTGATATTAGCTGGAGTAAAAATGTCAAGCGATATTATAGTGCCTATGTTATTAGCTTTATTTATTGCGATTATTTGTAATCCACTAATTAATTACTTGGCAAAATTTAAAGTCCCTAAATCACTTGCTATCGTAATTGTTTTTATATTAATTATTCTAGTAGGTATGTCTGTTGCGGGCCTTGTTGGACAATCTCTTAACGATTTTTCCGAAAGCTTACCAGAATATAAATTATTACTAAATGAAAAATTTGTCTGGCTAGTTGATATTGCTGCTAAATATAATATTTTATTAGATAAAGAGCAGATTTTATCTTTCTTTGATCCTTCTAAAGTCATTGATGTTGCAGCGAATACATTATCGGGATTAGGCTCTGTTATGGCGAATTTATTTCTTATTGTATTAACTGCAATTTTTATGTTGTTTGAAGCTCCAGTGGTGAGCAAAAAAGTGCATTTGGCTTTGGCCGACCCGCAAATGAAAATGCAGCATATTGACCGGTTTTTAGATTCAGTTAATTCTTATTTAGCCATTAAAACTCTAGTAAGTTTAGGTACTGGCGTTTTTGCAGGTATTTTTCTTTGGGTTTTAAATGTTGATTATTTTGTACTATGGGGCGTATTGGCTTTCATTCTTAACTATATTCCAAATATAGGCTCTATGATAGCGGCAATTCCAGCAGTACTACTTGCTTTAGTGCTACAAGGACCCGCGATAGCTGGCATAGTCGCGATAGGCTATATGACAATTAATACCTTAATGGGTAATGTTGTTGAACCAAAATTCATGGGCAAAGGTTTAGGTTTATCTACTTTAGTGGTGTTTTTATCTTTAATATTTTGGGGCTGGTTATTAGGAACAGTAGGCATGTTGCTATCAGTGCCTTTAACCATGATAGTTAAAATCGCACTTGAAGCGAGTAATGAAGGGCGCTGGTTAGCTGTATTGTTAGGAAATATTGAAGAAGGCAAGACGAGTTAAATACTATTTTAGTTATGATTTATTGACTGTGTTTTATACCCATGACACCTAAAAATGCACGATTTCAGCGAGAATGAAACAGGATTTAGGTCAGGCATTAATTGAAGATAATGGTTGTTCCCTTATCAAAATTAATAACGTAGCATAACCCCTGTTTAAACTCCCCGAGACGTAGCTTTTGAGCAAACCCACTTCATCGTTGCGTTGCTTTTAAGGTGCCTAATTTTTGCATCAATAGGCTTTGAATTGGGTTTGTTCAGAGAGCTCTGAAACATGTATTTTGAAGTAACATGGGTATATATGTAATTTATTATTTTTGATGATCTAATATATCAATATCCCATTCTAGTAATAAACGGTTTAAAGCTATTAACGGTAACCCGATTAAAGAATTGGGATCATCCCCTATGAAACGTTCAAATAAACAAACCCCTAATCCTTCGCTTTTGAAACTACCCGCACAATTAAAAGGTTGTTCAATATTTAAATAGGTATTGATTTGTTTAGGTGTTAAATCTCTAAATTGAACTTGATATTGCTCGACAGTACTAATAACTTTATTCGTTTCGATATTATATAAGGCAAGTCCTGTTAAAAAAGTCACCTTTTGGCCACTGAAGCTTGATAGTTGTTTAATCGCTTTATCTTTTGTATGTGGTTTTCCCAGAATTTTATCTTTAAATAAAGCAACTTGGTCAGAACCAATTATAATTCCAGAATCAAATTTGTCTTTGATCGCTTTAGATTTTTCAATCGAGAGCCGTTCAACCAATGCATGTGCAGTCTCATTATCATATGCAGTTTCATTAACATTTGGTGATGCAACTAAAAAAGAAATGTTAAATTTTTCTAAAAGGGTCTTACGAAAGGGTGATGTAGAGGCTAAAATAAGCTTTGGAGTCATAATTATATTAATTTGATTACTTTTTTGCAGAATATGTCGCTAACAGAATAAATGCAAAGGAAAGTATCATTTTTATTTTGACTATACAGTTAACTATCTATAAGATGCTGCCCCTATGCAAAAGGTAAAGATTCCTGTAAAAATTAATCCTGCAAAATCTGCTCACCATCAACTATCTTATGAAGGTTGTATTGAGCAAACTGAGTTTTCTCGTTTAGGAAAAGCTTTAAAGGCATTAGTTGGTCAGATAGAGGTAAAAATTCATTGCAAAGAAGACCATCAAGGTTTGGTTGCTATTAGCGGCGACGTTAAAACTAAAGCTTTGATATTGTGTCAGCGATGTAATGACGATTTAGGGTTGGATTTGGAGATGAGCTTTGCTTATTCTCCGATAAAAATGGGTGCTGAGTCTGATGACTTGCCTGACCGTTATGAACCGGTTGAGCTTGACGAAGATGGGGAAATTGATATTTATAGTCTTCTTGAAGATGAATTAATATTAATGATTCCAATAGTACCTATGCATGAGGAGTCATCTTGTCATTATTCTGAAGAAGCTAAAAGCTTTGGAGAAATTGATGAAGAAGATGAAAAACCAAATCCATTTGATATTTTGAAACAACTTAAGAAAGATTCTTAGGAGAAGACTTATGGCAGTACAAAAAAGTAAGAAATCTCGTTCAAGACGTGGCATGCGCCGCTCTCATGACGCGATCAGTAACCCAACTTTAACAGTTGATGCAGTATCAGGTGAGACTCACCGTCGTCACCACGTAACTGCAGACGGTTATTACAAAGGCGTTAAAGTAATTTCTTAACGGAAACTATTTTATGTCTAATAATCTAACCATAGCGTTAGATATAATGGGGGGCGATTACGGCCCCCGTTCATCTATTCCAGCTGCTATAGAAGCAGTAAAGTTAATAGATCATCTCACGTTGATCTTATGTGGCAACGAACGTCAAATTCGCTGTGAACTTAAAAAGTTAGAAGCTTTAACTCATCCAAGAATTCAAATCGAACATTGTTCTGAAGTCGTAAATAATGATGATTTACCCTCATTTGCATTACGTAATAAAAAAGACTCTTCAATGAGAATTGCCCTTGATTTAGTTAAATCGGGTAGAGCGCAAGCATGTGTTACAGCTGGTAATACAGGTGCATTACTTGCGATGGCACATTATGTATTGAAAATGTTACCTGGCGTTAAACGCCCCGCGCTTATTTCAACTGTACCAACACAAACACCTAGGCCAGTTTATTTACTCGATTTAGGCGCTAATGTCGCTTGTGATAGCGATGTATTATTTCAATTTGCAGTGATGGGCTCTGTTGTTGCAGAGCAAGCTCAAAATATAGGCTCAGCCAAGGTGAGTTTATTAAATATGGGCGCAGAAGAAATAAAAGGTCACGAAAGCATAAAAGAAGCAGCCAAATTATTACAATCTAGCGAGCACATTAATTATATTGGTTACTCTGAAGGTAATGATATCTTCACAGGTAAAGCTGATGTGATTGTATGTGACGGGTTTACCGGTAATGTTGCATTAAAAACATGTGAGGGTATTGCAAAACTTATCGTGCATAAATTAACAAAAGCATTAAATAAAAGCTTATTTAATAAATTTTTAGCACTTTTATTGTTCCCTGTATTAAAAAAACTCTATAAAAGAGTGAACCCCGACCAGTATAACGGTGCAAGTCTGGTAGGATTGCGCGGTATTGTTGTTAAAAGCCATGGTAATGCTTCCAAAAAAGCTTTTTTAGCAGCAATCGAAGAAGCTGTAAGAGAGGTTGAACGTCAACTTCCAGAAAAAATCCGGCGCAAATTCGAAGAGATGATAAATAAAGGCGATTAGGGATCTTATGCATTCATTATTTTTTCTATTGAGACTAACGGCTCAAAAAAATTCGGATTAAACCCGATTTAGAAAAAGTGTTCGCTATCACAGAATAACGAAACACTAGAATATCCTATATACCCGTGCTACTCGACTTGCTGAAATCGCGAATTTCCATGTAGCATGAGTATATAAAAGAGCGTTATATTCTCAAAAAAATAAATTATTACGGATATGACTATTAGTGTTGCCCAAAGTACAATTGAAATCTCTTGTTGTGCTAGGTCTTTCAAATAAGTCAAATATTAATAAAAAGATATATTGGATAAAAAATGTCTGAAAAATTAGCAATTTTATTTCCGGGACAAGGGTCTCAATCAGTAGGTATGTTAGCCGAGCTACTTGAAACATCTCTAGAAGTTAAAGCAACATTTGATGAAGCTGCTGCTGCTTTGGGTTATGACTTAACAGATTTAGTTTTAAATGGTCCAAGTGAAAGGCTAAATGAAACGCATAGAACGCAACCTGCATTATTAACAGTGAGTGTTGCAATTTACCGCCATTGGTTAGCTCAAAATGGTCAAAAACCAGATGTACTTGCAGGGCATAGTTTAGGCGAATACTCGGCACTTGTATGTGCGGGGGTTGTTTCATTAACAGACGCTGTTAAATTAGTAGAAAAGCGTGGTATATACATGCAAGAAGCAGTACCGTCAGGCACTGGTTCTATGGCTGCCGTGATCGGTTTAGCTGATGATGCAGTGGTTGCATCTTGTGAGCTAAATGCAAATGGCGATGTGGTATCAGCGGTTAACTTTAATTCACCGGGTCAAGTCGTAATAGCAGGTAGTAAAGAAGCGGTTGAGCGCGCTTCTGTTGCATGTAAAGAAGCGGGGGCAAAACGTGTACTTCCATTAGCTGTTAGTGTGCCATCTCATTGTGCTCTGATGAAACCTGCGGCTGAAAAATTAGCAAAAGATTTAGACTCTTTAACATTTAATACGCCAGAAGTATCAGTTATCAATAATGTTGATGTTAAAGTGCAAATTGATGGCAAAGCGATAAAAGATGCTTTAGTTCGTCAATTATACTGCCCAGTTAGATGGACTGAAACAGTACAGAAACTTGTAAGTGAAGGTATTGTGACTAGTTATGAATTTGGTCCTGGCAAAGTATTATCAGGTTTAGTAAAACGTATTGATAAATCAGTTTCATGTGCATCAGTTAATGATGTTGCATCTTTTGATAAAGCATTAACGCTTTAATAAGTAAGAGTTTAAAATTATGAGTAATTTATTTTCATTAACCGGTAAGGTTATCTTAGTTACTGGTGCAAGTCGTGGTATTGGTAAATCAATCGCACAAATGCTTGTTGCACAAGGTGCAATTGTTGCCGGTACTGCAACAAGTGAGTCTGGTGCTGTTAAAATCAGTGAATATTTAGGTGAAGCTGGTAAAGGTTATGCTTTAAATGTAACTGACAGTGACTCTATTAAAGCAACACTTGATGCGATTAAAGCCGATTTTGGTGATTTAGATATATTAGTTAATAATGCAGGTATCACACGTGATAATTTATTAATGCGTATGAAAGATAAAGAGTGGGATGACATTATTGACACCAATTTAAGCTCTATTTTCCGTCTTTCTAAAGCTGTTTTACGTCCAATGATGAAAAAACGCTCAGGTCGTATTATTAATATTGGTTCTGTTGTAGGCACGATGGGGAATGCAGGACAAGCAAATTATGCAGCCGCTAAAGCAGGCGTAATTGGTTTTTCTAAATCTATGGCGCGTGAAGTTGCTTCTCGCGGTATTACAGTAAACGTAGTTGCGCCTGGTTTTATTCAAACAGACATGACAAATGAGTTAACGGATGAACAAAAAGCTGCTACATTATCAAATGTACCAGCTGGGCGCTTAGGTAACCCTGATGAGATTGCTGCCGCGGTAACTTATTTAGCATCAGATGCTGCGGCATATGTGACTGGTGAAACTATCCATGTAAATGGTGGTATGTATATGATTTAAAGCTTAATAAACAGCATATAAATTCAATTTAATATAATTTTTAGTTTTTGGTAATATATAAAAAAATTGTCACAACTTATGTCAAGTTAATTACAATCAATCTTGATTTATCAGTAAATTCACTTGATATTGCTGCGAAAATAAGCGATAAACTATTAATTTCTGATTTAAGAGGTTTGACCAGAAAAAAAGTCGAAGCAAATACTTGAATCAGACATTTTAGCAACGTAAACTACGCCACAATCTGAAAATAACGCATTGGCGTTTTTTAATAAAGGAAAAAAGAATGAGCGATATTCAAGACCGCGTAAAAAAAATTGTAATTGAGCAGTTAGGTGTTAAAGATGAAGAAGTTAAAAACGAAGCTTCATTTGTTGATGATTTAGGTGCTGATTCTTTAGATACAGTTGAACTAGTAATGGCTCTTGAAGAAGAGTTCGATACTGAAATCCCAGATGAAGAAGCTGAAAAAATCACTACAGTTCAATCTGCAATTGATTACGTTCAAGCTCACGCTGAATAATCAAATTTTTTGATTCTAAGGGCAGCATTAGCTGCCCTTATTGTATCTATCGCTTTTTATCTAAGTTAATTAAATAATCATTTTTATGAAAATTATTATTTAATCAAATTTTAAACATTCCCCAATATTTAAATTATTCCCTGGAGGATTCTGTGGCTAAACGTCGAGTTGTAGTAACTGGTTTAGGTATGTTAACACCGTTAGGCAACGATGTAGCATCAACCTGGCAAGGTTTATTAAATGGTGACAGTGGTATTAATATCATAACTCACTTCGACACGTCAGATTTTGGTACTAAGTTTGCTGGTAACATTAAAGATTTTGATGCAACACAATATATGCCAAAGAAAGATGCTAAGAAAATGGATTTATTCATTCAATATGGTGTTGCTGCAGGCGTTCAAGCACTTAAAGATTCTGGTTTAGAAATAACAGAAAAAAATGCTGACCGTATCGGTGTGGCTGTTGGCGCCGGTATTGGCGGTATAGGCCTTATCGAAGAAAACCATATAAAAATGCTTAAAAGTGGACCTCGTAAATTATCTCCATTTTATGTGCCTTCTACTATTATCAATATGATCTCAGGTCATCTATCTATCATGCACGGCTTACGTGGACCAAATATCTCAATTGCAACTGCATGTACAACAGGCTTACATAATATTGGTCATGCTGCGCGTATGATTGCATATGGTGATGCAGATGCTATGGTTGCCGGCGGTGCTGAACGTGCTTGTACGCCAATTGGTATGGGGGGATTTAATGCTGCTCGCGCGCTTTCTACTCGTAATGATGATCCTGCTACGGCTTCTCGTCCTTGGGACAGAGATCGTGATGGTTTTGTATTATCAGATGGTGCGGGCGTAATTGTACTTGAAGAATATGAACAAGCTAAAGCTCGAGGTGCGAAAATTTATGCTGAGCTATCAGGTTTTGGTATGAGTGGGGATGCATATCACATGACGTCTCCTCCAGCTGATGGTTCTGGTGGTGCTGCTGCTATGGTGAACGCACTAAATGATGGAAAAATTAATGCAGACCAAGTAGGTTATATCAATGCACATGGTACGTCGACCAATGCGGGTGATAAAGCCGAAACAGCAGCAATTAAATCAGTGTTTGGTGATGCAGCAAAAGATGTGATGGTCAGTTCATCTAAGTCTATGATGGGGCATTTATTAGGCGCAGCAGGCTCTGTTGAATCAATCATTAGTATCCTTGCTTTAGAGAATCAAAAAGTGACACCTACGATAAATTTAGACAATCCTGATGAAGGTTGTAATCTTGATTACGTGCCTTTTACAGCCCGTGATGCCAAGTTAGATTATACTTTATGTAACTCATTTGGTTTTGGCGGTACAAATGGTTCATTACTTTTCAAAAAAATATAAACAAAAAATACCTCTGAGGGTATAATAACATCACCAGAGACAATTTTTAAAAGCCTGGCATATGTCAGGCTTTTTACATACCCATGCTTAAAGCGTTTCTAACGCCAACTGAATTCTGTATTTTGGGGGAACATGAGTATATATGACAACAAAAATAAATAGTTATACAACAATAACAAATACAGACTCTGCTCACTCTATTCCATTAACGGATAGAGGCCTGAATTATGGAGATGGCTTTTTTACAACTACAAAAGTTATTAAGGGCACAATAGCACATTGGCACTTTCATAAACTTAGATTAGTTGAGTGCCAAAGTCGTTTGGGCTTTCCTGAAATTAACTTCAACAGGCTTGAACAATCAATTAAGCAGCTTTGTTTGGGTCAAAAGTGTGCAGTTTTAAAAATAACGATCACTAGAGGCTCTGGTGGTCGTGGTTATGGGCAACCATTAGAGCAAAATCCAGTTTTAATACTAAGTTTATTATCTTATCCAAATCATTATGATGCGTTAAAATTTGATGGTATTGCACTTGAAGTTTCAAGTATTAAATTAGGTTTACAACCTCTTTTAGCGGGAATGAAAACATTAAATCGACTTGAACAAGTACTTATTAAACAAGAAATAACAGAAAATGCTTGGTCAGATACAATTGTACTTGATTTAAATAATAATGTGATAGAAACCTCAATCGCTAATTTGATTTATTATGTAAATGGACAATGGTTTACGCCTAAATTAGATCAAGCGGGTATTAAAGGGGTTTACCGAGAGTATTTAGCTTCAAAAATACAGCTAATCGAATCAAAAATTACGCTAAATGATTTAAAAAAAGTACCAGTAATATTTTGTTGTAATAGTTTGATGGGGCTAGTGCCTATTAAATCAATACAAAATACACATTTTGATTTAGAATTAGCGCTAAAATTACAAAAGGACATGCTCATTGATACGAAGGATATTTGATCGTATTTAAAATATTATGATAAAAAGTATTAAATTAATCACCCTTTACACAACTATAATTTTTGGAATTATAGTTGCATACATATATTTTCATATTCAATTGCTTAAAACACAAGCAATCAACTTAATCTCACCAACATTATTTGAAGTTAAATCTGGTACAGGTTTAAATATGTTATGTGAACAATGGCAAAAAGATGGACTAACCGATAGTTGTTGGTCTTTACGTATTTTGGCTAAGTTAGAACCAAAGCTTACCGACATCAAAGCAGGTGTATATCAATTAACATCAGATTCAATCTTAGATAATATTAGAAGAATAAATAATTCAGAAGTTCATTTATTCAGTTTTAATATTATCGAAGGGGAGAGTTTCTTACAAGTATTAGAAAAACTTACTTCACTTCCTTATATCAAAAGAGTAACGCCAGAAAAAATGGAAGGTTTTTATGTCAATGCACTTGAAATTAAACATCAAAATGTAGAAGGGTGGTTGTTTCCTGATACATATTTTTATCAAGCCGGAGATACTGATTTATCTTTATTAGTAAGATCCCATACAGCGATGAAAGATACTTTAGATGAATTGTGGCTAACAAGAGAGCAAGGTTTGCCATATTCAAGTGCGTATGAAGCTTTGATTATGGCGTCGATCATTGAAAAAGAAACTGCTAAAGCTAGTGAAAGACCTTTAATTGCTTCTGTTTTTATTAATCGCCTTCATAAAAAAATGCGTTTACAAACAGATCCAACGGTAATTTATGGCTTAGCCGAACTATTTAATGGTGATTTAACCCGTGCACATTTGAAACAGTACACGCCATATAATACCTATAGAATAAAAGCTTTACCGCCAACACCCATTGCTATGCCATCATATGCTGCTATTAAGGCTGCTTTGTTTCCAGATCATTCAAATTATTATTATTTTGTAGCAAAAGGTGATGGCAGTCATCAGTTTTCAGAAAATCTATCGCAACATAATGATGCGGTAAGAAAATATCAATTAAAAAAAATAAAGGTAAGTAATGACAGCTAAATTTATTGTGATCGAAGGCCTTGAAGGTGCAGGAAAATCAACTGCAATTGCATTATGTCAAAATTACTTTCATCAAAAAAAAGTCTCTTATATAGATGTAAGAGAGCCTGGTGGCACACCATTAGCAGAATCGTTAAGAGATCTAGTAAAAGCTGAACATAAAGAGACAATGAGTGCAGAAGCAGAGTTATTAATTATGTATGCTGCCAGAGCGCAGTTAGTCACTAATATTATTCTACCTGCACTAGATAAAAATACTTGGGTTTTAGCCGATAGACATGATTTATCTTCTCAAGCTTACCAAGGCGGTGGTAGAGAAATTGCAGATGAAACCTTAACTGCATTATCAAAAATTGTTTTAAAAGATTTAAAACCAGACTTAACAATATATTTAGACCTAGATCCTACAATTGGTTTAGCTCGTGCAGCAAAACGTGGAGAGTTAGATCGAATAGAGCAAGAGCATTTATCCTTTTTCCAACGTACAAGAGCTAAATATCTTAAAATAGCCAATACTGATGATTCAATTAAAACGGTTGATGCAAGCCAAAATATTGACACTGTGCATAAGAGTGTTATCGATGTACTAGATGAATTTTTTCAAACTGAAGTTAATAAATGATTTACCCTTGGCTCACTGAATTTAAGCAACCTATTGAAACTGCCTATGGTATCAATAAATTACATCATGGTATTTTATTGGGTGGACAAGCTGGAGTTGGCAAAGCACAGTTTGCACAAGACATTGCACAAAGCATATTGTGTAATGCATCATCAAATCAATTACAAACGTGTGGTCAATGTAAATCATGTCAGTTACAGAAAGCGGGAACACATCCTGATAAATTAGTCATTGGACAAGACAATAAAACCATAAGCGTTGATGAAATTCGTAAAGTTGCGCAATTTGTACAGTCATCAGCAGGGCAAAATGCCAACAAAGTTGTCATTATTCATAATGCAGAACTGATGACAATTGCAGCTCAAAATGCTTTACTAAAGACTCTAGAAGAGCCCAATGCACATAGATATTTATTTTTAGTATCGAATGAGCCTATGCGTTTAAGTGCAACTATACGAAGTCGTTGTTTATGTTATAACTTAGTAATAAACCAGCCTGAACAGGTAACTAATTGGCTTGCTAATTCTAGTTTAATAGCACAACCTTGGCATATTTTATTTGCACATCAGCCCCTATTATTATTAAACTGGCATGAGCAGGGAGATTTAAATCAACTGGATAGCTTATATTCATCTATTGAATGTCTACATGCGCAAATTGATTTAAAGTTAGTGGATGAAATCTTAAAGCAAAATCCTAAGCATATAAATGTATTTTGCATTTTTTTATTTGCTATTATTAAAAAGTATTTATTAAACAAAAAAATAATGTTTAATACTTACCAAGAGTGTATGAAGTTGTTAGCGCATTTTGAAAACAGCAGAAAAACAATTTTAGGGCTTAATGTGACTTTGGCAACAAATAGATTGATTTTTTCATTACAGGCACAATTAAATAATTAAAAGAGATATAGTTTTGCAAGAGTTATTAGTAGATTTTGAAGATTTAAGAGAGCTATATAAATGTTATATGCCATTTTTAAAAAAAGGAGGTTTGTTTATACGTACAAATATGCAATATGAAATGGGTGAATCTCTTGCGCTTAGGATCACCTTACCAGATGCTTTAGAAGATGATATTGTATCGGGTAAAGTGATATGGATCACAGGGCAGGGAAGTCAAAATTCGAATCCTCCTGGGGTAGGTGTGAGTTTCATTGATGATAAAGCGTATGTTAAAGATAAAATCGAAAAATTGGTTATTGATATGATACACTCCGCTGACCGAACTTATACTATGTAAAAGCTGTAGAAAACCGTGATTGTAGATTCTCATTGCCATTTAGACCGATTAGATTTTGATAAATTAGATTTAACATTAGAGCAAGTATTAGATAATGCCAGAGCAAAAGATGTTGAACATTTTTTGTGTGTCTCTGTTACTTTAGATCAATTTCCAGATATGTTAGCAAAAATAGAAAGCTTTGATGATGTATCTGCTTCTTGTGGTATTCACCCTTTAGATCAAAAAGATGCGTTAGATAAATCTGAGTTGCTCACTTTGGCTGATCATAAAAAAGTAGTGGCAATAGGAGAAACTGGTTTAGATTATTATTACAGTCAGGATTCTAAGCAAGTTCAAATTGATTCTTTTATCGGCCATATTGAAGTAGCAAGACAGTTAGGTAAACCTTTAATCGTTCATACTCGTGATGCCAGAGAAGACACGATTAATCTGCTTCGTGAACACGGAGAAGGTCAAGTCAAAGGTGTGTTACATTGTTTTACAGAAAATTGGGAAATGGCAGAGCAAGCACTGGAACTAGGTTTATATATTTCCATCTCGGGGATTGTCACATTTAAAAATGCGGTAGAGTTAAAAGAGGTTGTGAAAAAGATCCCACTAGCTCGCCTGTTAATAGAAACTGACTCTCCTTATTTAGCGCCCGTACCATATAGAGGAAAAACTAACCAACCTGCTTATGTTCAAGATGTCGCATATTACATTGCAGAACTAAAGGGCATTAGTTACGCTGAATTAGCTAAACAAACAACAGAAAACTTTTATAATTTATTTAACATAAAAAATAAATAGAATAACTTAGGAAGAATTTATATACATGCTGCCATTTTTAATTGCGGGGCCAATGGTTAGGCTTGCAACGCCCCAGACAGTTTGTATTTGGTTGGCCACTTCTAATGCAAATCCTTGTGTAATTAACTTGCTCAATCATCAACATGATATCAAACAGGATGTACTTCAATTAGGCGAACACTTGTTTGTCCGCCTCATCCACCTTACACCTGTACAAGCATGTTTTCCGACAGATGAATTAATCCATTACCAATTAAATATTAGTCAAAATATAGACATTAATGCCTTTTGTTATGAAGGACATGACTTTCCTGCTTTTGTGATCCCCCATAAAATTGAAAGTTTATTTCATGGCTCTTGTAGAAACCCACATCACCCAAGTGATGATTCATTAATCTGTGCGGATAATTATCAAAATACACAAAGAAGTGAAGGTTCGATTGGCACACAACTTTTATTATTATCTGGCGATCAAATTTATGCAGATGATGTTGCGGGACCTATGTTACAAGCGATATATCAGTTAATTAATACGTTAGGTATTTATAAAGAAACCCCGCTTAATGTTGATTTATCTGATGATATTAATCAACAACTTTATCACAGAGCCAATAAATTACCTGTCACACCTTGGCAGGACAGATCAAAACGTACTTTAGGGTATTGGCTAAAAAAAGATTTAGTGCATTTCACCAGTGCAAAATCAGAAAATCACTTGATAGGTTTTGAAGAATTTGTGGCAATGTATTTACTTTGTTACAGCAAGCAAGCATGGCAATGTATTAATATTGACTTATTAACATTCAAAAGTACAAATCAGCAAATTCAAAAATGTTTTGATAGTGAAAAAAAGATGCTACTGAAGTTTGTTTCTGGTTTGCACCATAGCCAAAGATTATATGCCAATATTAGCTGTTTAATGATGTTTGACGATCATGACGTAACGGATGATTGGAATCTTACTGCAAATTGGGAGCAAAACATTTATCAAAACCCTGTTAGTAGACGTATTGTTGCCAATGGATTAATTAGTTATTGGATTTTTCAAGGTTGGGGTAATGATGCAGGTCAAAAATCAGGCTTGTTTAAAGATTTAATGATCAGCTCACATATTGATGAACGATGGCATTTTGATACATTGGATAAAGAAATATTTCAATTTTCTTATTGGCATTATGAAATTCAATGTGAGCCCAAATTGGTTGTTTTAGATACTAGAACGCATAGATGGCGCAATGAGCATAACTTTGATGAACCTTCAGGGTTATTGGATTGGGAACAACTGTCTTTATTAGAGCAAAACCTGATAGGGGAAGAAGGTGTTATTTTAATCTCACCTGCACCAGTATTTGGCGTTAAATCGATAGAAGCTATTCAATCATTGTTTAATATATGTGGTCATCCTTTGCTGGTTGATGTGGAGAACTGGATGGCTCATGAAGGCGCGGCAAGAAAATTAATGAATATTTTTAAGCGTGCTGATACACCTGTTGAAACCTTAATTCTTTCAGGGGATGTACATTATTCATTTTGTTATTCAGTACAAGCAAGGTTTAGCCAAAGGGATAATCGTATTTGGCAATTAACTGCAAGTGGTATCAAAAATCAATTTCCAACTAAATTACTAGCAATGTTAGATACATTGGATAGTTGCTTATATGGCTCAAAAAGTCCGTTAAATTTTTTTACTAAACGTTGGCAAATGAAGGTTTCAAGGCACCCAGTTTCACATAATGATAAAAAACATTTAATGAGTTTATCTGGAATAAGTCTTATAAAGTTAAAAAACGGTAAATTAGAAAATTATGAAATTTTACATGGAAATGGTGAAACTACAGAGTTTGTGCTGTAAAAATACATAAGTAGTCATTTTTGTATGTTTTAATTATGAAAACCTTCTATATAGAGATACTAAGATTTTAAAATGTATAAAAAAGGCCCAAAGCGAATATTATTGCTTTGGGCTTAGGGATTGGCTCAATCGAGCCATGCGTTAACTCTAAAATAATTCCACGTTCGTTTTGGGAGAAGTGAAAGTACTAATAAGTGTAGTTAACAAAATCTGAAAAAGAAAATATTTTTGTTAAAAATATTTTCTTTTTAATCAGTAGATTAAAAAAAAAGTACAAATAAATCCAAGTTATATCCACAGCTATTTGTAGGGTTTACCCCAAGTTATTAACTGGTTATCCCTAACTAAATCTCGTGGTAGACTGTTCTTTATTTTATGCTTCATCCACTTACCTAAACCAACACCAGTGCCGCATAAGGTTAATAACAACTCACCTTTGTCACTCGATGACTGGGCTAATTTTATATCTTTACCACCAAAATATTCATTTGCCTGTGAATCTGATAGTTCAAAACGGTTTTTTGTTGTTAAATCACCAAAGCAAGTTGCAAATTCATGATTTAGACGAATTCCATTTTTATGCAAAGTGCCTATGTTAATACCAATACGTGAGTATTTAATTTTATTTGATATTTCACTAAATTCTTGAGGAAATAGCCATAGCTCTTTATCTCTTTGCATTAACGTACCAGGTAAAGATTTTATACCAAATTGTTTGTTAATTAAGCTGTAAAAACCTTGTTTTGATTTATTATCAAACGTAGTAAAAGGAAAATCGCCTTTTTTAATTTTTATTTCCTTTGGGTTTTTGTGGGCGATTTTTTTAAATTTAGCAATAAAAAAGCCTTCACAATCGAAAGTTTGTGGCCAAATATGCAAATAACCCTCAGGTGTAGTCGCATTTTTAGCGCCATCAAATAAATCATTGAGTGACACAACTTCAATCATGCCTTTAAATAATGATAGAACATGCTCACACACTGCTTGGTTTTCTATCGGGGTTAAAGTACAAGTTGAGTAAACTAAAGTACCGCCTGTTTTAAGTGCATAAAAAGCACTTTCGATTAATTTTTTTTGTACATTAGCAATTTCAATATTGGACTCTAATGACCAATTCTTAAGTGCATCAGCATCTTTTCTGACTGTGCCTTCTCCAGAGCATGGAGCATCTAGTAAAATAGAATCGAAACACTCGCTCATATAAGCACCAAATACTGCTGCATCAAAATGAGATAAAGCAACATTTGATACTCCCAAACGTTTCATATTAGCACTGAGTACTTTAAGTCTTGAAGACGATAATTCATTAGCGACTAATATACCTTGTCCTTGCATATAGCCAGCAATCTGTGATGTTTTAGAACCAGGTGCCGATGCCATATCTAACACGATGTTTCCACCAAATACATTATTTTTTAGTAGTGCTGTTGGCGGGAGCATTGAACTTGCTTCTTGCACATACATTGCACCACTTAAATGTAAATCGGTATTGCCAATAGAAAGATTATTCTCTTCGTCCTCAGGACGCTTAAGCCAAAAACCCTCTTTACACCAAGGCACTGGGTCCAGATCCCAATTTTTACTTTTTGCTATTTTTTTAAACTCTTCAACAGACATTTTAAGTGTATTAACACGTATCGAACGACGTAGAGGTTGTTTACATGTATTAATGTAATCATTAATACAAAGATGATCTGGGATATAGCTTTTAACATCATCTATAAATGCTTGTGGTATATAGGTGTTTTGATTCATATGAACCTCAAATGAACTCTAAATCTAAATTTTCGCAATAATAACATGGCATAAGTATACGTAACTGCATTAGATTTAATTAAATTTGTGCTTTTATACTATTAACTTGAAATTTCAGTATTCGTAAGCATCCACCTTTAGTAAACTTAAATTTTAAGCATCGTAATAACAATAATATGGCGTAGTTATGCTCAATCGAATTTGGTTATCTTTTTTTATCATTGCATTTTTTTCAGCTATGGCTACTTGGATTGGTGGCGGTGACGGTTTAGTGTTTGAGCGCATGGTTGATGCGCTATTCAAAATGGGTAAAGTCTCAGTTGAAATAGCCATAGGCCTCATTGGCGCATTATGTTTTTGGCTTGGCATTATGAAAATAGCTGAAAAAGCAGGCATGGTGGATACCTTGGCGAAAGGTTTGTCTCCTTTA
Organism: Pseudoalteromonas sp. NBT06-2; assembly: GCF_002276045.1. Taxonomy (GTDB): domain Bacteria; phylum Pseudomonadota; class Gammaproteobacteria; order Enterobacterales; family Alteromonadaceae; genus Pseudoalteromonas. The sequence continues at coordinate 10,551 of NZ_NQMR01000050.1, read as the reverse complement.
TTTAGTAAGTTAATGCCAGAAGTGCCAAAAAATCATCCTGCCTTTGGCTCAATTACTATGAATTTAAGTGCTAATCTTTTAGGGCTTGATAATGCAGCAACTCCCCTTGGTATTAAAGCGATGCATGACTTGCAAAGCATTAACACAAAAAAAGATACTGCCAGCAACGCCCAAATCCTATTTTTAGTACTTAATACGAGTTCAGTGACTCTATTTCCGATTGCCGTATTTGTATATCGTGCACAACAAGGTGCAGCCAGTCCAACAGATATATTCATTCCAATTTTAATTGCGACATTTAGCTCAACTATTGTGGGATTATGTACTGTGGCTTGGGTGCAAAAAATAAAGTTAACAAACTTTGTTGTATTGGCTTACTTAGGTGGGCTATTTGCCATATTAGGCAGCTTAATTGTTTATTTTTCCACTTTAGCAACTGATGTATTAAGTCATCAATCAGCAGTACTGAGTAACTTTTTAATATTTAGCTTTATTTTATTATGCTTAACTTGGGCTTTTTATAAAAAACACAATGTATATGAGTTGTTTATAGAGGGCGCAAAACAAGGTTTTGAGTTTTCAATATCTTTAATTCCATACTTACTTGCTATGTTATGTGCCATAGGTGTTTTTCGTGCAAGTGGCGCATTAGATATTGTATTAGATTGGATGCGCCAAATTGTAATTTTATTCAATGGTGATACCCGTTTCGTAGATGCTATGCCTACCGCATTTATGAAACCATTAAGCGGTTCTGGTGCAAGAGCTATGATGTTAGAGACTATGAATACGCATGGGGCAGATTCATTTGCTGGGCGTTTAGCTTCAACTATACAAGGCTCTACAGAAACAACTTTTTATGTATTAGCAGTATACTTTGGTGCCGTAGGCATTAAACATACGCGTCATGCAGTTGCTTGTGGTTTAATTGCCGATCTAGCTGGCATAGTCACAGCGATAGGTGTGTGTTACTGGTTTTTTGGTTAGTGTTGCTTGTTGTTTATAACGTTGATGTAAATTTAAAACTGGAGAAAAGGCTGTTATTCCAACATTGTGGTCATTATGACTGTGGAGTCAAAGGCAAACCTCAAATGTTTGCTAAGGCGTTTGTTCCAAGGCATGTAAAATTTCCTTTAAGATGTGTCAATCTGGATAGATATACCCAAGCCACTTGATAATGCTTGTTTCAGAATTTATCAGGTGAGTTAGCACAAGGCACATCATTTTAGGAATGCTTATTGCCTTTCAAACTGATGTAACGTAGTGATTACTTACCAGATAAATTCCCTACGGGCGGGTTTTAAATGGTCAACTACCGCGTTATTTATGTTGATAAGGGAATAACCATTACCTGCAATAAATGTCTTGTATTTGACCATTTAAACTCCCGCTGAAATCATGCATTTCCAAGTAGCTTGGGTATAGTCAGTTGCCAGCACGTTTTTTGAGAGAAAGGCCAGGAATTTCACCCAGCTTTTTTATCATTACTTACTTTTTGAATGTTAACGTTAGTGTCAATGGTACTCGGTCCGAAATTTTTATCCCTCCTACGGTAGCTGCAAGCGTCGTTAAATTTTCGCTCGGAATGCCAAAGTCAGCAGCCCCGATAATAACTGGTGAACTAGAGCTGACCATTACTACTTCCTCTGTTTTGAGAATCACAACTGGAAAGTTGATCGACTTTGTTGTTCCAAAAAGGCTTACTTTTGCTGGAACAGTGATTTTGTGGGAGCCATTATCAAGTTTCGACCAGTCAATTTTACCATTAATCGTAACAGCAGCATGTTTGGCTGATTCAAAAAAAATATCATTTAAGCGGGTATTACGAATTGGAATGCCTGTCTCAATTCCTTTCATATTGATAAAAAGGTTAAACTGGCCTGTTTTGTCTAAGCTTCCGGATAACATATTAATGGAGGCTGGTTCGACAATAAATTGGTTTTTAATCGTTGCAAAACTTATTGAGGATAGTTCTGTTGCTAATTTAAAATTATCAGTGGCGAATGATGCACCAGAGAAAAGGGCTAAGGTAAGGCTTAACGAATAAATAATTTTTTTCATTGCTATTGTCCATATTTTGAGTGGTAAGTTATTTACTCTCCATACTAATTATTTTTAGGTTAAGTTCATAAGGAATTAAATCGATTGATTACTACGCTTTTTTCGATATGACAATTAAGGTTGAATGATATTGTTAGGCTCAAAGCAGCCGCTAGAAACCAAAAAGATAACATTTATGTCATAATATTTTCAAAAGTTACTTAATTAATCCTCTAATCGACTTATTGTCGACACTTTAATGATTTTGTAATGTATAACTTACAGGAATCATTGAAAACCCAATCTATTGTCGACAATATTTAGCGTAAAGCTTGACTTGAACGAATTTCAGGCTATAGTTAACACGAAATATTGTCGACAATAGGTGTCAATTGGAAGTTATAAACACAATTAAAACCGCATCAGATCAAGTTTTTGTCGACATACGTCAGGCAATTGTTGAAGGTGATATTGCACAAGGTAGTAAAATTTCTGAAGCTGAATTGGCTAAATGTCATGGTGTGAGCCGTGCGACATTACGTGAAGCACTCAATCGTTTAGAAAGTTGTCACCTTGTAGAGCGTAAAGCCAACATCGGTTGCCGTGTTGTAGCGCTTACTCCTGATAAGTTACTTGAAGTATATCAAGTAAGAACAGCTCTTGAAGGTTTGGCATGCCGACTGGCTGCAGAAAACATGACACACAATGAAATTAGTGAAGTTAAAGCATTACTTAACCAGCATCTTTCTACTCAGAAAGTAAAACAAGGTGAGTCATACTATCAAGAAGAAGGAGATCTTGATTTTCATTATCGTATTATTACAGGTAGTAAAAATAGCCATTTAATTCATTTGTTATGTAATGAACTTTACCAATTGATCCGTATGTTTCGAGTTCAAATGGGTATGAACGGACCGAGAGTGTCAAAAGCATTTGATGAGCATTTAGCTATTATCAATGCCATTGAAAGTAAAGATGGTGAATTAGCTGAGCTATTAATGAAAAGACACATAGGCGCATCGGGTGAAAATATTAAATCACGATTTAATTTAGAAACTGTACCAGCCTAACCAAAAAAATTTAAAAATAAATTAAATAGAATATAAAAGATCAAAAGACAGCGGAGATTAAAATGTCAGCAGGATTAAAGTTTAGACAAGCATTAAAAGCCAATGCACCATTACAAATTGTAGGGACTATTAATGCGTATTGCGCCATGATGGCAAAGCAATTAGGTCATCAAGCAATTTATTTATCAGGTGGTGGCGTTGCAAATGCATCATATGGTTTACCTGATTTAGGTATGACGTCATTAAATGATGTTATTGTCGATGTGCAACGTATTTCAGCAGCATGTGATTTACCATTAATGGTTGATATCGATACAGGTTGGGGTGGTGCTTTTAATATTGCAAAAACAATCCGAGATATGGAAAAAGCTGGTGCAGCAGCGGTACATATGGAAGACCAAGTAGCGCAAAAGCGTTGTGGACATCGCCCTAATAAAGAAATAGTTTCAACTGAAGAAATGGTTGACCGTATTAAAGCAGCAGTAGATGCACGTATTGATCCTGACTTTTTCATTATGGCACGTACAGATTCATTTGCTCAAGAAGGTTTAGAAGCGGCCATTGAGCGTGCTAAAGCTTATGTTGCTGCAGGCGCAGATGGTATTTTTGCAGAAGCCGTGAAAACTGAAGAACATTATCGTGCATTCTCAGAAGCGTTAGATGTGCCAATTCTTGCGAATATCACAGAATTTGGTCAAACAGAGCTATGGAATAAAGAACAGCTAGGTCAGTGGGGCGTTGATATGGTGCTTTATCCATTATCAGCATTTAGAGCTATGAACAAAGCTGCTGAGTTAGTTTATAAAACATTATTAACTGATGGTGATCAAAAAGCAGTGATCGATAATATGCAAACGCGTATGGATTTATACGATTACCTTGGCTACCACGATTACGAACAAAAGTTAGATGCCTTATTCAGTGAAGGTAAAAATAAGTAAGCTTTTTTAAATTTAGAAGACAACAATTAACTTAATTGATAACAAGTTTTATGGAGTAAGACAATGAGTGATAAAAAACTAAGCGGTGCAGGTCTACGTGGTCAAAGTGCAGGTGAAACAGCATTATGTACAGTAGGTAAGTCAGGTTCAGGTCTAACATACTGTGGTTATGATATATCTGATTTAGCCGATAACACTACTTTTGAAGAAGTTGCTTACTTATTATTTAATGGTGAATTACCAAATGAAGGTCAATTGGCTGCGTACAAATCACAACTAATGCAAATGCGTGATTTACCAGAAGCACTTAAAAAGGTATTACAGCTTATTCCTAGCGATGCACACCCAATGGATGTTATGCGTACTGGTGCATCTTTCTTAGGAAACTTAGAGCCAGAAACTGATTTTTCTCAGCAGCACATGGCGGCAAATCGTTTATTAGCAGCATTCCCTGCAATTATGTGTTACTGGTACCGTTTCTCGCATGATGGTGTTGAAATTGATTGTGTAACTGATGAAGATTCTTTAGGTGGTCATTTCCTTAAACTACTACGTGATGAAACTCCTTCTGAGCAACATCGTAAAGTAATGGATGTATCTTTAATTCTTTATGCAGAGCATGAGTTTAATGCCTCTACATTTACTGCGCGTGTTTGTGCATCCACTTTGTCTGATATGTTTTCATGTGTTACAGGTGCCATTGGTTCACTACGAGGCCCACTTCATGGTGGTGCAAATGAAGCAGCTATGGATATGATCCAAAAATTCACTTCACCGACAGATGCGAAAGAAAAAATGGCAGGTATGTTAGCTTGTAAAGAAAAAATTATGGGTTTTGGTCATGCTATTTACCGTGAATCAGATCCACGTAATGTGATCATTAAAAAATGGTCAGAAAAGTTGGCACAAGAGCATGGTGATACATTACTTTATGATATATCTGTTGCTTGTGAAGAGTTTATGTGGGATACCAAAAAATTATTCTGTAATGCTGATTTCTTCCACGCTTCGGCATATCACTTTATGGGGATCCCTACCAAGTTGTTCACACCAATTTTTGTATGTTCACGTTTAACAGGTTGGGCTGCACATGTAATGGAACAACGTGCTAATAACCGTATTATTCGCCCAAGTGCAGATTATACGGGTTGTGAACCACGTAAAGTAACACCAATTGCAACACGCTAAATTTTAAAACAGGCTGCAATGCAGCCTGTTTCTATTTACAGTTACAAAATAGCGACGCAAATAGGGAAGCTCTCGATAATTTTAAACACGAGATAACCGTCACCCTAAACAAGATTTTCTGGATTTACTATGAATACCTTATACCGAAAGCCCTTACCAAATAGCAACTTAGATTTTTATGATACACGAGAAGCGGTTGAAGCTATTACACCCGGTTCTTATGCAAAACTCCCTTATACATCTAGAGTATTAGCTGAGCAGCTAGTTCGTAAATGTAGTCCTGATACATTGACTGATTCTTTAAAGCAGTTAATTGAACGTAAAAGAGATTTAGATTTCCCTTGGTATCCGGCACGTGTTGTATGTCATGATATTTTAGGTCAAACAGCTTTAGTTGATTTAGCTGGCTTGCGTGATGCAATTGCTGAAAAAGGCGGTGACCCTTCAAAAGTAAACCCTGTTGTACCAACACAGTTAATTGTTGATCACTCTGTTGCAGTAGAGCATGCGGGTTTTGAAAAAAATGCATTTGAAAAAAATCGTGCTATTGAAGATAGACGTAATGAAGATAGATTCCATTTTATAGAATGGACTAAAACAGCATTTGATAATGTTGATGTGATCCCAGCCGGTAACGGCATTATGCATCAAATCAACTTAGAAAAAATGTCACCAGTTGTTCAAGCGCGTAATGGCATTGCATATCCTGATACCTGTGTTGGTACAGATTCTCATACACCACACATTGATGCACTAGGTGTTATTGCCATTGGTGTAGGTGGGCTTGAAGCTGAGACAGTGATGTTAGGTCGTCCATCTATGATGCGTTTACCAGATATTGTAGGTGTTAAATTAACAGGTAAACGTCAGCCAGGTATTACAGCAACAGATATTGTATTAGCTATTACTGAGTTTTTACGAAATCAAAAGGTAGTTTCTGCATATCTAGAATTTTTTGGTGAAGGTGCAGCGAATTTAACAATTGGTGATCGCGCAACTATCTCCAATATGACACCTGAATATGGTGCTTCAGCGGGTATGTTTTATATAGATCAGCAAACAATTGATTACTTAAAAATCACAGGACGTGAATCAGAACAAGTTGCCTTAGTTGAAAACTATGCAAAAATAACAGGTTTATGGGCCGATGATTTAGTAGATGCGGAATACGAACGTGTACTTGAATTTGATTTATCAAGTGTTTGTAGAAATATGGCTGGTCCTTCAAATCCTCATCGTAGATTACCGACAAGCGAATTAGCGGCCAAAGGTATCGCTAAAAATTTAGATAATTGTAAAACACAAGAGTCTCAAGGTGAAATGCCAGACGGTGCGTGTATTATTGCAGCAATAACAAGCTGTACTAATACATCAAACCCTCGAAATGTGGTTGCTGCAGGCTTAGTTGCTAAACGTGCAAATGAGCTTGGCTTAGTTCGTAAACCTTGGGTTAAAACATCTTTTGCACCGGGTTCTAAAGTTGCAAAACTGTATTTAGAAGAATCTGGTTTATTACCGGAGATGGAAAAACTAGGTTTTGGCATAGTAGCTTATGCGTGTACTACTTGTAATGGTATGAGTGGGGCACTTGACCCTAAAATACAACAAGAAGTAATTGACCGTGATTTATATGCGACAGCGGTACTTTCTGGTAATCGTAACTTTGATGGTCGTATACACCCATATGCCAAACAAGCTTTCTTAGCATCACCGCCACTTGTTGTTGCGTACGCAATTGCGGGTACGATGCGTTTTGATATTGAAAAAGATGTATTAGGTCAAGATCAAAATGGCAATGACCTTACTTTAAAAGATATCTGGCCAAGCGATGAAGAAATAGATGCAATTGTAAAGTCGAGCGTTAAGCCTGAGCAATTCAAAAAAATCTACGAGCCAATGTTTGATCTAAAAGTAAATTATGGTGCAGATATCGATCCGTTATACGATTGGCGTCCAATGTCGACCTATATTCGCCGTCCGCCATATTGGGAAGGCGCATTAGCGGGTCAACGTACCATGAAAGGTATGCGTCCACTTGCCGTGTTAGGTGACAATATCACAACAGATCACTTATCTCCTTCAAATGCGATTCAGCTAAATAGTGCAGCAGGTGCTTATTTAGATAAAATGGGCTTGCCAGAAGTTGACTTTAACTCATATGCAACACACCGAGGTGATCACTTAACGGCGCAACGAGCAACTTTTGCTAACCCTAAATTAATGAACGAAATGTGTCGTGATGACAACGATGAAGTAATTCAAGGTTCACTTGCACGTATTGAACCTGAAGGCCAACAAAGTCGTATGTGGGAAGCTATTGAAACTTATATGGAACGTAAACAGCCGCTTATTATTGTGGCAGGTGCTGATTATGGCCAAGGCTCATCACGTGACTGGGCTGCTAAAGGTGTTCGTTTAGCAGGTGTTGAAGTTATTGTAGCACAAGGTTTTGAGCGCATTCACCGTACTAACTTAGTAGGCATGGGTGTATTACCACTTGAGTTTACAAATGATGAAACACGCCACACCTATCACATTGATGGTACCGAAACTTATGATGTAGTGGGTACGCCAGCGCCTGGTTCAGCAATGACAGTTATCATGACTCGCAAATCAGGTGAAACAGTTGAAATTTCAGTTAAGTGTCGTTTAGATACAGCTGAAGAAGTCTCTGTTTACAATGCTGGTGGCGTGTTACAGAAGTTTGCTCAGGACTTTCTTGAATCGAACGGTTAATTTTGATTTTTAAGCAGCTATTTTACCTATAGCTGCATTAAAAGTGCTCACTTGATAAACCAAGCTCCGCCTTAGCTCTAGGAAAACTATTAAGCATAAAATCACAAAATTGATTTAAAAGATAAAATATAAACACTAAGTAGGAAGTTAGACTGACTAATTTTTTACTTTTTATTGTAGGGCTTTAGCCTTGCTATTTAAATTTAAAGAGAGCGCTATGACTTATCTACCTCAAATTAAAATACCCGCTACTTATATGCGTGGTGGTACATCTAAAGGTGTATTTTTCAATTTAACGGATTTACCTGAAGCGGCTCAAGTGCCAGGTATTGTAAGAGATAATATTTTACTACGTGTAATAGGCTCGCCAGATCCATATGGAAAACAAACTGATGGCATGGGTGGTGCGACTTCAAGTACCAGTAAAACGGTTATATTAGCCAAAAGCACAGTGGTTGATCATGATGTAGATTATTTGTTTGGTCAAGTTGCGATAGATAAAGCATTTGTAGATTGGAGCGGTAACTGCGGTAACTTAACTGCAGCGGTAGGCTCATTTGCTATCAACTCTGGATTAGTTGATAGTGCACGTATTCCACAAAATGGCATATGCACGGTCCGTATTTGGCAAGCAAATATAAAAAAAACAATTATCGCTCAAGTGCCTATCACAAATGGTGAAGTACAAGAAACAGGTGATTTTGAACTAGATGGAGTGACATTTCCTGCAGCTGAAGTACCTGTTGAATTTATTGCACCAGTTGACCCTTCTGAGAGGATGTTTCCCACAGGAAATATTGTTGATGACTTAGAAGTACCAGGAGTAGGTACTTTTAAAGCAACTATGATTAATGCAGGTATTCCAACGATATTTTTAAATGCTAAAGAAATTGGATATACAGGCATTGAACTACAAGATGCAATTAATGGTGATGAAACGGCCTTAACATTTTTTGAGACAATTCGTGCCAATGGTGCAATAAAAATGGGCTTAATTTCAGATGTTAAAGAAGCTGCAGCTCGTCAACATACACCTAAAGTTGCTTTTATTTCTGAGCCTGGTACATATACAGCTTCAAGTGGGAAAGAAATTTCAGGCTCTGAAATAGACTTAAATGTACGTGCCTTATCTATGGGGAAATTACATCACGCAATGATGGGCACTGCTGCTGTTGCCATAGGTACTGCTGCCGCTATTCCTGGTACTTTAGTTAATTTAGCCGCAAATAACGGTGTTTTATTTTCTGAGGGTAAAAGTAGTGTTACTTTTGGTCATCCGTCTGGCACGTTAAAAGTGGGTGCTAAAGCGACTTGCAATGATGGTCATTGGACAGTTAATAAAGCAGTTATGAGTCGCAGTGCACGTATTCTGATGGAAGGCTGGGTGAGAATTCCAGGAGATTTATTTTAATTTTTATTTTGATAGATTTAAAAAGCTATGAATTTTAATTTATAGCTTTGACAACGCCAGCAATGTCCTTTTGGCCTTCAAGACCTATAGCAATTTAACAGTCAGCAATTTTCGCTTATCACCAGCGACTTCTAAAACAGTGAGTTTAAGCACATAAATAAAAATAGTTTTCGAGCTGACTTTTATTTTTTAATCCTTTACGTCGAAAATATTTTTAAATATATTTTGAACTTTTTTAATCTTCAAGATCAGATCAAGTATAAAATCAATAATATCTTTATTTGGCATTCACTTGAGCACACAAACTAAACCCAAGAAGCATCTAAGCTTTACTGCATTGAGAAAATCATTTTCCGTAGTACTTAGTGCAATACCAGACACAAGACATAAAAATAAATCTACCTATAGTCAGCATGACATTGTGATGAGCGCTTTTGCCTGCATGTACTTTCAAGACCCCTCGCTTTTGGCTTTTCAAAAACGTCTAGAGAATAAGCTACAAAGCAGTAACCTTAAGACACTCTTTGATGTGAAAGCAATACCTAAAGATACTCAACTAAGAGAGGTACTTGATGGTATTTCCACTGAAAATTTTAGTGATGTCTTTAGCAATATGTTTGAGCAGCTAAGATGCCCGCAATATACTTATGCTCGGTTGATGGCAGCCAATACCACAGCTCAACGTAAGTGAGCTGTAAACATTGTCTCACTAAACAACATAAGAACGGTGAAACGAGCTATAGCCATAGCGTATTACAAGGTGCCATCATGCATCCATCGCAACGCCAAGTGATCCCGATGATGCCAGAAATAATACGAAACGAAGTTGGTACAAAAAAACAGGATTGTGAGCTCAACGCCACCAAGCGCTTTTTAAGTCAATTACGTCAACGTCATCCCAAATTGGGATTAATGATTTGTGGTGATGGATTATTTTCTCATCAACTGATGATAGAAGAAACGCTCAAGCAAGCGATGCATTATCTTTATGTCGCCAAACCCAACGACCACACATACATGATGGCGTGGATAGAAGCCTATCAAGTAATCCCTAACTATCAATATGAAGATGAAAAAGGGCGAATACACAGTTATCGTTGGCAAAACAATATACCGCTTAATGGGAAAGAAAATACGGTAGAAGTTAACTGGTTGGAATATCAAC
>NZ_NQMR01000005.1 GCF_002276045.1 Pseudoalteromonas sp. NBT06-2 | reverse complement strand
AAGTGTTTTTTTGAGAAAAGTTAAAATAAGCAGCCGTTCGTTCATATTTCAAACAAAAGACTTAAAGACCGATATTTTCATTCTAAAAAGCCAAAAAATACGGTTCAATTTACTTATTAACGAGGGTTTCATTCCGTCAAAATAAAAAGTGTGATGATTTATATTTTGATTCTATAGTCGTTGAGTAACGTTATGCTAAAAAATATACTTATTGCTTATTGATAGTACTGCCCATCATGAATATTAATGACTATATTAACTACTTTAACTAATCCACTAACCAAAAGTGTATTAGCTAAAGTCGAATATTACAAATCGTCTTGCCTTAAATTAACCTCTAATTACTAAACACAACTTGTATGTTATTTTATTTCGACTCTTTGAGAGCGCATTACAACTTCATCATTGAGTTCAATACCAATACCTGGTTCTTCTGAAACTTCAAAAAAACCATTTTTAGGTTGAGGATCTTGTAAACATAATTCACGGTTCCACTTTTTAATGGCATAAGTATGGTGTTCATGAATTAAGAAATTTGGAATCGCCGTTTCTAAATGTAACGAAGCTGCAGTTGCAACTGGACCACCACATACATGAGCTTGAATACGAACATCAAAGATATCAGCGTAATCACATACTTTTTTAGTTTCAGTAAAACCACCGCATAAGCCAATGTCTGGTTGTAAAACATCAATACTTTGATCTTCAAGATACGGACGCACTTGCCATCTATTATAAAGTCTTTCGCCACCAGCTATGGGCACAGCCACTTTATCAGCCACTTTTGCATGTAGTGAATGATTTAAGTAATTAACAGGCTCTTCATAGAACATACAATCAAATTCTTCTGCGATCTCACCTAACTGAATTGCCGATGTCGCACCTGGTAAACTATGGCATTCAAAAATAATATCAACTTCATCGCCTACCGCTTCTCGAATAGCTTGCATACGAGCACGATATAATTTCATTTCTGAACGGTGAATAATATTAGTTCGGTCATAATAAGTTTCACCATTTTTGTTATACATAATAGGGTCAACTTTAACTGCATCATATCCTTGTGCTACTGCTTTTAATGCAGCTTCAGCATACTCTTGTGGCTGAACAAGTGCTTTGAACTCATCATCCCAATCAAATTGTAACTGTGATGCATACGTTCTTAATTTATCGTTTACTTTACCACCGAGCAATTGATATACAGGCAAACCAAGAACTTTACCTTTAATATCCCACAGTGCAGTATCTAATGCGCTCATTGCCGAATAAACAACAGGGCCTCCACCTAAACCCCAAAAACTTTCTCGCAACATACGAGCCCACAGTTTTTCTGTTTGAAATGGGTCATGACCAATTAAAAATGCTTCAGCCATTTCTTTGATCATTGCAGCTGCAGCACTATGGCCTAAATCATAAGCAAGACCAGCTTCACCCACACCTGAAATCCCTTCATCAGTATGAATACGAACAAAAACAGGTGTCCAAGCAGGTCTATCTGGACAATGGATATCAAACACTTCGACGCGAGTTACTTTCATAATTATTCCTATTAAATTTATTATATATCTAACCTGATCTTTTCATAAGATAAAACAGTGCTAAATACTTAGCTTTTGTAAAGTTCAGGTTATTTAGCAAAACTAGGATCTAAACGATATGCTTTACGTAACATAGCAGGCCAAGAAATTTGACCTCCTGTACTTCCTGTATGTACTTTGCTTTGCTGAGTTTTAACGGTGTCTAAAATATTTTGATCAATTGCTATGAGTGGTTTACCAGTCGATAATGCCATTACTTGCACTTCACATGCACGCTGTAAATCAGCCCAACGCATAAAAGCTTCACCAACACTAGCCCCTAAAGTTAATGCGCCATGATTTGGCAACATTAATGTATGTGCATTACCTAAATCACTCTGTAAACGTGATTTTTCCTTCTCATTAACAGCTAAACCTTCATAATTATGATAAGCAATTGAGCTATGCGGAAACATAGCATGTTGACAGATTGGCTGCAGTCCACCTTCTAAAGTAGAAACAACAATGATTTCATTGGTATGTAAGTGAATCACGCAATGGGCATCTTCACGTGCTTCATGAATAGCACTATGGATAGTAAAACCAGCAGGATTTATCTGAAATGGAGAGTCATCTAAGATTTCGCCTTTTAAATTAACCTTTACCAAGTTAGACGCTGTAATTTCATCAAATGCAAGGCCAAATGCATTTACTAAATACTCATATTTACCCGGTAATCGAACAGAAATATGCGTATAGATGGTGTCATCCCAACCATAAAAGTGAGCAAGGCGATAGCAAACAGCTAAATCAATGCGTAATTGCCATTCTTCATCTGAGACTTTATTTTTTAAGTCTAATTGTGGTAATTCAAACATGAGGAAACCTCTCATTGAAATTTGGGACCGTCAGCTCAAACTGACAATGGATGTTTAGAAGTCTAAAACAAGCATCATAATGTTACAATGAGCTAAACTAAAAAAAACCGCTTAATGCGGTTTTTTTTAGTTTAATTATTTACCAGTTTAAATCATCAGGTACTTCAAAATCAGCATACGGATCGTCTTCATCTTTTTTATCGTTTTCAGGTAAAGCATGTAATACGATATATTTTTCATCTACCTCAGCTATTTTTCGTGCTGGTTCATCATTTAAGACATAAAAAATACCTTCAAGCACACATATTGCTAAACGTCCTTTTGCTAAAGCTTTTTGTGTAATTTCATTTACATCAAGATCTTTTATCTTATTTTCATACGTGAAATTAAAAGTTAAATCACCTTTAATTTCAGATTGATTATTGTGTTGTAAAATCTGCTTAACACGTGCTATTTGCTCTTTATCTTTTTGCTCAGTTAGCTTAGCTAAATTAAGTAATTCAGCTTTTTTCTGTTGTGCTAACTTAGTTTTTTCAATGTGTTTTTGTAGATCACTAGGATTACTACTAGCACCTTTTTTTTGCTTTTTTTGTTGTTTACGTTTAGTCGTTTTAGCCACTTTCACTTTATGTGCAGTGGTTAAACCTGATTTTAATAGCTGGTCTTGTAATGAACCCATGATCATCATGCTCTTATAGATGGAATATGTTTATTTTAATAATCATTTTGATTAATTAAAAGCCTTGTATTGAAGTTTTAAAAGATTAAGCTACTAATAGTTTTATTTCTCAGAGTTGTAACAACCTAACTTATGCGTTTTATTCATTTATTAAGCTGCTCTGTTTTTATATTTTTTGTACTTTATGCACCACAGCCACTACTACCATTATTTTCACAAATATTTGACGTCAGTCCCACTGTTGCAGGTAGTTTAATGACTGCAACTATGATCCCCTTAGCAATGGCGCCTTTATTTTATGGTTTACTATTTCAAAAATTAAATACATTAAAAATACTCAGATTCACTATGATGCTACTAGCAATTACCTGCATTATTTTCCCTTTTATAAAAACGTTTGAATTATTGTTACTCTGCAGAATTTTACAAGGGCTGCTACTACCCGCCGCACTAACAGCGATGACTAGCTATATAGGCCAAACATATCAAAATGATCAATTACAAAAAAAAATGACCGTATATATAGGTAGTACAATTTTAGGTGGCTTTTTTGGTCGATTATTAGCGGCTAATTTTACTGAGTTTTTTAACTGGCAAAATTTTTATTTTTTAATTGCTGTTGGACTATTTTGTTTCTCGATATTTATCAAAACAAAAAATACAGCCAATGATAAAGCCCGCCCTTCAATAATCTCTGGAGTAAAAAATTTAAAACAACCAGGATTATTTAAAATTTACAGTGCAGTTTTTTGCATGTTTTTTTGCTTTACTGCTGTTTTGAATTATTTACCGTTTATTTTAAAAAATGATTTTAATATGCAAAGCACAGCCAATATTGGCTTGGTATATATAGGATATTTGTGTGGTGCTATAGCCTCTTTATTAACACCACTGTTAGTTAAACATTTTCAAAAGCACTTTAAATTACTTAGTATTTTGTTTATCGTTTATGCCATATCAATTATTTTAATGATGGCAAATCAATTTCAACTATTTTTTATCGCTTTCTCACTTTTTTGTGGCGCAATGTTTATTATACATAGCATAGCTGCACCGCTTGTAAATAAAATAAGCCAAGCGCCTGCCAGTGTTACTAATGGTGTATATGTTTCTTTTTATTATTCCGGTGGAGCTTTAGGTTCGTTTTTACCAGGCTTAATTTATCAAACCTACGGTAAAACAAGTTTTTTAGTGGGTATTTTATTAGTATGTATGTGTGGCCTCAGCTTAGTATATTCGGGTTTTACCAGTTCTATTAAGTTAGCGGTCAAATATAAATGAATATAAACTTTCAAGATCACCTTTTTTTGTTCCGGACAAAAAATAAGCACCTATATTCATATAGGCAAAGCACTTGATTGAGTAATAGTTAGCTATTAGATTGAAGATTACGCAGCTATTATATAGTTAGGCCATTTAGAGTAAGCGTATATTTAATGGAATTGCATTATAAGCAATGACCACTTAGTTTGACGCTGTACTCACGCCAAACCACATCATCGATTGAATGAGACTTAGGACAATAGCGACGCTTTTTAAGCTCTTTTTCTAACATATTGGCAGCTTTGTCTTCCAATTCTAATTTTAACGCCCCTGAATCACTAAAACTTTCTGTTAATAATAATTTTTTATACGCGCTACGTGACATATTTTTTGTCAGGGTCAAATCAACTGCGCCAGTGGGCTTAACTGAGACTATATAAGAAAACTGTTTTTCTTTATTTTCAGTTGAAGCAATAAACTTTTCATTATTAATTTCATAAGCAGGCACGTCTGATTTACTGACACATCCAGATAACAAAACTAATAATATTATCGGTAAACCCTTGTTCATTGAATGACCCTTCTATTTTTAATTACAATTTATGACTTCTTTAACCACATTAACCCTAAGCTCTAGTCTATACAATGCCCTAAAATTCTAAAAGTCGTATTTTGCCAATATTTTTCATCCACCTCATAACCATACGAACACCATTTCTTTTGGTTTAACATTTTATCTAGCATAGATAACGCTTTTTGCTCTAATGCAATTGAATTTTTAGATTTCTGTTCTACAGGAACTTCTTTCGAAATACTCTGAACTCTTTGAGGATTAAGTCTTCTGCGTTTTTTTGTTTGTTTAGATTTAGACTCTTCATCCTTAGCGGGAATAAAATCAATTGAAAAGGCAAAACGTTCAACGCCATGATTATCTATTTCTTTAACTAATGTCTCATTTTTAGATGCTGAATCATTTTTTTTATTACTGGAGGTAGTACAAGCCGATAAAGTTACAATTGCAGCTAAACTTAAAAATACAACTTTCATGATATTTCCTTTGTTTTTATTATATTTTAACAGTAAAAACACTTGGACAGTTAAAAAATGTAAAGGTTTTGTTTGATTTTTATCCATTAAAACAAATAATCATAAAAAGTGCTTGACCAAATTTTAGAATAAACATAAAGTACGCCCAATTCAGGGCAACCAGTCACCTTGAATGATGGAATATGGGGTTATAGCTCAGCTGGGAGAGCGCCTGCCTTGCACGCAGGAGGTCTGCGGTTCGATCCCGCATAGCTCCACCACTTTCCATCATATTTTAAACTCTTCTTAAAAATTTCTACAGTTTATGAATCTCAAATAATAAATATCCGAAAATATAACCTGTGATACAGGCAAAATTAGAAAATTTAAAAATTGCGATAGCGTTATTTAAGTGAGATAACAATTTTCAAATATCACTGCCATTGAACAATTAAAAATTCCCAACAAAAACAAAAAACGAAGAGACTTGGTGGCGAGTTAAAGAGTTTCAATTTTATAAAGATATAAAATTTAAGTAAATATATAGCATTTCATCTTGTTAAGTAAATTAGAGTCCAATAATATAAGAAAAAATATTAAATTCCTAAATGCAATCACATAATCAAAGTCTGACATATTTACACATTGCTGTATTTTTATTTGGCGGCACAGCTTTATTTTCTAAATTAATCGGCATACCTGCTTTAGATATAACAGTTTATCGCACAGCTATAGCTGCAGTTACTTTGTTTATTTTACTATATATCACTAAAAAGAAAATAAGACTCACGTGTAATAAAGATTATGGCATTGCCATTTTATTGGGTGTTGTTGTTGGTATTCATTGGGTTACTTATTTTACAAGCATGCAAATGGCAGGAGTGACAATCGGTATTATTGCCTTTTTCACTTACCCTGTTTTTACTATTTTTTTAGAGCCTTTATTTAATAAAACGCGCCCTAAATTAAAAGATATAATGTTAGCTTGCGTTGTCATTTTTGGTATTTTCCTACTCATACCAGAAGCAAGTTTAGGTAATCAAGTCACAATAGGCATAATAACGGGCGTCATATCTGCGGTCTTTTTCGCTTTGAGAAATGTTTTACATAAAAATTATTTTGTGCATTACACTGGCCCACATACTATGCTTTATCAAACCTTAGTGGCTTGTTTAATGTTATGTTTATTTGTTGAAGTCCCTCCTACAGAAATAACTCAAACTGATTGGTTATTAATACTTCTAGTGGGAGTTGTATTTACTGCAGCGCCACATTCATTATTTGCTTCTAGTTTACAAGGTTTATCTGCAACCACGGCAGGCCTAATCTCTTGCTTACAACCTTTATACGGTTGTGTTTTATCTTTTATTTTATTAAGCGAGCGACCTCGCTTTACGACATTCATTGGTGGGTTCTTAGTTGTTAGTGCTGCTTTTTATGAAACCTGGTCAGTTAACAAATCAAAAAAAGGAATTGGGTATCGATGAAAGTATTTGCTCATAGAGGTGCGAGTGGGAATTACCCTGAGAATACCCAAAGTGCGATAAACGCGGCCTTAGATATTGAGGTAGATGGCATTGAAGTTGATTTACAAAGTGCCAAAGATGCGTATGTGATTATTCATGACTCATGGTTAGATAGAACAACCAACGGCCGAGGTAAAGTAAGTAATTACACTATGAGTCAATTAAAAAAGTTTGACGCTGGTTCTGGTGAAAGAATCCCTAGTCTTGAAAATTTAATCGACTGGAATAATAATCAAACTTTATTAAATATTGAGCTTAAACATACATTCGAATTAATAAATCTTATTGAAGATATTAAAAATTATCTTTCTAATGGAAAAATATCACAAGAAAATTTAATTATTTCATCTTATGATCACCATCAACTGAAATTTATAAAGCAACAATTACCTTGGCTCAAAATAGGAGCCCTTACCTCAAGCATACCAATTGAATATGCTAAATTTGCTCAAGAGTTAAATGCATTTAGCATTCATATTGATAAAGATTTTATTAATCAAGCTTTTGTTTCTGATGCTCACCAGAGAGGGTTAAAAGTTTACGCCTACACGCTAGATAAAATAGAAGATATCGAGTTAATGTTAGCATTAGGTGTTGATGGTATTTTCACTAATTTTCCAGCAACAACTAAGAGTATGCTCCAAAATATGACTCGTTAGGCTTAGTTTTCTTAAATAAACTAAGCTCGCTCTATATCAAAGCTTATAACATCTTTGATCTGCTTTTTTTGCAAGGCAAGCATAATTAACCTATCAACTCCTAGCGCCACTCCGGCACATTCTGGCATACCTGACGCCAGCGCATTTATTAGGTTATGATCTGTAGGGACTTGAGCTAACCCCATGCTTGTTCTTTTTTGATTGTCACTTTCAAACCTTTTGAGTTGCTCATTTGCATCTGTCAGTTCATTAAAACCATTAGCCAATTCCATATTTTTAAAATACAGTTCAAATCTATCAGCAACTTTTGGATTCTCTTGATTTATTTTAGCTAACGCAGCCTGAGATGCAGGAAAGTCATAAATAAAACATGGTCGGTCTTGCCCAATAGTTGGCTCAACTATCATGCTGAATAATAATTGTAATAAGGTATCTTTATCTTCTTCATCTTTAGCTATGTTTTCAAAACCATGAATTTCGCATAATTTTTTAAGCTCAGTTAATGAAGCATTGATAGGGTCAATATTGAATACAGCTTCAAAAGCATTTTGATAGGTAATTCGAACCGCTCTTTCGCACTTTAAAATACACTGGATGAGTGAATCAATTTCATCCATTAATGCAAAATGATCAAAACCAGGTCTATACCATTCCAGCATTGAGAATTCAGGGTTATGATGTTTACCTGATTCTTCATTTCTAAAGGCTTTACTTATTTGAAAAATAGCACCACTACCGGCAGCTAATAACCTTTTCATTGCGTATTCTGGTGATGTTTGTAAATAAAGAGGTAAACCTTTACTAAAATGAGGCCCTATAAATTCAGTAGAAAAACTCATTAAATGAATATCAGTTGCGCTCGCCTGAGATAAGCTTGGAGTTTCAACCTCGATTACATTTCTTTTATAAAAAAACGCTCGGATATTTCGAATAATTTCAGCACGCATTTTTAAACTTTGGATGCTGGCACTTGGTTGCCAAAGAGTTGCATTCACGAGCAGACCTTGAAGAAAAGGTTTAAATGTTAACAAGAAGTAAGCAAAAGCTGTACGCATAAAGTTTACCATACAACTTTTGCTAAATGAGTGTGCTACTAACCTTAATTCAGATTACTTAGCAACACGACTGACATATTCACCATTACGTGTATCAACACGAATAACTTCGTTTACTTGAACAAATAATGGAACACGCACAACAGCTCCCGTTGATAAAGTCGCAGGCTTACCGCCAGTTCCAGCAGTATCGCCTTTAAGGCCTGGATCTGTTTCAGTGATCTCTAACTCAACGAAGTTAGGTGGAGTCACTACAATTGGGCGACCATCCCAAATGGTTAATGTACAAACATCATTTTCCACTAACCACTTTAGCGCTTCGCCTAGTGCTTTTTCATCTGCGGCAACTTGCTCAAAAGTTTCATTATTCATGAAATGCCAAAACTCACCATCGGTATAAAGATAAGCAAGTTCAGTATCCATCACATCAGCGGCTTCAACTGTATCACCTGATTTAAATGTTTTCTCTAATACTTTACCGGATATCAATTTACGTAATTTTACACGGTTAAAAGCTTGGCCTTTACCCGGTTTTACCATTTCATTATCTATAATGCTGCAAGGTTCGCCGTCCATCATAAATTTTAGGCCTCCCTTGAATTCATTAGTGCTATAATTCGCCATCTAATCCTCTATTAATCAATTCGAGTTATTTACTAAGCTATGATACAAACAATTGAAGCAAATTTGCATACTAACTGGCAAAAAGAATTAGCTATGGCCGTATCTGAGCCAAATAAATTGCTAAAAATGCTAAAAATTGATGAAAAACCTTTTTCTGATGATATCAAAGCAAGAAAATTGTTTGCGATGCGTGTCCCTTTACCATTTATTAAAAAAATGAAAATGGGTGATCCTAATGACCCTTTATTACTTCAGGTGCTGCCTTTACATCAAGAGTTTTTAATCAAAAAAGGCTTTGACCACGATCCATTGCTTGAGCAAAATAATCAGATCCCTGGTTTATTACATAAATATAAATCTCGCGTACTCATTATTTTTAAAACTGGTTGCGCAATAAATTGTCGCTATTGCTTTAGGCGTCACTTTCCATATCAAGATAACCATTTAAATAAAAAAGCACTAATCAACTCGCTAAAATACGTTGCCAATGATAATAATATAAATGAAGTTATTTTAAGTGGCGGCGATCCACTGATGGCCAATGATGATTCGATTGATTGGTTTATGACTGAACTTGAAAAAATCTCCCATATATCTCGAATTAGAATACATAGTCGGCTACCTGTGGTGATCCCAAATCGCATTACAGAACAATTATGTAATCGTTTAAAGTCATCTCGATTAAAAGTGATTTTAGTTACACATATTAATCATGCTAATGAAATAGACAAAACGCTGAGTCAGAAACTACATCAATTAAAGCTTGCTAATGTAACCTTACTTAATCAAGCTGTATTGTTAAAAAATATTAACGACAGTGTGGTTACTCAAGTAGCTCTAAATGAAGCACTATTTAATGCTCATGTTTTGCCTTATTACTTACATGTTTTAGATAAAGTGCAAGGCGCTGCACATTTCGAAGTAGATGAAGAATATGCCAGAACAATACAAAAAGGCATACTAAATGAGCTGCCTGGCTTTTTAGTACCTAAATTAGTCAGAGAAATAGGTGGCGAAAAAAGTAAAACACCAATAAATATATACCCATGACACCTAAAAATACGTGATTTAAGCGAGAATTAAACAGGATTTAGGTAAGGCATTAATTGAAGATAATGGTGCTACCTTATCAAAATTAATAACGCAGCATAAACCCTATTTAAACTCGCCGAGACGGTGCTTTTAAGCAAACCCACTTCATCGTTGCGTTGGTTTGAAAGGTGCCTACATTCCTGCATTAACACGCCTTGAATTGGGCTCGCTCAGATAGAGCTAAAAATGTAATGTTGGTAGCACCAAGCTGTCGCTTTAATGAAGCTTTTAAACACGTATATTAATATTTTGACCTAAAGTAGCCGTCACTGAAGAAGTTGAAGGTTGATTACTCACTATCGGTGCACTGCTAGCAGCCGATTGAATTAAAGCTAATGCAGCTTCACCTTCTAACTTTTGGTGTGATTTTGCCAATGAAGCTGAGTATACTTGTGCGCCTTGCGAGTTATCTATTAAAGGTAAACCACCACCAGAAATATCCATCTAATTCTCCATTTTAGAAATTAATCATTAATGATATTATAGCGGCAATTTTCAAAAAACCTTTAAATAAAAATGAATCCAGTAATAGAGCAATTAAATAACAATTTAAAAATATTATACAGACAAGCCCTAGATGCAGATAATCAACTAGATGCATTACAAAAAGGCGGACATGCAAAGTTTAGTGCGCTATTAAAAGATCCTGCTTTTTCTTTTGATGCTAAACGTTTTAAACCTTATATTTTAGATATCGCATCTGATGTTGAAACTCTGAGCAAGCAGGATGATTTAGACAAAACGTTATTAGAATCAACCGTCGCAAAATTACAAAAAATTCATCAACTATTGACTCGCTTTACTTAAAGTAATTGCCTGTTGGTTAATCGTAAACGTGAATTTGAGCTATACTTAGTTTAATGCCATTTATTTGGAGGGACTATGTCTATAGCAATCCCTTTAACTGTCGGTAGTGAAATTCAAAGAGCAAGTGCACTTCAAAATCAAAAGGGGTCAGAACAATCAACCTCTCAGTTTGGAGAGTTTTCGGATGATATCATTAAATTATCTGAACTCGGCTTAAAAAAACAACTAAGCGAGCAAGTGATAGAAAATAAAAATGATATTTCATATGAGTCGGTTAGAGTAAGCAGCACAATAGGAAAGTCTCAATCGGCTAATAACTTAACACACACTCAAGCGACCCAACTTTATAATGATATTGCTGCTATTATGTAGTGTTGTACTCATTTATAACGAAAAAACTCACCTTTATTAATGAGTTTTTTATATTATGCAGCTATCAAAATCACTTGATTTGTTTTAATAACTCTTTATTAAACCAATCTGAAATCAGCCTATGATCATAATAAAAAACGCCTTCTCTGCCTCTTTTAATTTTATCCATAAAACTCATATCTTTTAGCTTTACGTCATCTTTGTTAATTAACTTTCCGTTATTGTCGGTTAGTACATAGCTAAATTTAATTTTTGGAAAGTGTATTGGTTTAACTATACGTATTTCCTTAACACTGCTAAAAAGTACATCTCCGGCTAAATCTAAGTCATTAATTTTAATTCTTAGTTTATATCCTTGAGGTAGTTTTTTAGCTAATTTAGCAAAATGTGTCTCGAATGATTTTTTAATTTGTTTGTGAAAAGCACTTTTAGTTCCGCCGTTAGGTCTGACATCTGTAAAGTCATTAAAGTCACCCCAGGTCACTTTAGCTTTAAAGTCACTCGGATTATCAGAAGCACTTACCAGAAGTGGTATAGATAAAATCAATGCTGCTATTTTATTAATTACTTTCATTACGCCATCTCCAAAGAAGTAAACCAACTTAAAATTTAATATCGCTAATATGACATGTATAAACTTAACATAAGCTTAATAAATATTAGATTAGCAAAATTTAACTTCAATAATTTTTGCTTTATTCTATACGGATAACAAGGTAAAAAACAGATCAATGATTGATTGTTAACTTAAAATTCCGACCATGTTCTGTTTATAACGACGGGATAAATTGAGTAATTCACCATTTTTTAACGTCACTAAATAGTCACCATTATCTGTTGGTTTCAACTCAGTGATACTATGTTTTTTCACCAAAGCAGATCTATGAATACGAATAAAGCCATGTGATGCTAATTTATCCAGCATAGAACCTAGCGTCTCTCTATGTAAGATTGGTCTTTGCTCATTAGATAAATGCAATTCAACATAGTTTCCAGCACTACCTACCCATAAAATATCATCTGTATCTATTATACGAATTTTGCCCGTATCTTTAACAACTATGGGTTCTTTTGAGTGATTTGGTAGTTGAAATTGTTTTAATAAATTTTGAATATACGTAATAGGAGCTTCGATCACTCGGTTTAACTCTCTTAATAACTTACGAATGCATTTTTGGAACCTCTCATTACAAAAGGGAGCAATTAAGTAATCAATAACACCTAAGTCAAAAGCTTTTGCGGCTTGAATTGAATTATCAGATAAATATACAATTCTAATATCTGAAGAAAGTTTTTCTATTAATTGATTTTGTTCGTCATCAGAAAGTAAATTAGAGTCAATGAACAAAACATCAATTTCACCAGATAAACATATACCTAAAACATCTTCTTTATTACTAGTCAAAGCAACGGCTTCAAAGTCAAAATTAAATTCAAGTAAATGCTTTATATTAAGGCGTGTTTTTTCGTTAGCACTGGCGATAACAACATTATATTTATTCATTACCCATCTCCTTGTATACGATATAGCTCGTAGTTATATACGAAACTTATCGTACAAGTCAATGGTTTAATAATTTTTTTCATTTCCAAGTATATTTACCCATACGACTTGGAAATGCAGGTTTCAAAGCTTGGGTATATACCTAAGCTACTTGGAAATACATGATTTCAGCGGGAGTTTAAATGGTCAAATACAAGACATTTATTGCAGGTAATGGTTATTCCCTTATCAACATAAATAACGCGGTAGTTGACCATTTTAAACACGCCCGTAGGGAATTTATCAGGTAGCTTGGGTATATCTATTCTGAAGCTAACTCGACAGAACGATAAAAACCATCTTCTTGAGATAAGTGCTCAACTAACTCTGGCATAACTGAATCCATTGTCTTTGTTAGGTTCCATGGTGGGTTAATAACTATCATACCCGATGCTGTCATGCCGTGTTCTTGCGTATCTTTTGAAGTTCCTAATTCATACAAATGTATATTCTTAATACCCGCATCAATAAGTGACATCTCCATTTTATCAATGCGCTCTCTATCTACTACCGGATACCAAATCATATAAGTACCCGTCGCAAATTTTTTATAAGCATGAGCGACGGTTTTAACAACGAGTTCGTAATCAGATTTAATCTCATAAGGCGGATCAATTAGAATACAAGCACGACGTGATATTGGTGGTAATAGAGCTAATAAACCCTGAAAACCATCTTCTTTTCTTATTTTTCTTTTTCGAGTCGGTTTAAAGTTATTTAATAAATGACCATGATCTTGCGGGTGTAATTCAAATAGCCAAGATTTATCTTGAACTCTTAAAACATGATGCGCTACTGCAGGTGAACCTGGATAAAAAGACACATCATTTTTATTAAAGCCCTGTATTAAATCTAAGTAATCCTTAATTGCTTGGTTATCACCTGAATAAGACCATAACTTAGCAATCCCTTGTTCAAATTCTTGCGTTTTTTGAGCTTCACTTGATGACAAAACATACATTCCCGCTCCGCTATGCGTATCTATATATTCTAGCGCTTTATCTTTTTTTGTGAGGTACTTTAATATCTCAAACAATACTAAGTGTTTTAACACATCGGCTGGATTTCCAGCATGAAATGAGTGACGATAGCTAAG
Organism: Pseudoalteromonas sp. NBT06-2; assembly: GCF_002276045.1. GTDB lineage: Bacteria > Pseudomonadota > Gammaproteobacteria > Enterobacterales > Alteromonadaceae > Pseudoalteromonas. The sequence goes on along the minus strand of NZ_NQMR01000005.1, from coordinate 122,201 downwards.
CATTTAAAATCCTATTTTTCTTTCAATAGAGAGGTAACTTTCTCTATTTTACTGAAAAAAACAACTTATTTCAGCTATTCGTCCGTAAACAGTAGCAATATGTACAAGTTTAGATTAAATTTGCACTTATTATTAAACCAGTTATAAGAGCGCCTTATGTTAAATGAAACACTTCCTCAACTCGAACAACTGATCAATCAACTTATTGAACAAAACAATCAGTTAAAACAAACTGTTTCTGAGTTAAAAGATCAAAATATAAAACTAACCGATGAAAATGAAACACTTCAACTTGAAGCTTTAGAAGTTGATGAAAAACAAAAGAATGCTGCAAAAACCCTTGAAAGTTTATTAACTAAATTACAAAGTGTTCAGCAGGCTAATTAATGTCTCCAACCAACCCAAAAGGCATTAAGGTTGAAATCATGGGGCAGCAACATCAGTTTGCTTGCCCAGATGGACAAGAGCCCGCTTTAAAAGAAGCAGCGCAACATTTAGATAAATTATTCTGGGATATCAAGCAACGCAGCGGTATTCTAAATAATGACAGAGTACTTTTGATGACAGCTTTAAATTTAAGCCATGAACTCGCTTTGGCAAATCAGAAATCAGAAAAAAGTCAGCAATATATTAACGCTTTAATTTCTACGGTAAATAATGCTCTCAATAAAAAGTAGTGCGTTATTTCCCATAAAACTCTGGTAATTAATAACACTTTATAACCATAATGCATTCCAATTTTGTAAACATGGAAACCTTATGGCTTCAAAGAGTAGAATATTAGGTATTAAATTTATTTTAGTCAGTATCACTTTACTTGCGGTGTTAATTAGTGATGCGCATGTATTTGCAACCTTACTTACAATTCAACAGACTCAAAGCACAAGCCAGTTGCAATTATGGGGGTTTTTAATTGTTGCTGGCGGACTTATAGCTGGCTGCTCATTATTAAAAATAAAAAAAACACACTATATTCACTCCGCTATTTATTTAATTATGGCTATTGTTTTTATCTTTTTACCTTTTATAATCATAAAATCACCTTATGTTGTTTTAGAAGTAATAAGTTAATTATTTCAGCTAACATTAAAATTAGTCTACACTCAAATTATTCACCAGCACGGATCACAAGGTGTATGGCACAGCTTCGAATATTTATATTTATCGCACTTATTGGATGCCAAACAAATAGCGAAACTCTCAAGGATACTAAGCCTCAAACTAAAAGTAATCACTCACACTCAAAGTTAAATCACGCAAAAAAAATTACAACTATTCCCAAAACGCCTAATAAAACGAAAATAAAAAAAGTAATCAATAAAAAACCATCTGAAGTATCTGATTTGTGGTTCAGAATTGCGATGCAGCTTAAATTCCCTAATGTTAACAACAAAAAAATTGATAAAAAAATAGCGTGGTACTTAAAACACCCAAATTACATGCACACAATTTCAAAACGTAGCGAGCCCTTTATTTACCATATTGTAAATCAAATAGAGCACCGAAAATTGCCCTTAGAATTGGCTTTATTACCCATAGTAGAAAGTGACTTTGACATTAAAGCGCAATCAAATCAGGGCGCCATCGGTATCTGGCAGCTCATGCCTATGACCGCAAAGCACTTTAATTTACAAAAAAATGCTTGGTACGATGGTCGTTATGACGTACTGGCAGCAACAACAGCCGCTTTAGATTATTTAGAATATCTCTATTTAAAATTTTCAAAAAATTGGTTACATGCTATTGCAGCATATAATTCAGGTGAGGGACGAGTAAAGCAGGCTATTATCGAAAATAAACGACTTGGTAAAAAAACTGACTTTTGGTCATTAAACTTACCAAAAGAAACAACTAATTACGTTCCAAAATTACTCGCTTTATCAGCAATATTAAAACAACAAAATAAGTATCACTTTTGGCCTAAATTAAAAAATCAAGCGACAACAATTAATATCGATATTGGTCAGCAGTTTGATATGTTAATTGTCGCTAAAATTGCAAAAATAAAAATGCAAACGCTATATAACTTAAACCCTGGATATATAAGTAATTCAAGCCCGAAAGAGGGTCCTCATCAATTACTTGTGCCAATTAGCCAAGCTCATTTTTTTGATTCTCATTATCAGTTTATTGATGGCAAACTTGTTTACGGTCGATATCAGGTCAAAGCCAAAGATTCTTTATTCAGAATATCCAAGAGATTTAATACAACAGTGAGTAAACTAAAAACGATAAATCAACTAACCGGCGACTTAATAAAGGTAGGTCAAGTATTAGCATTACCCGCATATAAAAAATCGGAGTTAACAATTCAATACCATATAAGCCCTTATTTACAGCGTAAAAAAACACCGAGTAAAGTAAAGGTTAGTACATCTTACATTGTAAAAAAAGGCGATACTTTATGGGATATAAGCCAGCGCTATGGTGTATCTTTTAAAGAGTTAGCAAAGTGGAATAAAATGAAACAGAACGCAATTTTAAAGCCAAGCAAAACAATCATTATTTGGTTAGAAAAAGATCCAGCACCACTTGAAAATAAAACCAAAGCAACATTTAATACTCAATTTTTAGATATATTAAATATTAATACCACGATCCCTAATGAATGAGTTAAAATAAATCTGCCTCCTATAGAGTTCGGGCTTTAAATACACCCTTTTGGTTTATATTCATCATCTAAATCACTAGTGCAATTCCAAGTTCCAGAGGAAGAATTTCTTGTCAAAAGAATAACTTTGCCATCAAATTTATCAGCGTTACCATTTTTTGTTGTACATTTTATCTTTGTTGAGGTGACTTCAATATTACAAAGGCTCGAATTGGTTGTGATACCTATAAAATTTAATTCTGAAGGCACCAGACTTGGAGTACCACCATTATTAACAGATACTTCAAAGCCAACTTTTCCAGATGAAATTTCTGATAACGCAATCATTGCTTGTGATTTAACAATATAACTTTGAAAAATAGGCAATGCCACGGTTGCCAATATACCTATAATTGATACTACAATCATCAGCTCCATCAAAGTAAAACCTTTACTCTTTTTCATGATTTTTCTCTCCATTGATACTTGAGATAAATCATTATATTACTAGAAAAATCAGCCTAATTCTAAGTAAAAATAAACATTAGATTTACAAACAATTAAACTGAAGTCTTTAAATTCTTTTTTAAATATAAAATCAAAAAGTTAGCTTGTCATAATATTAATGTCGATTGAATTATTTACATACGGTTTTTCTAAATCAATTAACAATTCTCCTCTAAAAAAGAACCGATTTCAATTAAAATAAACCCTTTTAACATTCTCTTTTTTCTTGATATTCCAGTACAATTATCAAAATGAATAAATAAACTGAAATATTATGTCTATAAGCAAAAACTCTGTTGTTGAATTCCATTACACGCTGACTGAAAATGGCGTTGAAATTGAAAATAGTCACGCGTCTGAACCTCTACAATATTTACATGGCCATAATGCGATGCTGCTAGGTTTAGAAAATGCCATTGAAGGTAAAGCAATTGGAGATAAGTTTGAGCTCACACTTTCACCTGAAGATTCATACGGTGAACGACAAGATGATTTACAACAAAGGATCCCATTAAAACATTTACAAGATGGTTCTGGCACACCCACTAAGAAAAAAGTAAACATCTGGAAAGCGGGTATGAATGCCTTTGTTGAAACGGATCAAGGCCGTCGCCAAGTGACCATTATGAAAGTGGGTAAATTTAATGCTGATTGTGATTTAAACCATCCATTAGCAGGTAAAACACTGACATTTGCTATTGAAATTAACACTGTTAGAGAAGCAACTGAAGAAGAGTTATCTCACGGACATGTACATGGCACTGGCGGTTGTGGGCACTAACCAATCAGCTTCGCATCTTGCTATTAACCATTGCCTGCGGTTTAACTAAAAGGCCTTGATACAACTTAATTCAATAATATTTTTTGCATTTGAAATGCATATTATTGAATTCACCTAATTAATATAAAATTAAAACGCAGATGCCAAACTGAGTAGACCATATGGTAAATAAAAAATATAAAATAATAGATCCACATATTCACTTATTTGATTTATCAAAAGGTCAATATCAATGGCTACATCCAAATAACCCACCCTTTGGGTCTGATAAACATATTATTCAAAAAAGTTTTACCGAAAGAGATTTAACATTAAATAGTCACTTTACACTTGAAGGCATAGTACACATCGAAGCCGGTTTTGATAATGAGTTTCCCATTAAAGAAATTAACTTATTAAAATCAACAATCACTCAAACCCCTTTTAAAGCCATTGCTTTTATAGATATGGCATTGCCAGCTAAAAAATTCAACGCGCAGTTAACTCATTTACAATCACACTGTAAAAGCCTGTTAATAGGTATTCGCCATATAATGGAAGGTGATGATATTGACTTAATATTTAATGAAAATATATTAAGCAACTTAACAACCCTAGCAGAAAAAAATTTAATTTTTGAAGCGCAATTCGAAATCCATGATCTAAAATCGACTGAACAACTCACCTATTACGCTAACAATTTACCAAACTTAAAAATAGTCATAAATCATTGTGGTTTAGTGACAAAAGACAAGTACCACCTTTGGCAACGGGCGGTGACTATTTTATCTTCTTTATCAAACATACATATTAAATGTTCTGGCTGGGAAATGGATAATAGACAATATGAACAATTATGGTTACAAAAAATAATTAATCATTTAATTAATAGCCTAGGTGAGAACAGAATCATGCTAGCAAGTAACTTTCCGCTTTGTTTATTCAGTAAAAGCTACACTGATTTATGGCAAAGTTACTTAGATTTAAATTTACCAAATAATATTTGGCAAGCAATCAGTTTTGATAACGCAAAAGATATTTATCGAGTGGCAGCAACCCCTAGTATCAGAGTTTAAATACAGGTAAAATACCAATACTCCCTACGTCAGGTTTTTTTAGTTTAAATTCAACTTTGCAGTCTGGGATAATTTGTTAGTATCGCTCAACTATTGGCTCAGCTCTAATATAGAAATAGACTGAAAAAAATGAATATAGCACAAAATAATTTTGGTAAAAAATTTTACCAAGTAAATTTTCCATCATAGAGAATTAATAATGTCACTCTCACCAGACTTAATAAGCAAACTTGTTAAACTTGCATTAGACGAAGATTTAAATACCGACAAAGATGATACATCGTCAGGTCTCAGTACTACTGGAGATATAACCGCATTATTAATTCCGCACACACAAACTGCCAATGCCATTGTCATTACACGTGAAGATTGCATTTTTTGTGGTAAAGCATTAGTTGAAGAAGTATTTAAACAAGTTAATATCCTGTCAAATTCTGACGTAACACTTGAATTTTTAATCAATGACGGTGACGCAGTAAAAGCCAATAGCATATTATTTATAGCCACTGGTAGCGCAAGAGCGATTTTAACAGCCGAGCGCACAGCACTTAATTTTGTACAAACCTTATCAGGTACTGCCACGACAACCTCACTATGTGTCAAAGAGCTTGAAGGCACAACAACGCAATTACTCGATACCCGTAAAACCTTACCAGGTTTGAGACAATTACAAAAATATGCCGTAAAATGTGGTGGTGGTCAAAATCACAGAATCGGACTTTTTGATGCGTTTCTCATAAAGGAAAACCATATTGCAGCCTGTGGTGGTATTAACCAAGCAGTTACAGCGGCAAAACACAGTATTGCCAAACAAGATAACCCTAGCATCAAAATAGAGGTAGAAGTAGAGAACTTTGCCGAACTAGAGCAAGCAATCAATGCGGGGGCTGATATCATTATGCTAGATAACTTTACCGTTGAGCAAATTCAACAAGCGGTCACTTTTACCGATAAACGCGCTAAATTAGAAGTCTCAGGCAATATGACTATCGAAACATTAAAACAATACTCTCAAGCAGGTGTCGATTTCATATCAAGCGGTGCATTAACAAAACATGTAAATGCCGTAGACTTATCAATGCGCTTTAGCAATAACTAATACAAAATTGCTCATGAAACATGGTTTATAAAATATAGTTCATAAAACATCAACCATAAAAACAGCATGAGTACAAAAAGTAACATAATGTGTATTTTAAAATAACGTTTCGCTGTAAATACAAGCTAGAATACAAGTTTGTTACAGAAATTAACTAATAAACTACCAATATGTATTACTGCATGATAGCATCTAATAACAATTAAGGGGTACATGGAGCCACCTCTAATGATAAAGAGGTAGGTGGTTTTATTGATTTTAGTAATACAATCAATAAATAATTTACTCTGAGTTTATAATTGTATCTATGAGTTAAAATGGAAGTGCATCAAAACTCACATACACACTTTCTCATTAGAGAATTTTAACTATACTAAACTGAATGCGTATTTTAGAGACTTAACATTGACAACTCTATAACATAGCACATTTGACATTTAGACCCCTTAGGAGAGTAACAATGCAAAATATGAAAAACATAAAACAAAAAGCCCAAAAGGGTTTCACTCTAATTGAATTAATGATTGTAGTCGCAATTATCGGTATTTTGGCTGCGGTTGCGTTGCCTGCTTACTCGAACTATCAAGCTCAGTCTAAATTAACCGCTGGCTTAGCTGAAATTTCAGCTCTAAAAACAGAATTTGAAGTATTAAAAAATAATGGAGATACTCCAGCCACAGCTTTAGCCCCAGCTGACTCAGGAAACTGTGATTTTACGATTACAAATACAACAATTGCTTGTGCCGCTCAAAGTGCTCCAACTCAAATAGCGGGTGCTGTTTTAACTTGGACAAGAGCACCTGATGGCGCTTGGAGTTGTAAAACAACAGCAATAACTACATCTGATGGTCAAGCGTTAGCACCAAAAAGCTGTCCTCATTCGTAAATTGATTTAAGTTATAAATAAAACGCCCTAATGGGCGTTTTTTATTACTTTTAATTAAATAAATATTAGATTTTTAAATTGCCAATAGAAAAATTAAAATCAATAATCAACAATCAAAATTTCATAGCTCTCTTTTTAGGAGCTTATTTTTGCTCGGTATTAATTCCACTCATCCCAATACTATCTTATGATTATCATAATCATCAGCGTATTTTTCAAATTATATTAAATGTTTCTGTTTTTATTTTTGCTTTGTGCCGATTTATAAAAAAACCAAGACTTGAACTAAATATAACTAAAAATAACTCTCTACTAATACTATATTTTTTAACATGTGGTTTATTATCAATGTTCTTCAGTGATGAAAATTTATTTAGTTTAATGTATATTATACATTTTATGTTGTTATTTCACTTATTAATAGTTAGTACCAATATAAAAACAAAGCAAGCAGTTTTATGCTTTATTTATATTTTAGTTGCCGCACATATTAGCCTAATTTTAATATGCTTTTTAAATATTCTATTTAGCCTTTACGACGGTTCAGGGCTTAATCGTTTTAACATTTACGTGGGCTTTATTAATGTTCGATTTTTCAATCAAGTGCAAATTTTTATTTTACCACTCCTTCTATTATTATTAAAAAATAAACATATAAATAAGTTAATTATATTTTCGATTGCGCTTAACTTATTACTTATGTTTATAGGGCATGCTCGAGGGGCATTACTTTCATGGACAGTAGTGTTATGTTTCATTGTTTTATCGAATTCAAGCTTAAAAAAACAAGCTATTACCAGTATTTATATTAGTGTATTTAGCTATCTACTTTTTTTATATCTAAACCACTTAACAAATAGTGAAATTGAAGTCATAAAAACAACGACTAGCGGACGATATGAAATTTGGTTACTTACTGTGTCTGAACTTAACTGGGGTCAACTTATTTTAGGTAACGGCCCTGGAATTTTTGAAATATCAATTAATAATTCAAGCCCTTTTGGACATCCTCATAATTCCCTCATTGAAATATTGAATGAGTGGGGCGGGCTTGCTTTAGTAGCAATAATACTCTTAATTTCAAACACCATTAAACAAAGCTACAAACATTTAAAAAAATATAAAAAAGATAAGCTAACAGCAACTGTTTTTTATTCGTGGCTTGGGGGAATAACATACTCTTTTGTTTCTGGAGTTCATGTAATGCCTGTTTCACAAACCTTGATATTTGTTACTTGGGGTATTTTACTAGGCAGAATAAATAAAAAAGTACCATTAACAATCTCAAAAAATAAAAGTATCAAAGTAATATTATGTATTCTATCTTTCATTTTATTAACCACATATCTGTATTTATGTTTGAAATCCTACGATATCATTGATCCCGAACAAGGTTATATCGTAGGTCCTAGATTTTGGTCTGTAGGTAAAAGGTTTGAACTTTAATAATTATGGATAACAATCATTTATATTGACTTAATTACTATAATCTATTGAAATACAATTATGAATATTTAATCTCTGATAATAATGTTAATAAACTCTCCTTTAATACGTAAATTAGTGCACTTAGGTGTACTGGATTTTGAAAAAATCAGTAAAGCTGAAAATACTGACAATATTTCTGTGGCCGAACTGATTTGTAGGGAGTCTAATTTATCCGCAACTGAACTTGCCCAACGTGCTTCGCAACTTTTTCATGCCCCTTTATTAGATTTAACTGATTTTGATACCACCCTTTTACCTAATGAAAAAATACTTAATGAAAAGCTCATAAAAAAGCATCATGTATTACCGATATCTGTTAAAGGAAAAACACTTTATTTAGCGACCAGCGACCCGACCAACTTTGATGCCTTTGAAGACTATGAATTCAATACAGGTATGCAAAGTGAAGTGATAGTCGTGAGCTACGATCAACTTGAACTTGCCATTGAATCATTATTTGATTCGACTTCTGCATTAGAGCTAACCGACGCTCAAATGGCTGAGTTGGATGGTGACTCTGCAGAAAGTGATAAAAAGAATAATTTATCTACCGATGTAAATAGTAAAGAAGATGATGCGCCTATTATTGTTTACATTAATAAAATTTTGATGGATGCGATTAAGCGCGGTGCGTCTGATTTACATTTTGAACCTTATGAACATATGTATCGTATTCGTTTTCGTATAGATGGTGTATTACATGAGATTGCAAACCCACCGATAGGATTAGAAAGTCGTATCTCTGCACGTATCAAAGTAATGTCACACATGGATTTAGCTGAAAAACGCAAACCGCAAGATGGTCGCATCAAATTAAAAATAAATAAAAAGAAAAGTATCGACTTCCGTGTCAGTACCCTACCAACATTGTGGGGCGAAAAAGTCGTAATGCGTATTCTTGATTCATCAAGCGCTATGTTAGGCATAGATGTATTAGGTTATGAACCAGAACAAAAAGAATTATACCTAACTGCCTTAGCACAACCTCAAGGCATGATATTAGTCACAGGTCCTACGGGTTCAGGTAAAACAGTCTCTCTCTATACGGGTTTAAATATACTTAACAAGCCAGAACGTAATATATCCACAGCAGAAGATCCGGTAGAAATAAACTTAGTTGGTGTCAACCAAGTTCAAATAAATGTTCGCGCCGATATGACATTTGCTAATGCATTAAGGGCTTTTTTACGTCAAGATCCTGATATCGTGATGGTAGGTGAAATTCGTGACTTAGAAACCGCTGAAATATCTATAAAAGCGGCACAAACAGGACATTTAGTATTATCGACCTTACATACTAACTCAGCCCCAGAAACGCTAACCCGGTTAATTAATATGGGTATACCTTGCTATAATATTGCCAGTTCTGTTACTTTAATTATTGCACAACGTCTTGCACGTCGCTTATGCCACCACTGTAAAGAGCCCGAAACATTACCAAAGGAAGAGCTTATTCGCTTAGGTTACCTTGAAGATGACATTCCAAATTTAACACTTTTTAAGGGAGTAGGCTGTGAACATTGTACTGATGGTTATAAAGGTCGATTAGGCATATATGAAGTGATGCCCATTACCCCCAATATTGCACAAATTATTATGCGCTCAGGAAATTCATTAGAAATAGCCGAAGCAGCCGAACAAGAAGGTATCAATAATTTAAGAAAATCTGGATTGAAAAAGGCAGCAAGTGGCGTAACTAGCCTAGTTGAAATAAACCGCGTGACAAGTTTTTAACAAAAACGATTAAATACACTAAAGTTTATGTTATAAATTAAAATAAAACTGCCACTAAGTGGCCTAACAGAGATGCAAAGCAACTCTGTATAATAAAGAGCTAAATATGGCCACAAAAAAAGTAAAAATAAAAGAGCAAGATATATACCTATGGATCGGCGTAAACAATCGCGGTAAAAAGCTAGAAGGAGAAATGAGCGAAGATAGCCCAGCGCGTGTAAAAGCAAAGCTTCGCCAACAAGGTATCGTGCCCTCTAAAGTAAAGAAAAAAGCAAAACCATTATTTGGCTTATCTTTAGATCCAAAAATCACTGCAAAAGATATCGCTTTATTAACTAGGCAAATTGCTACTATGCTTTTAGCTGGAGTACCACTTGTTCAAGCCATTGATATGATAGGATCTGGCTCAGATAAAAAGTCGGTTCAGAAACTTACCAATAATATAGGTGCCGAAATAAAATCAGGCCAACCTCTCAGTGATAGTCTTCGAAAACACCCTCTCTACTTTGATGATCTTTATTGTGACTTAGTGCAATCAGGTGAATCTTCTGGTGCATTAGATCGTATTTTTGATCGTATCGCTATTTATAAAGAAAAAACCGAAGCTTTAAAGTCTAAAATAAAAAAAGCCATGTTTTATCCTGCTTCGGTCTTAGTTATTGCAGGCATAGTTACATCAATTTTACTCATTTTTGTTGTACCTCAATTTCAAGATGTATTTGCAGGATTTGGTGCTGAACTACCTGCATTTACACTATTTGTAATTGGAATTTCTGATTTTATGCAAGCTTATTGGTGGGTCATATTAGCCGGTTTATGGATATTTGGTTATGGTTTTAGACAAGCACACAGGGCTAGCCCAAAGCTTAGAGATAATACAGATAAAGCAATTTTAAAATTACCTGTAATTGGCATGATATTAAACAAAGCAGCTGTCGCCCGCTATGCAAGAACCCTATCAACGACCTTTGCCGCCGGTGTGCCTTTAGTAGAAGCATTGGACTCTGCAGCTGGTGCTTCCGGCAATGCTGTTTATCGTGATGCGATATTAGAAATAAAAGCAGAAGTCAGTGCCGGTAATCAAATGAATTTTGCCATGCGTAACTCTAATATATTTCCTTCTATGGTAATTCAAATGGTGGCCATTGGCGAAGAATCAGGTTCATTAGATAGTATGTTAGAAAAAGTCGCAACCATATATGAAGCTGAAGTTGATGATGCAGTTGATGGTCTATCTACTTTATTGGAGCCTTTAATTATGGCTGTTTTAGGCGTACTAGTGGGTGGTTTAATCGTCGCTATGTATCTACCTATTTTCGAATTAGGCTCCGTTATTTAATATGTTTGAATTTAGCTTGTTACAAAATATAACTTTAATTTTTACGCAAAGTCCTTTATTTTTTTTATTTATTGTCGCTTTGGTCAGTTTATCTATTGGTAGTTTTTTAAATGTGGTGATATATCGTTTACCGGTAATGATGCAAAATGAATGGCATCATGAATGTAAATTATTATTAACCGATGATTTAAAAAAACCATATGTGAATGAGGATGTTAAAACTTTTAATCTAGCAACACCAGCTTCGACTTGCCCTCAATGTCAAAGTAAAATTAAAGCCTGGCAAAACATCCCAGTACTAAGTTGGATATTTTTAAAAGGCCGCTGCGCCAGTTGTGATAACCCTATTTCTATTCGTTATCCTAGCATAGAGCTATTAACTGCCATTACAAGTGTTGTAATTGCCCATTATTTTGGCCCAACAGCAATAAGCTTTACTTACTTAGTTGTTACTTGGTGTTTGGTTGCACTGATATTTATTGATATTGATCACATGTTATTGCCAGATCAAATCACTTTACCTTTGCTTTGGTTGGCTTTATTAGCTTCAATATTAGGTATTACCATAACGCCTGCGCAAGCTATTATGGGTGCTATGGCGGGTTATTTATGTTTTTGGTCTGTTTATTGGGTATTTAAACTCGTAACAGGCAAAGAAGGCATGGGGTATGGTGACTTTAAATTAATGGCTGTGTTTGGTGCTTTACTTGGTTGGCAAGCTTTGCCTATGATCATTCTATTATCGAGTCTAGTGGGTGCCATCATTGGTATTACACTGTTAAGTATTCAGGGTAAAGATAAAGCAACGCCTATTCCATTTGGCCCTTACATTGCTATTGCAGGCTGGATTGGACTTATTTGGGGCGAACAAATCACAACAGCTTATTACCAATTTGCTTTAGGAAATTAATAACTCGCTCTAAGAGATGGTTAATGGTTATGAAAATACAGTTTTCAGAGCTTGGCTATAGAGATTTAATAACTGACTAAATTGTTATTTCTCTCGTTTGATATTTTTGCTGAATCCAAAGCTAATTTACGTGTCAATAGTTAGCTTATTACAAGTAAATTAACGCAAAAGTTAGTGAAAATAGCTTCGAGATAAACATTTATTGAACCGGGTTGAAGTTAAATATGACATCGAAAACAATTATTGGTTTAACTGGCGGCATAGGCTCAGGTAAATCAGCCATTAGTAATAAATTTGAACAATTAGGCATTAACATCGTTGATGCCGATATTGTTGCCCGTGAAGTAGTTGCAATTGGCTCTGATGGTCTTAATCAGATCCATACTCGTTTTGGTTTTAATATTTTAAATGAAGATAAAACACTTAATCGTGCCAAATTAAGAGAAATTATCTTTAACAATGAGTCTCAAAAAATTTGGTTAAACAATTTACTTCACCCCATGATCAGAGAACAAATCGTTTATCAGTTGAATCAAGTTATCAGCCCCTATGCCATTTTAGTTGCCCCATTATTATTTGAACATGGTTTAAATAAACTATGCTATCGCTGTTTATTAATTGATGTTCCCGTTGAAATGCAAATACACCGAACTACCGCCAGAGATAACGTCAGCATAGCGCAAGTTAAAAGCATAATAGCCTCTCAAATGGTGAGAGAAGATAAATTAAATTTAGCTGATGATGTGTTAGATAACTCACTACCATTAAGCCAAGCTGATACTCAGGTTAATGAATTGCATAATCGTTATTTACAGTTAAAAGCAGATCCTTGATGATACGATTTAAGAAGTAGCGATCCATCAGTAAAACTTAATAGAAATAAAAAGATCTATTAATTTATATAATGAAAATTTTAAACGAGACAATTTAATATGACACTAGAAGTAAACTGCCCGACTTGCCAAAACAAAGTAGTTTGGAATGAAAGTGCAGAATATCGCCCTTTTTGCTCTAAACGCTGTCAATTAATTGATTTAGGTGAGTGGTCATTTGAAAATCATAAAATTTCATCACCAATGAAAGTAGATGCTGAAATTTCTGCTGATATGATTGAAGATATTGAAGCGATGCTTGCTGCAAATGAGCAGGATTTTTTTAAGGAATAGATTCAGTTTTAAATTGTAACTGCTGTAATAAATTTTTAAACGTATTATATGTGCTAGATAATGCAACCTTATTTATCAACCAGTTTGGAAGGTTACCGCCAGGATCTGCATAAGCGATGTAAGTTATTTCAAGCATATTGTCAGTTATAGGGGTTAGTTGCCAACTCGCTACGACTCCTGTAATTGCGATATTATCTTGATTTTTCTTAAAGTCATTTATTAAAGTACGATCTGCCGTTTTCATATTGATAACTAAGCTACCATCTCCTTTAAAATTATATTGAGAATAAATCAACATATCACGATTTTTAACTGGCCAGGGAGCTTCGAATACACTATAAACAAAATTTTCAGATTCAGATAAGCGTTTCAAAACTTTTACATAAATAACACCATCCAACCATTGAGGCGCATTGTTTGTATTTTCAAGTAATGTTGTAAAGTCACTTACCTTGGCTTTTAATTGCATCTGAGCTTTTAACTCAACCAAACCAGTTGGCTGCACTTTTTTATAAACTTTAATACCTGATTCATTTTTATGTAACACCCAAGTTTCAGCCGAGTTTGCCATATTAATATGCAATAAACTCAGCATAAGTAATAATTTAAGCTTAACCTTAATGTACTTCAAAGCTATAAACTCGAAATAACCAAATGTTTTATAATTAAACTGCATTTACCGCCAATATGGTGATGATTTAAATGTCGCTAAACGGCTTTGCTCCATTGCTGATAAAAGATTTTCAGATTTTTGCTCTAACCACATTTTCATCTTATTTAAACTATCATCATTTTGCTGGACACAAAGTCGTTTCAAATAATCTAAAGTACATAATTCATCAATACCATGAATTATATCCAACCAAGGCGTTCTAAATTCTTCTCTAAGGGTTTGATTAAACAAATCACCAAGGCAACAACCACTTAATAAGTTTCGCTCTAATTGTGCTTTTTGCGCAATATAGGCTTTTTCTGAAATGTCTTGATCTGAAGCAATTAACCCACGTATTTCATGCCAATCTTTTTCAAACAAGCTAGCGGCCTTGTCCGTTACCTTTTGCTCTGCAATTTGTAAATGACTTGCGTTCCAGTCATTTTTCCAACTGGCATCCACTAAAAAAATAGTCAGGTTTAAAATTAAGTGATTATATCTAGCACTGCAAAATACTTGATGCATTTTACCTACATCTGGATGTTGTAGCTTTAAATTATCAATCACTTGATTTAATTCAGGTGCACTTTTTATTTTTTTATAATAGGCGTGTTTTTTTGAAGTATAATTTTTAAGTTGAACCGCAGTTTCTACCCAATTAAGCTCATTTAAAAGCCAATTTAATTCATCTAGTAATGGTTTAATTTTATCTTTATTCAAAATATTATTAAATAAACCAAAAGCATGATGAATTAAACTTACACCATCATTAATGCGTTTTAAGATATGTAAAGCTGGTGCGTCGAAATAACATTGCTCATGCTTTTGCACAAATTCAATACCGTATTGCAAGCATAAGCTAAAAGTTTGCTCTAAAGTACTGTCTTGCTCTAAAGAAACAGAGCTTAAAGCAATATCTGCAGTGAGTGGCTGATTATCTGCAATTCGATATCCTCGGGCTGCTTTACTATATAAACCCAGTCTTACTTCTGAGTGCGCGATCAATTTTTTTGCTAGATCAAATAAGTCAGCTCTACTTCCACTCACTAATTCCATCTCAACTTCACAAATCGTTTCAACTTGATTTGAAGCACTGATCTCACCTTTATCTAAAACAAGTTCTATTTTAGTGCCAGATTCAGTTTCTAAAATCCATGTACGGCGTATAAAGTGAGTGGTAAATATGGTATAAATATTTTTATTTATTTCATCAATTTGCATACCATACGGCCAAATATTAGCATCAAATAGTGATAAGTCAGGATATTTACCCTCTAAAGGTAAATTATATTCAGGCCTTTGATGTAAGCCACCAACAACTTGCCCGGCAAGCTTAATGGTTTGTTCACAATGATTATCATTGTATGTTTCCCCGCCAAAGCAGCGAGTTCGTAAACCAATATCAAGGGCACGAAGTTCTCGATTTACAGTATCAAAATAAGCATTTTGTAAATTTTTTGATGGTTTATTTATCACTTTTTTAGCAAATTCAGTGATAATAGCAGGAATGTGAGCGATGACATTATCTGAGACTAAAAACTTAAGCTCTATCTCAGTATCCGTTAGTTCTGTATCCATTCGGTTAGGAAAATGACTTTAATAAGTAAACAAGTGTTCAAAATAAACTAATCCTTAGTATAAAAGCAAATTTTTTGAAAAATAATGTGCCATCTAATTTCTGTCCTCTTGCTATTAAACCTTTAACTCCATATTATTGAGACGCTTTTCATCTTAAAAAAATAATCAAAGGCTCAATATGTTTAAACCATGCATTTTTTTCATTGTACTACTTAACTTTTCTTTTGGGGTTGCAGCCGAAGACTCTAATGCTGATATTGAGCAGGTTACAAATCAAAAAGTGTATATTAGCGATAGCTTATACATCTATATGCATGCTGGTGCTGGAAAAAACTTCCGAATTTTAGGCTCTATCAATGCAGGCACTGAACTTGATTTATTAGCACAAAACGATGATTCTGGTTTTACAAAAGTAAAAGATACAAAAGGAAGAACAGGTTGGGTAGATAAGCGCTATATCTCTAAAACACCAGGACTGGCTTTTCAAAACCAAGAATTAACACGAAATATGTCTATAGTACAAAATGATTTAAGAGAAGCGCGAATTCAATTACCTAAACTACAGCAGCAAAGCGCCGTATTACTCACTGAAAATACCGATTTAAAATTACAAATAAAAACACTAAATAATAAAATAGAACAACAAACTAATGTAACCCAGGCAGCAAGTGAAAAAGAGAAACAACAGCTTTTACTTTATGGTGGTGGAATTGCTTTCACGGGCTTATTTATTGGTATATTACTAACTTTAATGCTTTCTCGCCGTAAACGTAGTGGTTGGGCATAAATAATAAGCTCGATGGTCATACCAATTACAATAAATATATGATCAATTTAAGTTATTTAAATCTGATCACTAACTTAATATTATTAATGGTATTAATAATCACACGTTAGCGAGCGACTAAAAAAGCTCGCTAATTTAAAACTCATTATTCAACCTTTATTGAAACTTAATACCATCAGTAATGCTGACAAAAACGTTTATACCCATGATATCTCAAAATGCACGATTTCAGCGAGTCGAGAAATACAGATATAATAGCTACTTTAGTTTTCCTATTCCTGAAATATAATGCCGTCATCTTGCTTGATGTTTTCAATGACCATATAAGTGTGATGTGTTGCCACTCCGGGTATATCAACTAAATCACCTAAAACCTCACGGTACTGTGCCATATCGGCAACTCTTATTTTAAGTAAATAATCATAACCACCAGCAACCATGTCACATGTAACTACTTCTGGAATGGCAAAAATATATTTTCTAAACTCTGTAAATACATCAGTTGTCGATTTTTCCAGTGTGACTTGTACATGAGAAACTAGACTTTGATTTAATTTTTCAGCATTAAGCTTAGCGAAATAGCCTTCAATATAACCATCAGCTTCTAGTTTTTTGACTCGGTCTAAACAAGGGCTTGGGCTTAAGTTTACTTTGTTGGCTAAATTTACGTTCGAAATTCGACCATTTTTCTGTAAAGTATCTAAAATAGCTAAATCGATGCGATCCAGAACACGTGTTTTAATAGAAACAGTCATAGCAGCATAATATATGGTTAAGTAAAATCATTACCCCGAAAAATACCGGATATTTGCAAAATTCGCCAGCACATACTGCTGCTGTTTCTATAAAATGCTCACTAATTGATATCAATACCGAATTTTAGAGGCTCATCACATGTTATTTAACGGCAACTTAAAAACAGATTGCGAAATTCGTCAAAAAATCCGTGATTTTTACCGCATTGATGAAGAAAAAGTAATAGCTCATATTTTACCTTTAGCTGAAGTAGGCGTATCTGCAAGAAGTCGAGCGTGGGAACGCGCACGCCAACTCGTGGTAAACATACGAAAAGAGCAGCAAGGTCAAGGCGGTGTTGATGCTTTACTAATAGAGTTTTCGCTTTCTTCAGAAGAAGGTATCGTACTTATGTGTCTGGCTGAAGCTCTACTGCGAGTACCGGATAATAATACTCAAGATGCACTGATCCGCGATAAACTATCAGGTGGTGATTGGAGCGCTCATTTAGGCAATAGCGATTCAATATTTGTAAATGCTTCGTCTTGGGGTCTATTAGTTACGGGGAAAATGGTTAACTACTCAGATGAAAATAACCAAAATAAATTTGGTTTATTGAAAAAAACCATTGGCCGTTTAGGTGAGCCTGTTATTCGTCGCTCTGTACGTGTTGCGATGAAGATTATGGGTAAGCAATTCGTTATGGGTCGTACAATAGATGAAGCCTTAGAACGTGCCGTTGAAAAAGAAAATAATGGTTATGCGTACTCTTATGACATGTTAGGTGAAGGCGCTCGCACCATGACTGATGCTGATCGTTATTTCAAAAGCTACATAAATGCAATTCACGAAATAGGTAAAGCGGCAAATGGTCGTGGTCCAATCAAAAGCCCTGGTATTTCTATTAAATTATCAGCACTTCACCCTCGATATGAATTTAGCCATTCAGAGCGTGTTGTTGAAGAGTTAATTCCTAAAGTAAAAGAGTTAGCACTTATCGCTAAGAGCTATGATATCGGTTTTACAATTGACGCTGAAGAAGCCGACCGCTTAGATATCTCTCTAGATATCATTGAAGCTGTTTTCTCAGATACCGAATTAGGTGATTGGAGTGGTTTTGGTTTAGCAGTTCAGGCATACCAAAAGCGTGCAACTTTTGTAATTGATTGGATTGTAAAATTAGCGCAAAAAGTAGATCGAAAAATGATGGTCCGCTTAGTAAAAGGTGCATACTGGGATACAGAAATAAAAACATCACAACAAGATGGTTTAGAAAATTTCCCGGTATTTACCCGCAAAGCATCAACGGATGTATCATACAAAGCCTGTGCAATTAAACTAATGAATGCTCGCGATGTGATCTTTCCTCAATTTGCAACACATAATGCATATTCAGCAACAACTATTTTAGAAATGGCTGGTGGCAATCATTCTAATTTTGAATTCCAGTGTTTGCACGGTATGGGTGAGTCTTTATTTAAGCAAATCATTGCTGAAGATAAAATTCAATGTCGTATTTACGCGCCCGTGGGTCAACACGAAGATTTATTAGCTTATTTGGTACGCCGTCTACTTGAAAATGGTGCAAACTCATCATTTGTAAATGCGATTGTTGATGAAACACAACCCGTTGAGAGCCTATTACAAGATCCGGTAGAAAAAACACAATCTCTTAAAAATAAAGCAAACTCTCAAATTAAACTCCCTATCGAGATGTTTGGTGAAGAGCGTAATAATTCAAAAGGACTGGACTTAACTGATATCAATCACATTACTCCTTTTAAAGAAAATCTTGATAAGTGGTTCAGTGTAAACCAAATCAGTGCAGCTAATGTACCCCAAGGTGCAAATGCAGTTTTAAATCCAGCGAATCATGATGAAATCATAGGGCATCTTACACATCACAATGAGACGCAAATGAAGCAGTTAATTGTTAATTCAGAAGCTGCTTACACTGATTGGTCTACAACACCAATAGCACAAAGAGCTGAGTTATTACGTCGTACTGCTGATATTTTAGAGCGTCATCGCGATGAACTAATCGCTATCTGTATTAAAGAAGCAGGTAAAATCCCTCAAGATGGTATTGATGAAGTACGTGAAGCTGTTGATTTTTGTCGTTATTATGCAGCACGCGCGGAAGTATTAGCGAAAGATGAACGTTTTGAATCTCGCGGTGTGATTTTATGTATCAGCCCTTGGAATTTCCCGCTTGCGATTTTTCTTGGTCAAGTTGCAGCAGCGATTGTGACGGGTAATACGGTAATTGCAAAACCTGCTGAGCAAACGAGTTTAGTTGCACTTCGTACCATTGAATTAATGAAAACTGCAGGTCTTCCTGAAAACGTAGTCCAAGCCGTTATTGCACGTGGTAGTAAAGTGGGTCAAGTAATAGTACCTGATACACGTGTCAAAGCTGTGATGTTCACAGGTTCTACAGAAACAGGCACTCGTATCTCTCAAACCCTTGCTGAACGTGGCGGCAATCAAGTGCCATTGATCGCTGAAACTGGCGGTCAAAACTGTATGATCGTCGATTCTACTGCACTTCCAGAGCAAGTTGTAGATGATGTTATTTCGTCTGGTTTCCAAAGTGCGGGCCAACGATGTTCTGCACTAAGAGTTTTATTTATTCAAGAAGAAATTGCAGACAAAGTAATTACGATGCTTAAAGGCGCATTAAAAGAACTTCATGTTGGCAACCCAGCAATGCTTTCAACAGATGTAGGTCCAGTGATAGATCAAAAAGCATTTGATGCATTAAATGAGCACGTTGAATACCTTAAAGGCCGATCTACTTTACATTACCAATGTAAAACACCAGAGATGGGTGATACGGGCAATTTCTTCTTTGCACCTCGTTTATACGAAATCAGCGACTTATCAGTATTAACAAAAGAGGTATTTGGCCCTTGTGTTCATGTTATACGCTTTAAAGGTACCGATATTGAAAATGTAATAAATCAAGTAAATGGTACTGGTTTTGGTTTAACTATGGGTATCCATACGCGTATTGAAGAACGTGCGCATTACTTAGCAAAAATGTCTCGTGCAGGTAATGTTTACATCAATCGTAATATGATTGGTGCCGTAGTTGGCGTACAACCTTTTGGTGGTCGAGGCTTATCAGGTACTGGACCTAAAGCCGGTGGTCCAAACTACCTAACACGTTTGATAACTGAAAAAGCATCACCAAAAAGCATTCAATCAACTAATTTCAAAGTCACTGATACTGAAATGTCTCACTTACCAGCAGCGCAAGAACAAGTAAACACACTACTACAAAATGCAATGAACGTAGAAAATGCTTGGCGTATGGCACCGTTAAATGATCGTATTTCTGTATTACGTCAGTTACTTGCAAAAATAGCGACAGTAGAGATAGTAAATGAATTAGCGGATGATTTAGCACTGACCTTAGCTGATGCACGTACTCAGTTAAACAACATAGAAAAACGCCTAGATAAAGCAACTGTTTTGCCTGGGCCAACGGGTGAATCAAATATCCTTTATCTAGAGCCTCGTGGTTGTGTTGCATGTTATGCAGATAAAGATACTTCGTTTAATTTCTGGGTATTATCTATCGTAACAGCATTAGCAACAGGTAATACAGTGATCACTGTGGTTTCTGACTTATTCTATAATGAAGCATTAGCATTTAGAGATAAGTTAATTGCGACTGGTGTTGCTGAAGGTATATTACAAGTAACTAAATTAAGTCATTTACACTCCCTACTTGCACATCCTAAACTTGCAGGCGCTGTTATTGGCAGTGGATGTGAGCATAAAGGTTTTGTGAGCAAACAACTCGCTGCACGCAATGGTGCGATATTACCTGTGATCAGTTCTGAATATTACGATACTTTAATTAATCGCTTAGTAACGGAAAAAACAGTGAGTATTGATACAACGGCTTCTGGCGGTAATACATCTCTCATGACTTTAGCTGAAGAAGATTAAATTTCTGCTTTAACTTAATTTACTATAAAATTAGCGAGGGAGTCCCCTCGCTCACTCCCTTTTTAATCTCTCACTATGCTTTAGATTTCGGTTTGAAAATTGGAATTATCCCTTATATTTTGCTAGCTTTAAGTTATCCACTTAGCTTTGGCTCTGCAATCATTTATGTTACAGAAACTATCGATAGATCAGTTACAACCTGGAATGTTTGTCAACAATGTAACTAAACAAAATGGCAGAATTAAAGTTAAAAATCAAGGATGGGTACGCACACAATCAAGCATTAATAATCTGATCAAAGCCGGAATTCTTGAAGTAGAAATTGATTCGAGTAAAACTATCATTCAAAAATCGGATGATAAAATTGAAGTGACAACATCTGTACCTGAAACAGTTTATGACCCGACACATGCAAGTGTCAGCCTAGAAAATGAAATAGGTAAAGCTAAAAATCTCTATAATGAAGCAAAAAACCTGCAAAGCAAGGCATTTGAAGATATAAAAGCGGGCCGTAAAATTGAAATTGAGCCGTTTAAAGAAGTTGCCAATGATTTTATTGATTCTGTATTTCGTAATCAAGATGCTTTAGCTTGTATCACTCGTATTCGTGACAAAGATGCTTATCTTTTAGAGCACTCTATTAATGTTTCTGTGTTGATGACCATTTTTGCAAAACACTTACATATAGATCCTGAAATCATTAATGAATTAGCGACAGGAGCCTTATTACATGATATTGGCAAAATTAAAATTGAAGATGAAATTTTAAATAAGCCGGGAAAATTTACCGATAGCCAGTTTGATGTAATGAAAAATCATGCCCGGTACAGCAAAGAAGTAGTTGAAGCAGCAGGACTATCAGGGATCGCGGTAGATCTTGCAGGTTACCACCATGAACGTATTGATGGTAATGGTTACCCTTTTGGTTTAAAAGGTGATGAGATAAGTCAGTATGTACGTATGATCTCAATTGTAGATGTATACGATGCCTTAACCGCTAAACGCGTTTACAAAGATGATATGCCACCTATTAAAGCCTTCAAAATTTTAAAAAAAGATACGCCAACTTGTTTTGACGAACAGCTATTAAATCAATTTATCACATGTATCGGTGTGCACCCCGTAGGCACTTTAGTTAAATTAACCAGTCAAAAATTAGGGATCGTCTCTAAAAGTAACTTTAAAAATCCTTTAAAACCTTGTGTTAAATTATTTTATAGTGCAAAACATCATCATTATACTGAAGTTAAAGATATTGATTTATCTAAAGAAAGTTGCTCAGATGAAATTGAAAACTCAATAAAGCCTGAAGATTTTAATATAGAATTAATGCGTTTTTTTAAAACTGTTTTTTGAATTAAGTGATTAATCTAAAAAATTTTCGATAACAAAACTCACTATTAACTCCCATGTATACCCAAGCCACTTCAAGATGTGAGGTTCAGGACTGCTGAGCAATTCATGATCTAAGCGCATCTTTGCATTAATGGTTACTCCCTTAAAAAAAGATGGACCGGCAATATGCTCCTGCATTGCTCTAGTACCTACATCCATGCAGGCAACAACGAGCATGATTTGCTCAGAAGTCCCTGTAAGGTTGGTTTATAAATACTTTATGCAGCGTTATTGATTTTGAAAAGGGAATAACCATGTTCTTCAATCAATGCCTTGCCTAAAGTATTTCTAATTCCAACTGAATCCTGCATCTTGAAGTGGTTTGGGTATAAAGCAAGTTTCCAAGCAACTAACCATGTAAAAATAATAAAAACCGGTTGGATCATAAATAATAAAGCGATTGCATAATTAAAACGATTAAACAGGGGCCGTTATTCAAATAATTTATACCTAACTCAAAGCTACTATGGCAACCAATCATCCATAGCAGTCAAACTAAAACGATAGCCTTCAATGCTCATTAGCGTAATTTCAGGTGCAATTTCCAATATCTTAATTGGCCCTAAACTATCTCCTTCGTACAATTCAGCTCCATTTAATTTAATCCAACGCCGACTTGAGTCAGTTGCATAGATATGAGCTTGATACGTTATTTTAGGAATTAAACTTTGTATTACATCCGGTAATAACTGTATAGGTTGTGCCATTGCTGAATTTTTTGTTGCTGTCGTGACTTCATAGTTATCATTTTCTTCAGCTTCAATTGCTGCAACGGCCTTAGCAAATGCAGTTTTTAATGAGCTTGGTAATTTCGCTATTTCGCTATCTGCTATATTTTTTTCTGTACTTTGTTCATTGAATACAGACTGTTCAATGGGTTTACCTACCACTTTATATTGACTGTAATCTATCTGTTCTTGCTGAACATTTTGAACAGGAACAAGCTTTTGATTATTTGGATAAGAGTTGTGTACTATTGACTGCTGATTTGGGTAAGCTTGTATTGTATTATATGTATTTGGCACAGGTACCAGTTGATATTGCGTTGGCAATGCTTGCTGTACTAGTACAGGACTGGTTTTTATTTGTACCGACGCAGGTTGCACATGAGTTTGATTTTCAGTTACTTGCGCTTTTTCAATAGCCGCTTGTTGCTTTACAACCGCTATACCTTGAACCTTTGATTCTTGAAACCATCTACCAGCCAAAAAGCCAATTGATAAAATAACAACAAAAGCCACTATTGCTAGTAATGAAAAGGCCAATTTACGGTAAAAACTTAAGTCTTTTTGTTGTGAATAATCTTGAATTGATTCTGCAGCGTATTGTGCCTTACGACTCACTTCACCTTGCTCTGACTGTTTTAATGCATCTAATAAATATGACATGAAAAATCCTATCCTAATTCAATTCCCGTAAAAACAGGCTCTGTTAGCCTCTCATTCTATTTTGAAAGGGCATTTGTTGTTCTATAATAAAAATACACGCCACGTAATGACTTTAATAGAGATGCGTAGCAGATCTATTAAAAAATAAAAGACAAAGCAAAACCAGCTGTAATGCATAATAATGCGGCCATAGACAACATTACTGAATAAGTAACTTTTTTTGACTCTTGCTCTGGTTGTAAAGGTAGTACTTCCGTTGCAGCTTGTTTTACTATGTGTTTATTAATTTTCTGCTGTTGATTTGCAAAAGCCCCCATAAGTGCCCTATCACATAATAAGTTAATTAGCCTCGGGATCCCAGCTGTAAGCTGATGTATCAGCTTAATAGAGTTAGTTGCAAATATAGGTGTATCATTACCGGCTTTATTCAACCTATGTTGAATATATGCAAATACCTGCGCTTCAGTTAAGGGTAAAAGGTGGTATCGTGCAGTGATCCTTTGCGCTAATTGGCGCAATTCATTACGCTTTAATAACTGTTGTAATTCAGGTTGGCCCACTAAAATAATTTGTAACAGTTTCTTATGGTTAGTCTCCAAATTTGTCAGAAGTCTTAACTGCTCTAATACCGCGGGTGCTAAATGTTGCGCTTCATCTATAATCAACATGGTATGACCACCAGACTGATGATTTTTCAATAATCTATTTTTTATTTTATCCGTTAAATTTTTTAAACTTGCATCTGATTTTTTGTATCTAATACGAAGTTCATCACAAATACTGGCAAGTAATTCTAACTCAGATAAAGATGGGTTTAATACAAAAGCGACTTGCGTTGTATCTGGTAATTCGGCCAACATACAGCGAGTAACGGTTGTTTTTCCTGTACCGACTTCGCCTGTTAATAAAACAAACCCTCCTGCATCACCTAAACCAAATGTTAAATGTGCCAAAGCTTCTTTATGCCTATCGCTTAAAAACAAATATTCAGGATTAGGAGCAATAGAAAACGGTTTTTCGATTAAACCAAAAAAGCTCAAATACACAAATAAAATCCTCAATAAAAATAGCGAGACTATAATGACAAAAAACCGCTCACAAAAAAACTATAAACATAAATTAAACACTATTTAGTCACTAAACAAGGAAAATTAAACGATATACCCATGTGATATAGAAATACGCGATTTCTGTATTTTCAAGTAGCAAGTTCTACCGCTACTAAGCAACATTTCATAAATACACGCAATCAATTCATAATCTGATAAAATGATTTCATTACTGATAAGTTTAAATTTAAAAATGAAAATATATTTAGTAGGTGGTGCAGTTCGCGATGCTCTGCTCAATAGAACAGTCAAAGAACGTGATTATGTTGTTGTTGGTGCCACTATCACGCAAATGCAACAACAAGGGTTTACACAAGTAGGTAAAGACTTTCCTGTATTTTTGCATCCTAAAACCAAAGACGAGTATGCATTAGCACGCACAGAAAAAAAACAAGGTACTGGATATACAGGGTTTATATGTGACTTTAATCCTCATATTACACTTGAAGAAGATTTAATTAGACGTGACCTGACAGTAAATGCAATTGCACAAGATGATGATGGCAAAATAATAGATCCCTACAATGGCATTGAAGATCTCAACATTAAAATACTTCGCCATGTATCAAGTGCATTTAGTGAAGACCCATTACGTGTACTGCGTGTAGCGCGTTTTGCTGCTCGCTATCAATACCTTGGCTTTACCATAGCTGATGAAACCATGACTTTGATGGTTAACATGGTTAAAAATGGCGAGATCAATACCCTTACGCCTGAGCGTGTATGGATGGAATTTCAAAAATCCTTATCGGATGGTAATTTTTTTACTTTTCTAAAAGTACTTAATTCTATCAATGCTTTAGCTTGTATTGCACCATCGCTTTGTAAGTTGTTTTCAAATACATCATCGGAACTATTAAGTCAAAGATTAATAAATACCCAAACTGAAAATGATATTCTTTTTAGTCAATTAGCGGACTTTTTATCTGCGGATCAAATTGCAAAATTAGTTGTAGATTTAAAAGTTCCAAATCAATTTAAAGAATTATTATTTTTAAAAAATAATAACCAAGCCGATTTATTAAAAGCTGACAGCTTAAATGCTAGCGAAATGCTTGAACTATTCAATAAAATCGATATTTGGCGTAGATTTGAACGTTTTGAGAGATTGATACAATCAATGCAAAGTAATAACGCGTTCACTGTTAAAAAACGTGAATACTTAGAAACGTCATATAAAATCGCAGCAAATGTTACTGCTAAGCAGATTGTTGTTCAGGGTATTAAAGGCCCCGAGATTGGTAAAGCAATTATGGCTGAAAGATTACTTTTATTAAAAAATTTTTTAGAGAATTAATCTTTAAGTTTTAGGCTTTTTAATAATTTAACGACTGAAGTTGAAATACGTTTTTGACGAGTATTTTTATCTAGGCTTGGCTCTAAATATAATTGAATAGAGCCTCTCCATGCCGATTTTCTTTGCACAGGATCAACAATAGCAACAATCAAGGTGCCTTTTTTTAAATCACTATCATTACCTAACTCAGGAAAAAGTTGAAATAAATTTAAATACTCTGAGCTTGTAAAGTTATCATCTGCCACCGCTAGAGCAACCACCTGATATTGGGTTTCTTCTAAACCCGCTTCAGGAGTAAAATTAAAACCTTTATCTATAATCTCTTGTTCTATTTTTTGTTTTATTAATTGTGTAAATTCAAAATTTTCTGATTTTTGCTGCGCTGTTGGATTTTGTGTACCAGTATATATTTTAAAGTCTGCATACCAGGTCAGTTTTGTTTTTCTTGTGAGCTGTATTTGAGGATCACTTACTACTACTACTCTTTTTTCTTTTAAGTCATTAATATGATTTCTACACCCTCCCCCTGTAAAAATTGATAATAATAATATTATTAATAACAGGAAGTATCTCATGGGTTATCCTTAATTTATTTTAATAAAGTAAAAATATAAATAATCCTATACCTAATAATAAACGATAAATCACAAATGGCATCATTCCCATACGCTCTATTATTTTAAAAAATAAATAAATACAGGCATATGCTGAAATAAATGATAATAAAGTACCTAAACCTAAGGTCCCCCAAGCAACTGTCTCATCACTCAAAACCAATTCCATTGTGTAATATAATCCCATCATAGAAATAATTGGAATCGCTAATAAAAATGAAAATCGCGCAGCACTTTGTTTATTTAAACCCAGCATTAAACCCGCGGTGATAGTAATACCTGAACGAGAAGTACCAGGGAATACAGCCGCTATCGCTTGAGAAAAGCCAAGTATTAAAGCTGACTTCCAATTCAATTGATAAATTGTTTTAATTTGTTTACCTTTAACATCTGCGTACCAAAGTAATAAACCAAACACTATGGTTGTAATTGCTACCACCCAAGCGTTTCGTAGATAAAGCTCTACAAAATCTTTCGCTAAATAACCAATTAATGCAGCAGGAATTGTGCCTAATATAATTAACCAACCTAGCTTACTATCATCAGTCGCATTACTTTTCATAGATTCAATGCTGCCTAAAGACTTAAACCAAGCAGATAATATATCTGCCACTTCTTTGCGAAAGTACATTATGACGGCAATTAATGTTCCCACATGAACTGCGATATCAAATGCTAAACCTTGATCTTGCCAACCTAAAATTTGTGAGGGTAATAATAAATGCGCGGAACTTGATATAGGCAAAAATTCGGTGAAACCTTGGATCAAGGCCAATACAATTATTTCGATAATACTCATTTAAAAGATAACTCCACTTTCCATAGTTTTTGTTGCGTTTTATCATATTCTTGCCAAATTTCAGACATTGACCTGTTATTAACTGGATGTATAAATTCAGGGGCAATTTCAGCTAATGGCCATAAAACAAATGCGTTTTTAGTAATTTCATCTCTGGGTAATTGCGCAGGGCTATCGCATATAACATCATCAAAAAATAATAAATCCAAATCCAATGTTCTTGGGCTAAACTTTTTATCTGATGGCAAGCGTCCGTTATCTCGCTCAATTTGCTTTAACAGTGAACATACACCCTCTAATGACATATCCGTTTTGGCACCTGCGACTAAGTTATAAAAGTTATGGCCATTAAAGCCTACTGATTCACTTTCAAAAACCGCAGAGCAGAATAAATTTGGAAAATATGTTTGCAATATTTTAATTGAACTTACAATATTTGATTCTTTATCCACATTAGAACCAATACTGATAAATATATCTGCCATTAACTTTACTTACCTTAATTACACGTATTATTTAAAGCACGAATGATTTCAACACCGACTGTATTTGCTTCTTTCACAGCAGCAGGCTTACTTACTCTAACTTTAACTTCACTGACATTAAAATCTGATAAAATAAACTCAGCGATTTGCTCTACCAAAGTTTCTAATAGCTCAACAGGTTTTGCTGTGACATGCTTAATAATGCGCTCACTGACAACAGCATAATCAACGGTGTCATTAATATCATCAGAATGAGCGGCTGCGCGAATATCAGTTTGCATCTCAATATCAAAAAATAAACTTTGTTTTGCTTCTTTTTCAAAGTCGTAAACACCAATTATGGTATCAACATGTAATTGGCTTATAAATACTTTATCCATATATGGCATACTCTTAGAATATAATATTCCGCTTTAATAAACTTCAGGTTTTTTGTTTGTAACTGCGCTAAACTTAGCTAGTCGGATACATTTTTTAGAAATTTACGTATCCTTGCGCCAAACAAATTAATAAGTGGCGATGATAGCTCAATTTTACCAATTTAAATATAAGGATTACAGTGATAGCCGGATCGATGTTCATATTTGCATACCTTTTGGGATCAATCTCATCTGCAATCTTGATCAGCAAATTATTTCGATTACCCGACCCTAGGCATTTTGGCTCTAAAAACCCGGGAGCGACAAATATTTACCGTTTAGGAGGAAAACTTCCTGCTATGCTTGTGATGACTTTTGACATACTCAAAGGCACAATCCCAGTTTGGGGCGCTTACTTTTTAAAAATTGAACCCATTTATTTAGGTTTTATAGGTATTGCAGCCTGCTTAGGTCATATGTACCCCGTATTTTTTGGTTTTAAAGGTGGAAAGGCAGTCGCAACAGCATTTGGAACTATGTTACCCATAGGATTATCTCTGGCTGGGTTATTGATTTTAACTTGGATATTAATTGTATGGCTTACGGGATACTCTTCATTAGCTGCATTATTAACAGTCGCTATCGCACCAATTTATACTTGGTTTATTAAACCTTTATATACAGTGCCTGTACTTATGCTGAGTGTATTAATTATTTTTCGACATCACGAGAATATATTTCGCTTACTTAAAGGTGAAGAGCCAAAAATAAAAGATAAGAATAAAATCTAAAAGGTATAGGGGCTGTTGATCTTTCGAGATTACTTTTGCAGCGAATTGTTAGGCATTTATACAAGGCAGAGGCTTTGTCATGTGGTTGTGCCACATAAAAAGGCGGTAACGCAGTAAAAATGCCCCACAAACGCTGTCCGAAGGATTCGACTAAAAGCATTTTATTCTTTTCTAACTAAATTAAATTGGCGGTAATGAATCTATAGGCCATCTTGGATACGCCTTCATATCCATAGGTGCATACTGCTTTGCTTTTAATCTTTGCATACCAGCATAAGCTATCATAGCGCCGTTATCAGTGCAAAACTCTGTTCTCGGATAAAAAACCTCCCCCTGCATACCTTGCATCATACGTTCAAATTTTTCTCTTAAATCTTTATTTGCGCTTACACCACCGGCGATCACTAATCGCTTAATACCCGTTTGTTTTAAGGCGCGCTTACATTTTATTGTAAGGGTATCAACAACAGCTGTTTGAAAAGCATGGGCGATATCCGCTTTTGTTTGCTCGTCACAGCCTTCAACGCCACCTTGCTCACGAATGGTGATCGCTGTCGCCGTTTTCAAACCACTGAAGCTAAAATCAAGCCCTGGCTTAGAAGTCATTGGACGAGGAAATACAAATTTTTTGTCTTCACCTTGCTCCGCCAATTTAGCCAATAATGGACCTCCGGGGTAATCTAGTCCTAGCAATTTAGCTGTTTTATCAAATGCTTCACCAGCTGCATCATCAACCGACTCACCTAAAATTTGATATTGGCCAATACCTTTAACTTCCACTAATAATGTATGTCCACCAGATACTAATAACGCAACAAAAGGAAAGTCTGGTTTTTTTTCTTCAAGCATAGGTGCTAATAGGTGCCCTTCCATATGGTGAACTGCAACAGCAGGTATATCCCAGCCAAAAGCTAAAGAGCGACCAATTGATGAACCAACTAAAATAGCACCAACTAGGCCAGGCCCAGCAGTAAAAGCGATGCCATCTAAATCTTCAGCGGTACAGTTTGCTTCTTCAAATGCAGCTTCAATTAATGGTAAAGCTTTACGGATATGATCTCTTGATGCTAACTCTGGTACTACGCCGCCATAATCAGCATGCACTTTAATTTGACTGTATAGCTGGTGCGCTAATAATCCTTTTTCATCATCATAGATAGCGATACCTGTTTCATCACATGACGATTCAATACCTAAAATTCGCATTATTAGTTACTCCCAGCGCTCATCAAAGAGCAAAATATTATAAAAACCATAAATCAGAGCGCAATTTTACTGACTTGATTAAATTTTGCCAGCTATTAATATATTTACTATAATTAACCTTTACATCAAAAGGCGATTCGGATTACAATACCGCACCATTTTTAAACCAAACGGTCAATTATTGATCGGTATGAGTTGATCTCATTAGCTATTAGGTGATTTTTAATGCCAGTAATCAAAGTAAGAGAAAACGAACCGTTTGACGTTGCATTACGTCGTTTTAAACGTTCATGTGAAAAAGCAGGTATCCTTTCAGAAGTTCGTCGTCGTGAGCACTATGAAAAACCAACTGCAGAACGTAAGCGTAAAAAAGCTGCAGCTGTTAAACGTCTTATGAAAAAATTATCTCGCGAAAATGCACGTCGCGTTAGATTATACTAAAACTTTTCCCAGAGTCTTGTAGATGAGTTTATTAGTAACACTAAAAGATGCAATGAAAGATGCTATGCGTGCCAAAGACAAAATGCGTCTTGGTACCATACGTATGGCGCTAGCTGCAATTAAACAACGTGAAATTGATGACCGTATAACTTTGACTGATGCTGAAATAACATCCATTATCGTTAAAATGGTTAAGCAACGTCACGATGCCCACGATCAGTATCATGATGCAGGTCGTCAAGACTTAGCTGATATCGAAGCAAATGAAATAAGTGTGCTTGAAAGTTTCTTACCGAAACCTTTAACTGAAGAAGAAATTCTTTCGCTTATTGATACTGCTATTACTGATTGTAATGCAGCAGGCATGCAAGATATGGGTAAAGTAATGGGGTTTATTAAAAGCCGAGCTGAAGGTCGTGCCGATATGGGTAATATCTCAGGTTTAATAAAGCAAAAATTAACCGCATAAGAAGTAACGATTATATATTTGTTACTAAAAACCGAGCTTAATGCTCGGTTTTTCATTTTTAAAACCAAAATAAACTCTGCTTCAATAAGTTGAATTGATTTAACTATATATCCTAGATCAAATGGCAGTTTTTGGTTATTCTTCATCATATCAATTCCACTTTATATACTTACTTAAAAGTTGATGGCTTAGACATTTATGGCTGGAAAAATCCCTCGTAATTTTATTGATGATATAATCGCTCGTACAGATATTGTTGATCTCATTGATTCTTACGTAACTTTAAAAAAAGCAGGTAAAAACTACCAAGCCTGCTGTCCATTTCATAATGAAAAATCTCCCTCATTTAGTGTCTCTCAAGACAAACAGTTCTATCATTGCTTTGGCTGTGGTGCCAGTGGTAACGTAATTTCCTTCATGATGGAGTATGAAAAGCTTGAATTTGTAGATGCCATTGAAGAACTTGCATCCTTATTACATTTAGAAGTGCCTAGAGAGCAAGGAAACTTTAGCA
The DNA here is from genome assembly GCF_002276045.1 of Pseudoalteromonas sp. NBT06-2. Taxonomy (GTDB): domain Bacteria; phylum Pseudomonadota; class Gammaproteobacteria; order Enterobacterales; family Alteromonadaceae; genus Pseudoalteromonas. Next base: position 90,067 of record NZ_NQMR01000005.1, on the reverse strand, counting down.
AGGGCCCTACAATCAGTTCTGAGCAAAAACGATCTGATTATGAATTAATGCTGCAAGCTGCACGATTTTATGGCCATCAGCTAAAACATCATAAAAATTCAAATCAAGTAATAGAATACGTTAAAGGACGTGGTCTCAGTGGCGAAACGGTCAAAAAATATTTAATTGGTTATGCGCCAAGTGAGTGGGATGGTTTGTGCTCTTTATTTGCACGTAACCCAAGTCAAAAGCAGCAACTTGTTGATTTAAAACTCGCAAACTTGAAAGATTCTGGCGGCTCGTATGATTTTTTCAGAGATAGGTTAATGTTTCCTATCAAAGATAAACGCGGTCGTGTAATCGGGTTTGGTGGTCGTATCATGCCAAGTGATGGTGATGATAAAAACAGCGGGCCTAAATATCTCAACTCTCCTGAAACACGTATATTCCATAAAGGATTTGAACTTTATGGTTTATACGAAGCAAAACAAGCCTATAAAAAGTTAGAACAAGTGCTAATCGTTGAAGGTTATATGGATGTGGTTGCGCTTTCTGAACAAGGTATTGAATATGCAGTTGCTTCATTAGGCACAGCAACAACTACTGAGCACATGCATACATTATTTAGAACCACTGAACGTGTTATATGTTGTTATGATGGTGATAGAGCAGGTCGTGATGCAGCATGGCGTGCACTCGAAAATGCATTGCCCTATTTAGCTGACGGTAAAGAACTAAAATTTGCCTTTTTACCTGATGGAGAAGATCCTGACACTTTGGTACAAAAAGAAGGTAAAGAAGACTTTGAGCAACGACTGAATCAATCTAAAGATTTTACAAAAGTACTATTTGAAAAATTAGCAATTGAATGTGATTTAACAACCGACGCGGGCAAATCAAAAATACTTAGTTTAGCGTTACCTCTAATTGAAAAAGTGAAAAGCGAGTTTTACCAAGAAAACTTATTAGAGCAATTGGCGCGTCTTATTGGCAGAACAAAGGAACAATTAAATCAAAAACTAAATAATCCAAGACAACAAAAGAGCTTACAGAAAAAATTCAAAATGACACCGATGCGAATTGCCATAGGATTAATAGTTCAACATCCAGAATTATCACGCGAAATCCCGCATTTACCGGAGCTTGTTGAACTTGGACTCCCTGGTCTTGCATTATTTAAGAACTTACAAGCTTTAAGCCTTAAAAATAATGGCATCACCACAGGCCAAATATTAGAGTTATATCGGGATACACCAGAATATAGCGCTTTAACCAAGCTTGCTGCATGGCAGCATCAAATAGATGAAAATAAATTAATCTACTATTTTCAAAATACTTTTAAATTTATTGAAGATCAGTGTTTAAATCATCGTGCCGAAACCCTATTAATTAAAGATAAGACCAGTGGACTAAGTAGTGAAGAAAGGCAAGAATACCAATTATTAGTTTTAGCGATGGCTAACTCGAAAAAAGAACCAACACAAGACTAATTAAGGCCTAGCTGATATTGAAAACCTGTGTTATACTGCTCTATTAATCTGCGCTTGCTGATTTTCAAATAATTTCAGCTAGCGCTCGGCGCATCAACTTATCTAAGTGGAAGAGAAAATCTCTATGGAGCAAAGTCCTCAGTCTCAGCTAAAACTCCTCATTCAAAAAGGTAAAGAACAAGGTTATTTGACATTCTCACAAGTGAATGATCACCTTCCACAAGATATCATCGACTCAGATCAAGTTGAAGATATCATTAGCATGATTAATGACATGGGTATTAAGGTTAGCGAAAACGCTCCTGATGCCGATGAACTAATGATGCAAGAAACAACAACTGATGAAGATGCTGCAGAAGCAGCAGCTGCTGCTCTTGCTACGGTAGATAAAGAAATTGGCCGTACAACAGATCCTGTGCGCATGTATATGCGTGAAATGGGAACTGTAGAGCTATTAACACGTGAAGGCGAAATTGTAATCGCTAAGCGTATTGAAGATGGCATCAACCAAGTTCAAATTTCAGTTGCTGAATACCCGGAAACAATTACATATCTATTAGATCGTTGGGATAAATTCGAAGCAGAAGAAATTCGCTTAAGCGATATCATCAATGGCTTTATTGATCCCGATGCAGACGAAATCGCAGTCCAAGCAACGCATGTTGGTTCAGCTTTAAGTACGGAAGAACTTAAAGATGAAGACGGTGAGGACGAAGAAGAAATTGATACAGGCCCTTGTCCTGAACTTGCTCGTGAAAACTTTGAAAATCTAAGAGATTTAAATACAAAAGCACGTGAAATAATAGAAGCTAATGGTCGTGACCATGCTGATACCAAAACTGCTTTTGCTGAAATTGCTGAACTATTCCAAACTTTCAAATTAATTCCTAAAGAGTTTGATCGTTTAGTTAATAACATGCGTGAAACAATGGACAAAGTCCGTGTCCAAGAACGCCTTGTTATGAAACATGCCGTTCAATATGCAAAAATGCCTAAGAAGACTTTTGTTAAGCATTTTGTAAATAATGAAACAAACAATGCATGGTTAAAGTTTGAAGTTGCACTTGGTGAGTCTTACTCTGATAAATTAGCCGAATGTGAAGGCGACATTGGTCGTTGTATTAAAAAGCTACATATCATTGAGAAAGCGTGTGGTTTATCAATTTCAAATATAAAAGACATTAACCGTCGAATGAGCATAGGTGAAGCGAAAGCCCGCCGAGCTAAAAAAGAAATGGTTGAAGCAAACTTACGTCTTGTTATATCAATTGCTAAAAAATACACAAATCGCGGTTTACAATTCTTAGATTTAATCCAAGAAGGTAATATCGGCTTAATGAAAGCGGTTGATAAATTTGAATACCGTCGTGGTTACAAATTCTCAACTTACGCTACATGGTGGATCCGTCAAGCAATTACACGATCAATTGCGGATCAGGCACGTACAATCCGTATTCCAGTACATATGATTGAAACGATTAATAAACTTAACCGTATTTCACGTCAAATGCTACAAGAAATGGGTCGTGAGCCAAATCCAGAAGAATTAGCAGAACGCATGTTAATGCCTGAAGATAAGATTCGTAAGGTATTAAAGATTGCTAAAGAGCCAATCTCAATGGAGACACCAATTGGTGATGATGAAGATTCACACTTAGGTGACTTCATTGAAGATTCAACTATTGAATCTCCAATTGATGCTGCAACGATGGAAAGCTTAAAAGGCGCAACTTTAGATGTACTTTCAGGCTTAACAGCACGTGAAGCTAAAGTGCTAAGAATGCGTTTTGGTATTGATATGAATACCGACCATACTTTAGAAGAAGTAGGTAAACAGTTTGATGTAACACGTGAACGTATTCGTCAAATTGAAGCTAAAGCTCTACGTAAGTTACGTCACCCTTCACGTTCTGATTTACTTAAAAGTTTCTTAGACGCTAAGGGATAGAGTCGCAGCGCGATTTTATTCAAGCCTTTCATAGGCCGATGCTAGAAAATAAAAAAAGGTCGCTTTGCGACCTTTTTTAATGAATATATATTTTATTATCTGTAAACTTTCGTTTTTCAGAACACCAAAAAGACAGTTAAAGTACACTCGATAAAAATAAAGAGGGTGATAACTATTTTAGGTGAACCAAATAAAGAGGATAATTCCATGGCTTGGATCCAAATTATTATACCTGCTACAAAAAACACAGCCGATGTGATCAGTGACTATTTAGTTGAAGCTGGTAGTGCATCAGTCACCTTCATGGATTCAGATAACAGCCCAGTATACGAACCTAAACCAGGTGAAGTCATTTTTTGGGCGAAAACTACCATTATTGGCCTTTTTGATGCGAGTAATGATATGCAGCAAGTCATTGAGCATTTACAAGTTAAACCAGAACTGAGAGATAACTTTAACTATAAAATTGAACAGCTTGAAGATAAAGACTGGGAACGTGAATGGATGGAAAACTTTCACCCTATTCAATTTGGTAAACGTTTGTGGATCTGTCCAAGTTGGAGAGATGTACCCGATCCAACTGCTGTTAACGTCATGCTAGATCCAGGTTTAGCATTTGGTACTGGAACTCACGCTACAACAGCTTTATGTTTAAGATGGTTAGAGTCTTTAGATTTAACAGATAAAACTGTGGTTGATTTTGGCTGTGGTTCTGGCATTTTAGGTATTGCAGCAATTAAATTAGGTGCAAAGCGTGTTATTGGTATTGATATCGATCCACAAGCATTAGACGCTAGTCTTGACAACGCCGAACGTAACGGTGTCAAGCAGCAACTAGAAGTCTATTTACCAAAAAATCAACCAGCTTTCCTTGAAGGTACTGGAGCTGATGTCGTAGTTGCCAATATCCTAGCTGCACCACTGCGTGAATTACATCACGTTATTTTGGGTTTAGGTAAAAGCGGCGCTGAGTTTGCGTTATCGGGTATTTTAGAAGAACAAGCACAATCTGTTTGTGACGTTTACCAACCTTTATGTGATCTGTCTCCAATTGAAATAGACGGAGAGTGGGTCCGTGTTAGTGGTACAAAAAAATAGACAGGAGTATTATTAATACTTATGTGAGTTAGTGTTTTTATAATATTAATACTAACTCAATTTCATTTATAGCCAAAGCTACATCAAGATGCGGCAGTCAAATATCTGACTTAACACCTTAGGTGAATTTATAGCAGTAACTTTAAATTCCCTGAGTTAGCGCCTCTTAATCACAAAAATAAATCAATTTTCTGTAGCTTATAGAAAGTCAATAGAAAAAATCAAAAAAAAACACTTTTGTTCAAAATATAACCTTTGATTTTTGCTGAAAAAAAAGTAAAATTAGCGCCCCTTGAATGGTGAGCCATAAAAAATAGTGCAGATAGGCCCTTATAAACTGGAAAACAATGTCTTAGTTGCGCCAATGGCTGGTGTAACAGACAGACCTTTTAGACAACTTTGCCGACGCTTAGGCGCAGGATTAGCTGTATCTGAAATGTTATCGTCAAATCCAAAAGTATGGCACACAGAGAAATCTATGAACCGTATGGACCATAGTGGTGAGTCAGGGATCCGTGCAGTTCAGATAGCCGGTTCTGATCCGACATTAATGGCACAGGCAGCACAATTGAATGTAGCTAATGGCGCCCAAATTGTTGATATCAACATGGGTTGCCCAGCCAAAAAAGTGAATAAAAAACTTGCGGGTTCAGCATTATTACAATATCCGGATTTAGTTGAAATAATTGTAAAATCAGTAGTGGATGCTGTTGATGTTCCGGTTACTTTAAAAATTCGTACCGGTTGGAATACCGATAACCGTAATGGTATTGAAATAGCAAGAATAGCTGAACGAAATGGTATCGCATCTTTAGCCGTGCATGGTCGTACAAAGGCCTGTATGTATAAAGGTGAAGCAGAATACGACACCATCAGGGATATAAAACGTTCAGTGTCCATACCTATTGTCGCTAATGGTGATATTACATCACCTATAAAAGCAAAGCAGGTTTTGGACTACACGGGGGCAGATGCCGTCATGATCGGACGAGCAGCTCAAGGCAGACCCTGGATTTTTAAGGAAACTGCACATTACTTAAAAACTGGTGAATTTTTACCTGAGCCAGAAATCGCTGAGGTAGAATGTATATTAATGGAACACTTAGTTAATTTGCATCAATTTTACGGTGAAGTAATGGGAGTACGTATCGCACGAAAGCATGTATCTTGGTATTTGCAATCCCATGATAAAGAAAGACAGTTTAGGCGCGTATTTAATGCCCTAGAGACAGCTCAAGAGCAAGTTTCGGTACTAAATAATTATTTTCAAGCAATTTAAGAAAGAGAAACAAGACAATGTTCGAACAAAATGTGACTTCTCCATTTATTACAAACGCTCATGTCCAGTCACAAGAGAAACCGCAACCGTTACGTGACGCAGTTAAAAAAGCTGTTCATCACTACCTGAAGCAGCTTAATGGTCAAGACGTTGAAGACGTTTATGAGCTTGTTCTTTCTGAACTAGAAGCGCCACTACTTGAAGAAGTAATGACATATACACGAGGTAATCAAACACGTGCGTCAATCTTACTTGGCATCAATCGTGGTACTTTACGTAAGAAGCTTAAAAAGTACGGCATGAACTAAATACGCAGTTTTAACTGCATAAAAAGCACCCTAGGGTGCTTTTTTGTTAACTCTTTTAAATAACAACTTTAATCCACTCCACTATAGAGGTTATAAAACTACATGGATACTCTTCGTCCAGTACGTCGCGCATTATTAAGCGTTTCAGATAAAACCGGTATTGTTGAATTTGCTCGTGCTCTTGCAGCAAAAGGTGTTGAACTACTTTCTACAGGCGGAACTTGTAAGCTACTAGCTGACAATAGCATCCAAGTAACTGAAGTATCAAACCATACAGGTCATCCAGAAATTATGGATGGTCGTGTAAAAACACTTCACCCTAAAATTCACGGTGGTATTCTAGCTCGCCGCGGTCAAGATGAAGATGTAATGGCTGAAAATAATATTTCAGCTATTGACATGGTTGTAGTTAACCTTTACCCATTTGCACAAACTGTTGCAAATGAAAATTGTTCTTTAGAAAATGCGATTGAAAATATTGATATTGGTGGACCTACTATGGTTCGCGCAGCGGCTAAAAATAACAAAGATGTCACTATCATAGTAAATGTAGCTGATTATGACCGCGTATTAACTGAAATGGACGCTAATGAAGGTGCCACAACATACCAAACACGTTTTGATCTAGCGATTGCTGCTTTTGAACATACAGCACAATATGATGGTATGATAGCGAATTACTTCGGCACAAAAGTATCAGCACATGTACTTGACGAATCAGCTGAAAATAACAACAATCCAGAATCAAAATTCCCACGAACAATTAATTTCCAGTTTACTAAAAAGCAAGATATGCGCTACGGTGAAAACTCACATCAAGATGCCGCTTTTTATGTGGAAAATGGCATCGAAGAAGCTTCTGTTGCCACTGCTAAGCAATTACAAGGTAAAGCATTATCTTTTAATAATATTGCAGATACAGATTCAGCACTTGAATGTGTTAAAGAATTTTCAACATCTGCATGTGTTATCGTAAAACACGCCAACCCATGTGGCGTTGCACAAGGTGATAATATTTTAGAAGCATACGAACGTGCTTTCAAAACGGATCCTACATCTGCATTTGGTGGCATAATCGCATTTAACCAAGAATTAGATGCTGACACTGCTGAAGCGATTGTTTCACGTCAATTCGTTGAAGTTATCATTGCGCCTAAAGTAACTGATGCAGCAGCTCAAATTGTTGCAGCTAAGAAAAATATACGTTTATTAGAATGTGGCCAATGGTCAGCTAAAACATCCAGTGTTGATATCAAACGTGTTAATGGTGGTGTTTTAATTCAAGACCGCGATACTGGAATGGTAGAAACAAGTGAACTGACTGTTGTTTCTAAACGCCAACCAACAGAAGAAGAAATGAAAGATTTAATGTTTAGCTGGAAAGTTGCCAAATTTGTTAAGTCTAATGCCATTATCTATGTAAAAGATGGCATGACAATCGGTGTTGGCGCAGGACAAATGAGCCGCGTATATTCTGCTAAAATAGCAGGTATCAAAGCAGCTGATGAAAACCTTGAAGTTAAAGGTTCTGTAATGGCATCTGATGCGTTCTTCCCATTCCGTGATGGTATTGATGCAGCAGCAGCAGCAGGTATATCTGCAGTTATTCAACCTGGTGGTTCAATTCGTGATGAAGAAATCATCGCTGCAGCTGACGAAGCAGGTATGGCAATGGTGTTTACTGGCATGCGTCACTTCCGCCACTAAAAGCCAACAAAAAAGCCGATTTATATCGGCTTTTTTGTTTTTATATATAATTTAGTGTGCTATAAAATTTTATTGGGATCTTAGCATTTTTTTGTTATTTTTATCTCCTTTATAACAATAATAAATTACCTAAATTTTAGTATCTTGAGGTAACAATGAAATTATTATCACGCGTATTAAAAAATGCACTTGTTCTCGTTTTCGCATCTGGCCTAACGGCATGTAAATCAACAGATATTAATTCCCTATTAGATAACAGTATCAATAGTGATTTACGTTCAGTGCAAAACAAAGATAGAGATCAGTACCGAAACCCTAAAGAAACTCTAGCATTTTTTGACTTACAACCAAATATGACCGTCGTTGAAATTTGGCCCGGTTCTGGTTGGTACTCTGAAATACTTGCACCAGTACTAAAGGAGCAAGGTACCTATTTCGCAGCAAATTTTCCTTCTGACTCAGAAGTGAAATATTACCAAAGAGCGTTGCAAAATTACAAAGATAAACTTACAACCGACAAAGCTTTTAGCAAAATAAGAGTTTCGGAATTTTATCCTGGAAGTCATCATGCTATTGCGCCTGAAGAAAGTGCTGATATGGTACTCACTTTTCGTAACTTACATAACTGGTATATGCAAAGAGACAACGAAGGTGTTGAGAATGCCTTTAAAGCTTTTTATACTGCTTTAAAGCCTGGAGGTATATTAGGACTTGTAGATCACCGACTTCCTGAACTAAGACATTCAGCAAAAGCGAAACGTTCAGGATATGTAAAAGAAAGCTGGGTGATATCTTTAGCTAAAAAAGCAGGATTTGTATTAGTTGATAAAAGTGAAATTAATGCAAACCCAAAAGATACAGCTGATCATACTAAAGGCGTGTGGACTCTGCCACCTCGTTTAGCATCTGGTGATACTAATACAAATAAATACTTAGCGATTGGTGAAAGCGATCGCATGACTTTAAAGTTTAAAAAACCTTTAGCCAAACCTTAAATTAGGAAGAAAAAATGAACATACTTGTTATTGGTAGTGGTGGTCGTGAACATGCATTAGCATTTAAAGCCGCTCAATCAACGAAAGTAAAAAACGTTTTTGTCGCACCAGGAAATGCAGGTACTGCATTAGAACCAAAACTTGAAAATGTTGCGATTGGTGTTGAAGATATTGAAGCACTAATCAACTTTGTTAAAGCAAAAAAGGTTGAGCTTACAATTGTTGGTCCTGAAGCTCCTTTGGTTCTTGGTGTAGTAGATAGATTCCGTGAAGAGGGACTTGCTATTTTTGGACCAACTCAAGCAGCGGCACAGCTTGAAGGTTCTAAGTCATTCACAAAAGACTTCCTAGCGCGACATGATATTCCAACTGGTTACTACCAAACATTTACAGAAATAGATCCTGCGATTGCTTATGTAAAAGAAAATGGTGCACCAATTGTAGTTAAAGCTGATGGCTTAGCCGCTGGTAAAGGCGTTATTGTTGCTATGACTGAAGTTGAAGCGATCGATGCAATCAGAGATATGCTTGCAGGCAATGCTTTTGGTGAAGCAGGTAGTCGAGTAGTAATTGAAGAGTTTCTAGAAGGTGAAGAAGCCTCTTTCATCGTAATGGTTGACGGTAAAAATGTACTGCCATTTGCAACTAGTCAAGATCACAAACGTGCTTATAATGAAGACAAAGGCCCTAATACTGGTGGTATGGGCGCATATTCTCCAGCGCCAGTAGTAACCGATGAAATCCATCAACGCATTATGAATGAAGTTATCATTCCGACAGTGCAAGGCATGCATAATGAAGGTCACCCATACACAGGCTTCCTATATGCTGGTTTAATGATAGATATGAATGGCACACCAAAAGTAATTGAATTTAACTGTCGTTTTGGAGATCCAGAAACACAGCCAATCATGTTACGTTTACAATCAGATTTAGTTGAGCTATTACTTGCAGCTGATCGTGTTGAGCTAGACCAAGCTGAAATTCAATTTGACCCACGTGCTGCAGTTGGTGTGGTATTAGCTGCATCAGGTTACCCTGCCTCTTATCCTAAAGGCGATGAAATTTCAGGCCTTAAAGTTGAGTACCCAGCTGGCACTAAAGTATTTCATGCTGGTACCAAGGAAGTACAAGGTAAAGTTGTGACTTCAGGCGGTCGTGTTTTATGTGCAACCGCACTTGGTAACTCAGTGACTGAAGCACAGCAAAATGCTTATGAATTAGTTAAAGAAATTAATTGGAAAGGTGTTGAGTATCGTACTGACATCGCTTATCGCGCTATAGAGCGTGAGCAAAGCTAAATTATTTACACGGTCAAGTCTGTAAATGGGGATTTTACAACAGTCCCCATTATTTATATTTTGTAAACTTCATTCATACCTAAATTCGGATAATAATTGCAACTTCTGAGATATAGCCGATTCAAAAAAAATTTAACTATCGATAAAACCACGATAGGCATGGCGAAAAGCTTAGAACTCAAAGTTGTTGCTGAAGTAAGCAAAAATTGAAAATAATTCACTGAATTGTCAGTGTGATATAGACCAAAGTTACTATTACTTAAAACCGCTAGCATTCGAACAATACCAGCAATAGTTAGCTGACTATCCAAGTATTTAACGATAATATACCCCCTCAATATTAAGGGGCATACAAGATGAAAGGCACACTTTCAAAATTAAAATCATCATTAGTAAAACCAATTGAGTACCAACTGCCTGTTGGAGAGCAACTATTAGACTTAAATCCACTAATAGGCCAAAAACTCACCTTGATCCACACAGGCAATATTTACTGTAGTAATTGCAATAAAAAAACCAAAAAGAGTTACTCACAAGGGCATTGCTTTGTATGTATGCGTAAGCTTGCTAGTTGTGATATGTGTATGATGAAACCTGAGACATGTCATCATGAACAAGGGACCTGTAGAGAGCCACAATGGGGCACTAAAAACTGCATGATCCCACATACTGTATATCTAGCAAATACCTCTGGCCTTAAAGTAGGTATTACTCGTCAAGTACCTATTCGTTGGATTGATCAAGGTGCAACGCAAGCACTTCCTATATTTACAGTACAAACGCGTCAACAGTCAGGGTTAGTTGAAATCGCTTTAGCTGAGTTTATTAATGATAAAACTAATTGGCGTAATATGCTAAAAGGTAATAATAAAGAAATAGATTTAAAAGTAGCAGCTGCTGAACTCATTCCACAAATACAAAGTAAACTTGATGAGTTAGCTGAAATTTATGGTGCTACAGCGATTGAAAAACTAGATGAAGATATTGTTGAACTAACATTTCCTGTATCTGAATTCCCCACAAAAATAAACTCGCTTAACTTTGATAAAAACCCTGAAGTCAGTGGCATTTTAAAAGGCATTAAAGGACAGTATTTAATCTTTGACAATGGCGTAATTAATATTAGAAAATTTAGCTCTTATGAAGTTGAAGTAAGCGTTTAATAAGTAAATCAATAAGAATGAGTAAAAAAGGTTTCCTCACTCATTCTTATTTAATTGACCTGAAATTAAATTTCGATGCCGATATTTGTTTGACCGTCTTCAATAGATTTGGCTTTTAAACCTTTAACCGAATCAGAATTTATTCGACCCATCTTTTCTACATAATCAATTAATTCTGACAATACTTCAATTTCATACTTCATCAATGGATGTTCTCTAATCACTTTATTCTCAGCGCTCAAATTATCAGAGCTTAATTGATACTCAATTAATTTAGCGACAGAAGCTTGAGATATCTTACTAATATTTACAAACTCAAGTTCATCTTCAATCATCATGCCGTTTAGCATACTCAATAAAGCTGTGCCAGTATCTATTGCGGGATAAACACCAAACATGTCAAAGTTTTCAATTTCAGGGACGTTGGGCTCTATTTTATCAACTAACAGCTCTAAGTTGATTTTACTTTTAGGAAAAACTAACTTTTCCCAAATCGAATTAAGCGCATTTCTAAAAATTTTAGCATCACCAAATTCAGTGGCATCACTAAATAGCGCATAATTTGGTAACATACGCTCTAATAACGCAGCTGCTAGCACTGCTTTTTGCATATAATTTAATTCACGAACACGCTGAAAGTTATTAGGCTTTTTCATTTATTTCCATCATATAATTGGTATTTGCTACTTTATTAATTAAAGCTGTTATTTAGATATTGAGCAAAACCAACAGACCTCGAATCCACAACCATTGTATTCATTACAATTTGTGCATTGCCAGTCGTTAGAGGCTTGCTGTTTAGATTGGTATTCTAGCAATATTTTTTCTGCTTGGCGCTGTTTTATCTGAGGAACACAAATTTTAACTTCAGTTTGCTCAAAAGGAATTTCTCCTAGAGCACCACCTAATGATTCTCCTTTTAATAAAACTTTAATAGAATCTAACGCTAATAAGCCTTTTAACAGATTAGCTTCAATCGCGTTTTGGGCAGAAAATACTTCCACCCAATCAAATGGTGATGCCATTAGCTTACGAGCTGCTTTTGTGCATATTCAAACTTCAATTTAAACTCCATAACCTTAGCTTCTAAATCTTCAATTGTTTGAGTATGCTCTATATTCTCTGAACGTAAGCCCTCATATGCAGCTCTAGCCTGATGTATTTCAGTTTCTTGTCTTGATTGCATGCTTGAATTTCTGCCTTTTGCAAAATTCAATTCATTACCTTGTGCCTCTAGCTTGTTTTGACTTTTTAAAATTTCATCTCTATATTCAATGCTCTGCTCTTTTAGTTTATCAACTTGCTCTATAAATTCTTTTTTATCTTGCTCTAAGGTTTCAATATTACTTTGTGCTTCTAGTAAAGCAGCTTCTAAATGCTTAGTTTCTTCTCTAAGGTCTTTTTTAAAGTCATTAAAACGCTCTTCATTTTTTGTTGTAGACGCATCTGAATTTTCTTTTAACGCTTTAGTTTGTTGCTTTAATTCATCTAATTTTACAATATGCTGTTGTTCTAATTTATCTAATTCTGTTTTAGCTTGATGCTCTAACGCTTCTATTTCTGATTGAAATTTTTGCTCTAATGTTTCAAAGTCAAACTTTGAGTTTTGTCCTAGTTTATCTATTTCAGCTTTAGAAACTGATAACCTTTGCTCTAGTTTTTTAATATCTTCAACTAAACGCGCGTTATCTTTTTCATATTCAGCATTTGATTCACTTATTGCAGTGTTTGTATTTTCAAATTTGACTAACGTATCACTTGATCCTAGAAGCGCTTGCTTAGTACTCTTTAAATCTTCGGTAAGTTTTTTCTTATCAGCTTTCAATAAGTTAACTTCTTTCAGAAGCTGTTCAAACTTCTGAGCTAATAAACTCTTTTCTTCACTACGCTGAGTAATAAGTTGCTTTAGTTTTGTAGATTGCAGTGCATTGTGTTCTTTTTGTTTTGTTAAGGCATGATCAGTTTGTTCAATGAGATGTTCAAACTTTTCAATTTCAACTTTGGATTCATCTAACTGCTTTTTTATAATCAAATTTTCATTAGAGGACTTATCAAATGCTATTTTCAGATGTAAAAATTCATTTTCAAATTCAGTGTTTTTATCTTCATTAAACTTTTTAGCTTCTTGTAAAATTTTCAGTTGCTCAAGCGTATTATTTAACTGCTCATCTTCATCAGTCTGCTGCTGAACCATAGCTGATTGATGCCCTTTTTCTAATGCCTGTTGACACGCAGCTAACATAAAACCTTGTAATTGAGGCATAAGCAAATCGATTAATTGCTCAGAGACTTGTTCTATATAAGGGTGTTTCGTTGATATTTCATCAAAGAGTGCTTGTTTGGCCTCTTGAGGTTGTTGCTCTAATTTATCTGCCATAGGTTGAAAAATATCAACTGCTGATGTAGAAGTAAAAGCTTGCAGTAATTCATGTAACTGCTTACCTTGAGATTCCACCATTTTCTTATCCCCTTTGAGCTTTTTGTATTGTTATTGATTACTTTATTATTCATTAACTTACAAAGATTAACATACCCGACATAGATCTGAAGCTATTTATTTTTATCAGTTTAGCTTACCACTACAATTTAGTGAATATTAAACTTACTTACTTACTTATTTTTTGATAACAAAAGATTTAAGCAAAATAATTGTTCTTTAAATTGTCTCTATACTAAGCTTAAATTAAAGCAAAAGAGGAACTTGACTTTGTGACCGATTTTTTATTCGCTAATGACATTCAAGAGACCCAATCACCGACGATTAAAAATTTAGATGAATGGGATATTTTAGTTATTGATGATGAAGACGATATTCATCATGTAACTAAACTTGTTTTATCTGGTTTTAATTTTGAAGGTAAAAAACTTCATTTCCATCATGCATATTCCGCAGCAGAAGCCAAAATTAAAATTAGTGAACTTAAAAATGTGGCAGTTTGTTTGGTTGATGTTGTAATGGAAACAACACATGCAGGGTTAGATTTAATAAAATATATAAGAGAAGATGTCAATAATCATGATGTGCGCTTAGTTCTACGAACTGGTCAACCAGGAGAAGCGCCTGAAGAATCTGTAATACGTGATTATGATATTAATGATTATAAAAATAAAACAGAATTAACCGCGATTAAACTTAAAACACTTTTATATTCAGCACTTAGAGCTTATAGAGATATTAGGATAATAAAAAAACATAAACATAGCCTCGAAAAAATAATTGATGCCTCTGCACATTTTCTTAAGTGCGATACCGTAAATCAATTTGCTTCAACTATTTTAAGTCATGTTTCTGATGTTATGGGTTTAGAGGATAATGAAATTTACTGCGCTGCTGCAGTAAACTCACAATCAAAACCCGGATCAAATTTCAAATTATTAGCCGCATCTGGCGTCACCGATACCAATGAGCATAATGAAGTACCTGATGATATCAAAACCCTCTTTATCAATGCACATAATAACAAAAAATCTTTAAAAAATGATAATCACTTTGTTGGTTACTTTCCTACCAAAGATGGTTTAGAAACGATGCTTTATGTGAGTAAATCATCAAAACTACAAGTGTCTGATCATCAATTATTAGAATTTTTTTCAAATAATATATCTCTTGCATATGATAATTTATGTTTACGTGAAACAGTGAGGGAATCACAAAAAGAACTTTCGTATATTTTAGGTGAAGCAATAGAAAAACGTAGTAAAGAAACTGGTAGCCACGTTAAGCGAGTAGCGAACTATAGCTATATATTAGCCATAAAATATGGCTTAACCTCTTACCGAGCAGAAATCATTAAATTTGCATCTCCACTGCATGATATTGGCAAAATTGCCATTCAAGATGTTATTTTGAACAAACCAGGAAAACACGATGAAAATGAGTGGAATATAATGAAATCTCATGCGCAAAAAGGGTTTGAAATTTTGAAAAATTCAACAAATGAAATTTTACAACAAGGCGCATTATTGGCACATCAACATCATGAAAAATGGGATGGTTCAGGCTATCCCCAAGGATTAAAAGGTGAAGACATTGACATCTCAGGGCGAATTACAGCTTTAGCCGATGTATTTGATGCGCTGGGAAGTGATAGATGTTATAAAAAATCTTGGCCTTTAGAAAAAATTATCGCTTTATTAAAAAAAGAAAGAGGTAAGCATTTTGATCCAAAGCTGATAGATCTATTTATGAGTGATCTTGATTCTTTTCTTGCCATAAGAGACAGCTTTCCTGATTAATTTGAGTTATTAATTCCTTTTTAAGCTATTTTTATAAAATCCTCGTATCTTCTTCCTTTTTAAAGTGCATTTTTATTGCAATTACCTAACATACTTTATTAGTATAGCGTCATATCAGTTTTATAATGATATTAGCAGTAGGAATTTGCTCTCGTTAAATGAGTATAAAAGGAAAATAAAGTGAGACTGGAACAATTTGAACAGTTTTTAGCACTAGCTAAATTTCGTCATTTCAGACAAGCAGCGGAAAATTGTAACTTAAGTACCTCAGCGCTAACACGAAGCATTCAAACATTAGAGCAAGAGCTCGACTGTAAGTTAGTAACAAGATCGACACGTTCAGTCTCCATTACTGAATCAGGAGAGCTTTTTTTACAGTATTGTTCCGATACCTTAAGTCAATTTGATCATTTCAAACAAAACTTGCATCAATTCAATTGCAATAATACAACCCGAATTAAGATAGGTGTTACTCAAAATACTGCTTCAATTACCCCCCTTGTTTGCAACAAATTTATGGAAAAATTTCCAGATGTTAAAATTGAAATTCAACAAAAAAATAGCAATGAATTATCAGATAAATTAGCCTCTGCTGAATTAGATATCATCATAGATAGCCCAAAACAATTATCAAACAACTTACCCATAACTGAACATTTAGTTTATTTACCTGATCAAGTTATTTTGTTTGTAAATAAAAACCATGCATTAAGCTCTGGTACCAATATAGATAAAGAAACTTTAACGCCTTATCCTATTCTTGGTTGCTTATCAAAAAATTTACAAGTACAGAAAATGCTTCAGGAGACAGCTGCATCATTACAAAAACTAACAACGATGAAAGTGGGTACATTTGAACAAATCATTGGATATTTAAAAGATGCTGAGCATGTCGCACTTGCAGGTATAGAGCATACAAATGAGATAGAGCATAATCCCGAACTTGTGATCATTAAACCCGAAAAACTACTCCAATATTTCAATTTGGCTATTTCTGTTGCCAGCGATAAAGAATCTCATCCTGATATATTAAATTTATTAAATTATATAGCTGAAGAAACCAAAGTTTAATTATCGTATAATGAACTTCCTATAAATAAATATTATTAGGTCACTTTGTGGATAGCAGTAATAAGCAATTCTCTCATACTATTGAAAAAATGCTTGATAGCATTCATCATAACGGATATGACGTTATTGAAAATGCCATTCCCGAACATTTAATAAAACAGTTATATCAAAACTGTTTAACGGCTCCTGATAAATTTAATTCGGCAGGGATCGGCCGCCAACAAAGTTTGAAGCAAGATGCAAGAATTCGAACAGACAAAACTTTTTGGCTTGATAGTAAAAACCAAGAACAAACAAACTACCTAGCATTAATGGATAAAATTAGATTAACTATAAATCGTTATTTTTATTTAGGTTTATTTGACTACGAAAGTCATTTTGCAAAATATGAAATCGGTGACTTTTACAAAAAACACTTAGATGCATTTAAAGGACGTTCAAACCGTGTATTTACAACGGTATGTTATCTGAATACCCCTTCTAAAGGTGGAGAGTTATTAATTTATTCAGATAGTTCAAACCACATTATTGAAAAAGTCATTCCAAAAGCAGGAACCCTTGTTGTATTTGAAAGCGAACGCTTTCCGCACGAAGTCATGCCTGCTGATGATGTTCGTTACTCTATCGCCGGTTGGTTTAGAAAAAATAACTCAGTATCAGGCACAATAGATCCATCATCATAAAATATGAAAAGTAAGTTAGCGAGTCTATTAATCAAAAATATTCACTAACTCTGTATTCTCAACTTAAAGCCAATGGGAATATTTCTGAAATAGATGATTTTAGAGTACCGGTCATATCACCAACAAAACATATTTTTGACTCTGCTGGTACTTTATTAAAAACAGCCTCTATTTGTGCTTGAATTGAACCGTTTTCCACTTTAAGTTCTTCAGCATAATAATTATCTTGCTCAACTTTTACGTTCGTTAAAGCCTCAAAAGCGCCTAACCCTACTGGTGTAAAAACAATTTCATTGTTTTCAACAATCCCACCAGATAAACAACAATAAATTTCTTTATCATCTACTAGGGTATGATAAACATGAAATTGAATATCACCTTGATGATCTAGTTGTAATATATCTAGTATTTGTTTATTTGTTTCTTCGCTTGCCGTTACATTAGTCAATAATTCGCTGTTAATTTGCATATTGCCTCCATTGAAGTTCAAAATATTGTCACTTACTAATCTTAACAAATATTAAACAAGAAACGTGCCAAAGATCTTAACAAGAAAAAGATAATCAAGAATTTAGACCCGTATAAATTCATGGTTATTCCCTGATGATGAATCATAACGCCGTAATTTTTTTCTGCCAAAACTCCCGTAGGGCAAGACGATAAGCGGTCAACTGCATTGTTATAAGATATGAATTAATAATGACTTAACCACACATTTTATACCTAGCATTTAGCACGCCTATCGACTTGCTAAAATTGCGTATCTCCATTTAGTATGGGTATATACCCAAGCCACTTCAAGATGTGAGGTTCAGGACTGCTGAGCAATTCATGATCTAGGCGCATCTTTGCATTAATGGTTACTCCCTTAAAAAAAGATGGAACAACGAGCATGATTTGCTCAGAAGTCCCTGTAAGGTTGGTTTATAAATACTTTATGCAGCGTTATTGATTTTGAAAAGGGAATAACCATGTTCTTCAATCAATGCCTTGCCTAAAGCATTTCTAATTCCAACTGAATCCTGCATCTTGAAGTGGTTTGGGTATATACCCTTTTTTCGTTTCGTACATATAAGCTGTAATATTAAAAAACCATAAATGAAATATCTAAATGTGGCAGTTAAAAACATTCACCAACATATTTTTCAGCGTTAAGATATCAACCAGACATTGAGCAGAGTGAATTTCAAAATTTTCATTTGAACTACTTTTTAAGAAGCATTATTTGAAGTCTTGAGCTTAAATGCACTCAATTAGCAATGGATCAAAATATTTTTATGTCAATAACTAAAAATGAATATGTCGTGTAAAAATAAAATGAGTCAAACTTCGTCGAACATACTGCTAATAAAATCAAAAAGAAATAAGTATAATCTTCTCTCACTAATGTTCGCCATATGATATTTAACTGCGCCTTAAATGATATCGACAAACATCATTTAGTTTTAACATAAGTTATCTTCCTCCGCAGATAAGAAAAATGAATATAAAACCTTTGGTTCTCGTTATAAATACGGCATTAACAACCACGGCTTTTTGCCATAATAGTGTTTATGCAGAACATATTACTGACAAGAATACGATCGCTGCTACCGACATAGAAGTGATTGAAGTAACGGCTAGAAAATGGCAAGAAAACATTATTCAATCTCCAGTAACAGTAAATTTGTTTTCTCAAATTAATCAGATGAACTTAGATAATATCGCTACGGTTAGTGGTAATGTAGCATTTGAACAATCTTCGGTTCAAACACGTACTATCATTCGGGGCGTATCTAGCTACGATACTAGTTTAACTGAACCTGTTGCTTATTATTATAATGATATAGCTCTTCCTTTAGGCGGAAACCAGTTACCAAGACTTGCAAATTTGCAGACTTTAGAAGTAATAAAAGGACCACAAGGAAGTTTATATGGTCGTAATTCACAAGCAGGTGTTATTAATCTTAAAAGTCAAAAACCGAGTAATGACCCAACTGGATTTGTAAGCTTAACTTATGGCCAACAAGATGGTGCTATACAAAAATCACCAGTAAAAGACATTAGTATATATGCAAATAATACAATCATCGATTCAACCTTAAAAGGTAATATCTATATCGCCTAC
This sequence comes from Pseudoalteromonas sp. NBT06-2, assembly GCF_002276045.1. Lineage (GTDB taxonomy): Bacteria > Pseudomonadota > Gammaproteobacteria > Enterobacterales > Alteromonadaceae > Pseudoalteromonas. Next base: position 70,702 of record NZ_NQMR01000005.1, on the reverse strand, counting down.
AAAGATGAGAAAGGCCCTTTTTATAATCAATATTTAGCAGATAAAAAAACAGCACAACATGAACAAAAACATATTAACGGACAACTTGAATGGCAAACACAAGATAACACCGTAATAAATCTATTCGTATTGAAGGAACGTAATGATAATGGAAAAGGACAATTGCGTTACAATACAGGCCCATTGTCAACAGGTATGTTTATGGTTAACTATAATACCCTGACCTACGATAATAATGAAATAGATCTTTATGGTTTAACCATTAATCACACATTTGATGATTTGATGCTCACTTATATCACAGGGATAAGTGATTACCAACGTAATTTTGAAGCTGACTTAGATTTATCACCTGCGCCTATCCCATCAACACTGATGCAGACAACGAATAAAGCTCTTTCTCAAGAGTTTAGGTTAACAAATATCAATAACAAAAATATCAAGTGGTTAATTGGTGCTTACTTATATCAACAAGATACTGGCACTGATTTTACTATTGGGGGAAGCCGTTTATTGGCAAGAAGCCAACGAGTTTCAAATATAGAACAAAATAGTGCATCATTTTATGCCCAGTTAGATTGGCAACTCTTCTCTAAATTGTCGATAACATTAGGTGGTAGAATTGAATTTTTAGAGCAAGACGGTAAACAAAAATTCATCAATAATTCTGTTGAAAATAATTATCAAAAAAAATTAAATACAAACGAATTTCTAGTAAAAGCAGGCATAAAGTATCAAATAAATTCAAACCATATATTTTTCGCTTCATTTGCTCAAGGTTATATACCCAAGCCACTTCAAGATGTGAGGTTCAGGACTGCTGAGCAATTCATGATCTAGGCGCATCTTTGCATTAATGGTTACTCCCTTAAAAAAAGATGGAACAACGAGCATGATTTGCTCAGAAGTCCCTGTAAGGTTGGTTTAGAAATACTTTATGCAGCGTTATTGATTTTGAAAAGGGAATAACCATGTTCTTCAATCAATGTCTTGCCTAAAGCATTTCTAATTCCAACTGAATCCTGCATCTTGAAGTGGTTTGGGTATATGCCATCAGGCTACAATTACGCTGCGGCACAAGGAGAAAGCTCCTTCACTTATGATAATGAAAACAGTGATAATTATGAAATTGGGTATAAAAGCGCCTTTTTAGATAACAACTTAACCCTTAGTGCTTCATTGTTTAATACTAAGATCCGCAATAAGCAAATTGTCGATTTATTACCCGGTTTTATACAAACTATTAACAATGCTGCGAAAAGCACCAATAAAGGTGTTGAGTTATCTGCACGCTACTACGTAAATAAAGATCTTATATTAGCAGCTCATTATGCAGCATTAGATGCTATTGCTGAGGAATATCAATTAAATGCCTTTAATAGCACTGGATTTTCGACTATTGAATTATCTGGAAAACACTTACCTTTAGCGGCAGAAAATACTTACGGTATGTCAGTTGAATATTGGCTTTCAGACTCATTGTCTTTTAAAGTAAATGCCCTAGGAAGTAGTGATTATTATTTTGATATAAACAATACAGTCGAGCAAGCAGGTTACCTAAAATTTAATGCTGAATTGATGTATGAATATAAAAATCTAACAGTAACATTATCCGCCGATAATTTAACTAATGAAGAAATATTAAGTCGTGCGGTAATCACACCAGTTGGGATTGCAGTTGAAGATGCAGCGCCTCGTTATGTATCAATCAATGCTAAGTATGGCTGGTAAAAAGATGAATTTTGCTAATAAAAAACAGAACTATTTACTCGAATTGGTTCATGCACCTATTAGATGGAGTTTACTTGAATCTGCTTTAAAGTTACATTTGTTTGATCATATAACTCAATGGAAATCATCACTTGAAATCGCCAAAATATTGCTGCTAGACAAGTCCTCATGTGATATTTGGCTGATAGGATTAACATCATTAGGCTTACTTGAAAAGTCAAAAAAAAACTATCGTGTAGCACCGTTATACCGTGAATATTTATCAACTAATACGGAGCAAAGCATGGCTGTTTTGCTTCCACACATGGCAAGTTTACGACATTGTCAAACGAACGAATTCATTAAGCTTTTAAAAGAGAAGAAACACCCGATTAAACAAGGAAAATTTTTCAATGCCCTGCATTGGGAAAATACAGTTAATAAACTCAGAGCTCACCATCGATGTGGTGCGACAACCTTTTCTTTAGCGCAGCTATCAAAACTTAATTTATGGCTCGATGCTAAAAAGATAATGGACTTAGGCGCTGGCTCCGAGCAACTCGCCATTAAAATTACTGATGTTCATCCAAGCATTCATGTAACGATAGTTGATTTACCCGGCTGTGCTGACAAAATCAATCAAGCATTAACAGAACAACAAAAACAAAGGGTAAGCGTATTATCTGGTGATTACAATGACATGAAATTGCCCAAACAATACGATATTGTTTGGGCGTCAATGTCTCTTTATTATGCTAAAAACCTCAGTGAACTTATAAATAATATAAAAAAGTCACTAATACAAGGCGGTTGTTTTATTAGCTGTCATGAAGGGTTAACACATCAGAGAACCCAACCAGAAAAACATATGGTGGGTAGGTTACTTCCCTCTTTAACTGGTAACAACGTCTCTTTCAAACAAGGAGATATTGTTACTGCAATGCTAAAAGCAGGTTTTAGACAGATAGTAAGTCGTACAATCGAAACAAATATTGGCCCCATAGATTTAGATATAGGGTACGTATGATACAACTCAATACGAAAAATAATGGTATTAATAATATTGAAGCGCATGATATATCCCCTAGTAACGTTAAAGTCATAGCAAATACACCTAGGTTGATATCATTCAAAATCACATTAAAGCAACAGCTGTCATTATTAATAGCTTTAATGATTAATGCGATGGCTCATGGTTATTTTTCAATTGTATTTCCAATTATTGGCCGAGAATACACTTTAGAACAATGGCATATCAGTTTTATTTTATCGTTATCAGCAGGCGCAATGATTTTATTTACGCCTTTGTGGGCGAGGTTTTGCGATAGATTTGGCCGAAGAAATATTTTTCTAACAGGCATTGCTAGTTCATCACTATCCTGTTTCGCGCTAGCTTATTGCTTTTCAAATAATAATTTTACAGGTGCCGCTATATTTTGGTTGTTTAGTACTTTTCTCACAATACGTATATTTCACAGCGTTTTCACTGCGGGAGTTCACCCAGCAGCTCAAGCTATATTAGCTGAGACTTCGGCAGAGAATAAGCGTGCAAAAGTAATGGCTTTCATGGGAGCCTCTTTTGGGTTAGGAACTATTTTAGGTGGTGCATTAGCGATGTTTACTGGAGCAAATGGCGTTACCTTAGGCTTTAGTATTATTTTAATTTTATTAATTATTGCATTTGTTATTTGCTATAAATATCTACCTGAAACATACATAAAGCCCACTCAAACCACTAAATTTACAATAAATATAAAAGCACTAACGTCTATGCTATTAACAACATTAGGTGTTATTGCAATTTATAGTGCTTTACAGCCATTAACTGCTTGGCGCATGCAAGATGATTTTGCTTTAAATACTGAAGAAGCCATTAAGTTTACAGCTGCAATAATGATGAGTTCAATGGCCTCAATGATAGCTATACAATCATGCATAGTCCCAATATTAAAATGGCATTATGCACGTTTACGTAGTTTTGGCTATATTATTAGTGTGATTGCAATGTTATGTGCAGCCTTGGTAAATACGCCTATTTTATTACTTATGTCTATGGCTTTATTTGGTATAGGCGTTGGTCTGTTAATTCCTGGAAACTTAGCTGCTATAAGCATAAATACTGCTTCACAACATCAAGCTAGAATCGCAGGAGTAAATGGTACGTTTAAGGGGTTAGGCATGGCGACAGGGCCTATTTTAGGTAATGCTTTATACGCCATTGATAGCACTGCTTTTTATTGGTTATCTGCATTAATGCTGTTTACTTTACAGACTTTATCTAATAGTCTCATTTTCAAAAAAGCATAGGAAAGTATTACCAAGAAGAGTTGATCTTTTGTAAGCGATATTCGCGAGGTGAAAGAGAAAATTTCTGTTTAAATAATTGAGAAAAATGGCTCGCACTACTAAAACCGCATAATAACGCAATATCAGTAATAGCTCTTTTAAAGTCAACGAGATATTGCTTTGCTCGCTTTAATCGATAACCTCTTAACCAATCAAATACGGTAAGACCAAGCTCTTGTTTAAATTTTCTATTTAAACAACTATGGCTTATTTCAACCATCGCTGCTAATTTTATTAAAGTAGGAGGAGTTGATATATCAGATATTAGTATATCAATAACTTTTTGTATTTTATTATCTTGTATTGTTTTTTTTAGGTTTTCATTAGGGGTAAGCCATCGAGCTAATACCTGTAATGCTTCGGCCTCAGCTAAAAGCCTATCAGCCACATTCTTCATTGGGTTATCAATCAAACCTTGCAACCAATTCATAATAGGCTCTTGTTTAGCTAATCTGACCATCTGATTTTCATATGACAATAACTGCATTTCATCACTGTCTTTAAAAGCAGTTCTTAATCTATCCGTTTCATATTTTATAACCAACATTTTATTATGTGTATAAGCGGATGTTTCGCGGCACAATGTGTTTTCAGATATCGTAAAAAGCCAAATATCACCTGCACGTATTACACACTTATTTTTTTCACCTAAATAATTAAATTGACTTAAACCTTCAATGCCAAAAATAAGTAAAGTAATATCATTTTCATAATGAATTTTAGCACTGTAATTTTGAGTAAACAGGCAGTCACTTATAGAACAACAAATATCTTCACAAATATCATTAATCACCACATTAGAAAAGCCTAACTCCTCTGGTAGTTTTTTTTTATTCCATTGACCTACTTCTCTATTTTCTCTCAATAAAGTTTCATTTTTAATGATGACTGCTGGATTAATCATAAAACCGTCCATACAAATACAAATGAGAATTACTATAAATAATAACTTTATCATAAGTATTAGTGAAGGATATCTAAAATGATCATTTTATAGCAATAAAAAAGAATACTAAAAAATATTTAGTTATACCCTTGCTACTGAGAAATGAAGGTTTCAGAGCTTGGATAGGAGTACAAGGCATGATTTGTAATTCATGGTACTCGTTAATTATGAATCATAACGCCGTAGTCATTTTCTATACTAACTCCCGTAGGACAAGTCGATTAATATATCCTTTAGAGCTTTAATAAATTAACCATCTTTCATAAAAATGCGCGGTACCATTGGAACAAAGCAATCGATAGCATTGCTAATAAGATTTTATTGTATTAAAGCAAAAAGCATAGCTAATCCATATTCCAGTATATCTATCTATTCACGTCCTAGCTTTCTAGTCATTATATACCCAAACTATTTCAAGATGCAGAATTCATAAGGCAGTGGCCGCTAACCTTGATTTGCTTACGAATAGAAAAGCCAGACGATCTTGTGAGTCAGTAGGCACGACTCATGTGTCATTGATGCATTTATTGCAATTAAAAGCATTATTAATGGTGTTTGGACTAAGCCTTGATAGACTTACATGACAGAGCTAAAAGTGTACAAAGTGCGAAACAAGATATCATCTAACATAACCACACAAATAACAGCTTGTAACGGTTAAATGCACCAAAAAGGCTTAAAACGTTGCTAAAAGATGTGTTCATTTTAATCGGGTCATGTCCCACTTTGGTTGAACAAAAAATTAAATTCCATTATTATACAATAAAGAAAAGTAATAGTTCTCATTTGTGATTATGTCCATAAGACACATTAGCTTCACTAAATTTTTAACTGGCGCGAAACTTTTGCATCAGTCGCATCAAAGTAGAGATATTAGCCAACAAGTAAAACAGGACGTTGGGAGACAACATTATCAAATCAATCCAGACTATGGTCAGGGCTGGATCCAAATTTCTCCGTTAATATCAGGCTCTAGCCTAGTCACCATGAGCTTTACACCTAAATATGATATTGAAATATTTGAACAAGATATAAAGCATTCAGGGCTAGGTTTCACCCTGTGTCTTGAAGGCAAAGTTGAGTGCATTGCTGATGATGTGAAAATAATGGTTTCAGAAGATGAATCTTGCTTTCAACGCTTTCAATCTGTTTGCCGTTATGGTGCTTCTCGCTTTGCAAAAGGCATAAATCACAAATACTTAACCATGCACCTTTCACATGATTGGTTAACGCAGTGCGGTCGCTCTTTGGGATTGGCTATAATCAATGATAGATATTGGTCTGGATTATATAATTTTGGAAAATACTCTTCTCAAACTAAACTGCTTGCTAGTACTGTTTATCAAAGTGTATTAAATAATACCGTGAACCATCACCTGCTATCAGCTAAAGCGCTGGAGTTATGGTCACTGCAGTTGGAAAAATTTCAAAAACTTGAAAAATTTAACGTCACCACGAGTTCATTACGTAAAGCTGAGGATGTTGCCAGAATTATCCAAGCAGAACAGTTCATAAGAGAAAATTACCAGTCTCCACCTAATTTATTATCACTAGCTAGATACATAGGTATTAATGATAACAAACTCAAATATGGCTTTAAGGAAATATATCAAGAGACGGTTTTTTCTTATTTACGAAAAATCAGGCTAAAACGAGCAAAAGAGTTACTCTCCTATCAATGTTATTCTATATCTAAAGTTTCGCTGGATGTTGGATACACCAGTAGTAGCCACTTTGCCGTCGCATTTAAAAAAGCGTATGGATTAAGCCCCCGAGATTATCAAAGGCAATTGTTAAACACTGCCAAACAAGAATAACAAAAACTCCGACAAACAAAGGTATTTCTCCGTCCAACAAGCGTCTTTTATTAGCCGCTCTTTTACCATATATTCTTTTATGAATTACAAGAGAGACTCCTTTGAAATGCTACCTAATACCTATTCCTTTATGTTCTTTGTTACTCGCTACTTTTTCATTAGCCAATACTGATACAGAGCAGGAGATCGAGAAAATCACAGTTAAAGGCAGTAAAATGCAGTCTGAGTTGATGCAGGTCCCTGCATCAGTGAGTGTTATCGATAGTCAGCAAATCAATCAAGCCAGAATTGAGCGACTGACAGATATAGAACACTTTGTACCCAACCTGAAATTCAGCCAACTAGGTGAGGTAGGAGCACAATTTATTAGTATTAGGGGTATAGGTGCTAATCCACTGAGCGAAAATCGTGTAACTGTTTATATTGACGATATTCCTTATCGCACCGTGAATGACAAGTTATTAATGGGCGTGAGTCAGATTGAAGTTTTACGGGGTCCGCAAGGCACACTATATGGAGCTAATACAGAAGGAGGAGTGATTGTAATTAACACAAAAATGCCAGACACTGATCTAACGGCTAAAGGTGAAATTAGTACTGAACACTATACTAATGGTAGTAGACAAAATACTCGCTTTAACGTAGCTAGTCACATTAATGAACAATGGTCTGCCCGTGTTACTGTAAGTCGAGAGCAAGGTGACACTTATACACAAAACATTGATCCTTCAACTAACAATAAAGGTGATATTGAAAATTCAGCAATATTAGCAACTCTAAATTATTATCCGACTGAGCGATTAAGCATGAGCTTGCAATATGCCGGAGAATTTAATCGCGCAAACGGCATTTATGAGCAAACCTATATTCCGATGAATGCTGAACTCTACAACCAGGTATTTGCTCAATCAAATCCGGTATTTGAGCAAATGTTTGGCATTGCTCAAATCAATGCTAACCCCATAGCTAGTCAGCATGAATATCATATGGATGACATTCGTGTTTATGATGAGAACGAGCGCTCCCTGAACTTTAAAATCAATTATGACTGGGATCACTTAAGTTTAGTTTCTGTAACCAGTATGCTGAACAAAGAGTCCTATGGCTGGGGGGCACAATTTGAATTGACCAGCTTACCTTTTATCAACACAGGTGGTGACGATAGAAGAGATCAACTGTTTCAGGAAATACGCTTACTTTCACCTGAAAAAAATGGTATTTCATGGGTAACAGGTATTAGCGCATACAGAGGTAAACGAGAGTTTATTGTTGGCTACAAGGATATTATTGGCGACGCGACTGACTTCATTTCATTAGTCCCATTGGAAGAAAGCAGTACGGACATTGCAATTTTTGCAAGCAGTAATATTGAGTTTGATAATAACTGGATACTGACGCTAGGCGGACGATATGAGCGGGCAAAACGCGAATCTTTCAGAGCCAGTAATAGTGCTTTCATTCTTGGTGGTCAGGTAACTGCTGTATTTCCTCAACTAGACGAGTCAGGCAGCTATAATGAATTTTTGCCAAAACTCGCGTTAGCTTACCAATTTAATGAACAAATTAATGGATATATGTCTGCAGCCAAGGGCTGGCAACCCGGTGGATTTAATGACGATGCCTTTACTGATGAAGAATCGCGTAAAAACGGCGTAAAGTTTAAACCAGAAACCATTTGGAATTACGAAATGGGCTTTAAAGGGTTAACTCAAAATAACGACTTATACTGGAGCATATCAATCTTCTCATCTTATGCTGAGAACTGGCAAGAAATGAACTTTTTACGTGATACATCAGGCAAAGCGGTTTCAACTTCTGTGGTGATAAATGCAGCAGAACTCAATGCCAAAGGTCTGGAAGCTGAATTCAAATGGCAACCAGCAATAAATTTAAGTGTACATGGTAGTATTGGCTATACCGACAGCGAGTACAAAAATTTTGAACTCGCTTATGGTAAAGGCTTTTCTGGCAACAGCTCAATTATGATGCCTAAGAGCAGTGCCAATGTAAGTGTAAATTATCACTTTACAGACAATTGGCAGGCTCACTTACAACTGTCAGCCTATGGCGATATGTATCTAGATCTCGATAATAAAGTAACGCAAAAAAGCTACGAAGTTGTTGATGCCAATATCAGCTGGACTCTAGATAACTACCGAATAACACTTTTTGCCGATAATCTACTGAATGAGTATTACTTTACCGGACAGGCCTTTGCAGACTTCACTTTCCCAACAGAAGGTTTGTATTTTTCTAGTCCAGCTAAACCACGTCGTTTAGGTCTATCAGTGGAAGTCGATTTCTAAACAAAAACAATTAACAAATGTGTTATTGCAGGTATGAGATGAAATTACTGAAAAGTACCCAAGCAAGTCTTTAAATTGAGTTGATCGTTACAATAATGTAAGGGCTAATTTAACTAGAAGATTAGTCAGTTTATTATTAATAAAAATAAAAGCCCGAATATTTCTATTCGGGCTTTTATTGATAAGTAAGAGCTAAGTAATAGATTTAAAATCTATTACTTCATGCCGCCCATTAAGCTATTATCTAATTGTTTTTATTAAACTTGTTAAATGGGAGATCGTGCTGACACCCCACTTCATACCCCTAAAGTTCAGATGCTTGAGTTAACCTTTGAAAAGTAATGAAACATCGTTGTTTCATGTTTGTAAAAATTATTTTTAATAATTGACTTAAAAATCAAAACTCTAACATTTTCTGTTCATTAAATTCATACCCTAGCGCTTTATAACCTTTTTCACGTTTCTTCCACATACGCTGTAATGTCGGGAAATCATCAATAAAGTCGTAAACTTGAATAACAGTTTTACTACTCCATTCTCGCTGAATGCGCCCAGCGTATTGCGCTAAAATGCCTTTCCAAGCTATCGGTAGCGTTATAAATAAAGTATCTAAATGTGGTAAATCAAAACCTTCACCTACATATTTTCCTGTTGCCAAAATAACAATAGCTTCACCATTACTTGGTTGACTAGATAACAGGGTGATTCGTTCTCGCCTTTGTTTGGCAGAAATACCGCCATGCAGTTCAACAACCTTTATTCCCTTAGCAGTCATCATCTTAGCAAGTAATTCAATATGCTCTTTTCTTTCAGTAAGTACCATTACAGATCTATTGTTATTCACCGATAGCTCTATGCTGTTAACGATTATTTCATTTCTAGCTTGGTCACAAACTAAGTGTTTATAAACTTGAGATATATGTGGTTTAGTTTCAGGGATTAACCATTCTGATGGGAAACTAGTATCAGTCTTAATCACCTTCACATGTTGTTCAAAACTATTGGTGGTGCTTGCTGCCTTATAAACAACAGAGCCTATTTGGAAGTGCATTAATTTTTCTAAACCATCTTGGCGTTTAGGTGTCGCTGTAAATCCGTGGATATATTTAGCATTTACTGACTTTATCAAACACTCATAGTTTGATGCAGGCAAGTGGTGGCATTCATCTATTAATATTTGCCCATATTTTTCAATGGCAGGTTTAATGTCTATCCCATTACGACTTACTAAACTTTGATATGTAGCAACATCAACTTCATAAGTTAATTTATCCTTCCCTCCCAACAATGAGCCTACTTCCACATTAATTAAGAAGACCTTTATCCGTTCAAGCCATTGTTCCGCCAATTGTCGGTTATGAACCAAGATTAAAGTATTTACCTTTCTCTTAGCGACAAGCGCCAATCCAGTAACTGTTTTACCGAAGCCCGTTGACGCAACAAAAACACCATTGGTTTGTGAAAATAATGCATCAACAGCTTTCTTCTGTTGGCTTTTTAATTTACCTTTGAACTTAATTTTTTCTAGTTGGCTACCTTCAAATCGTTTATCGATGTATTCAATCTCTATTGTTTGGCCTGATATGATGCGAGTAACTTCGGTTAAACAACCTCTAGGTAAGGTTAAATAACCATTTTCTATATGCGCAGCACAAATATATCGACTAGTGCCAATGGTTGATAAACGTAACGCTTGTCGTTTGTAAAATTCAGGATTAGAAAATACTGCGCAATGCTTCAACTTAGAGGTTAATTTTCCGGGTAAATTAGCAATTGGAACATATAACTGATCAGCTAGAGTCAATGTGACCTTCTGTGGGCATTCGTTGATCTTAATGATTTCATTGCCATTAAGTTTCTTCCATGGTTCGTTATTTTCAATGTCTTCTGGCGTTATTTCAATATAAGAATTTAGCTGATTCAGCGTTGATTGAAGCTGCGGTTTAGTCACTTTTCGAGTAGCAGCCAGTATTGACCACTGATCATTATAAGGCACGCCTTCATTATTAATGAAAACACTATTATTATATTTTCTTGGCTCTAACTGTAGTGGTAAAGCAATCAGGTTACCAAAGCCGCCCTCTGGCATAATATCTTGATTAGGAAATAGCCTATCGAAGCAATCAAAGGATAATAACGGGTATAACTCCATTGTTTTACGAAGTAAACCATTGCCTAATCGTCTGGCATCACTAGCAGCTATAGCTTCTGAAAAAAAGATCCATATATGGCCACCGTTACCACTTCTTGAACGTTCTAATAGATAGGGAATACTTAACGAGTCGCAAGTCGTTGCAAACGCAGATGTAGCTTCAAACCAATCCTTTTTATCAAAATCAGCCGCAAGTAAATACGTTGAATTATCACTTAATAGAGGATAGATGCCGATGGTTTTAATACCTTTCAAATGTCCATAAACGGCTTGATTATCAGGTACTTTAAAGTTCTGATTTTTACATTCAGTACAGCTAATTTTTGGTTTGTTACAAATCTTGGGCTGCCATTCATTCCAACAAGCAGGTGAATAACCACTTCTACCGTTTTTTGATTCCCATCTAAATGGGTAAACATCGTTTCGGCCTTTAAAATATGAAAGAAAAAGGTCAATTTTAGATTCGGGAGAGGCGTGTAGATTGAAGTTTTGAGCTAATTCAGCTTCATGTTCAGTTATTAACGCTTGACGATCATTAAGCAAAGCAAGCCGCTCTTCATTTAATAATTGAAGACGAGCATCTAGTTTAGCAAGTTTATTAATATGGTTTTCAGGCATGATGATAACCTTACCAAAATATGATTAAAACTGCTTTGAGGGATCCATGCGCTGATGAAGAATACGAGCAACATCAATACCGTCATCACTAACTTGGTAGAACACAATATGTTTTTCTACAGGAAAACTTTTAGCGCCATTATAAACATCATTTCTTTCCCTGCCAAAGTCAGGGTATTGAGCTAACTTCAATAAGACTGCATCGATAGTTTGAGCATACACCTTTGCCTGTGCACTTCCCCAAGACTCAATAGTTATTGAGATTATTTTAAATAAATCCTCTTCGGCTAGAGGAGATAACCTATAGCTCGACATTTGTATCTTTGCTTGCAGGTTTACTATCTACTGAGCGGGAAACTTGTTCAAATATATCCATCACACTGTGCGTTGATGAATCACCAGCAGCTAGCTGTTCAAAACCCTTCGCTACTTCTTCTCGTAATATTTCAAGTTGCTGGTTTTTAGCAACGTCTTTCTCAAATAACATTCTTAATCCATCACGGATCACTTCACTTGCTGAGGTATATAAACCATCAGACACTTTTTCAGTAATTCTTCGTTCGAACTCTTTACCTAAAGTAATATTCATAATTAGCACTCCAACCATTCATTGATCACATTATGCGCGTGATATGCACATAATTCAAGTTTGAAAAAGTTGAGTATCAAAATAAAAAGAAAATATTGAGATTAGAACTTCAGTTTTATTGAGGCATTAAAACAACGAAAATCCATGCTATGCATTCCATTTATGACTTATCACTCTGTTTTTAAAGTGATAACCATATGGGAGGGTTTATTGGTACCCCACTTTATACCCCTAAAATGATGAAAATTCATGAAATTTAAAAAAGCCCGAATATTTCTATTCGGGCTTTTATTGATAAGTAAGAGCTATGTAATAAAAACTACATCATGCCGCCCATATAAGACTTACCTGTTTGTTTTTATTGGATTAGTTGAGTGGGAGTTAGTGATAGTACCCCACTTTATACCCCTACGAACTCAACACTTAAGCTAACCCATTGATTAGTAATGAAGTATCATTGTTTCATTAAGTTAAATATAATTTTTACATATACGTTAACATTATTAAAATGAAAAGATTAAAAGCATATAAAGATTCTGATGTATTTACTAACATGGGCGAGTGTTCTTGCCATCTACTGGTTTAATCTTAATGATTTTTGTTATTCAACAATAAAAACAAAGATGCTAATATTCCAAAAACGAATAAATATCAACTGAGTGTAGCTAAACGCGATATTAAAAATAATTGCAATACAAAATTCTTACTTTACCAATTTGAATACTTTTTCTCGAAAAGACTGGCCAATGGCTAATTCATATTGTTCTACAAAAAGTGATTTGTTAGCAATTCTTTCAATCTTGCTAACCGAACACAGATATGATTTATGAATTCGGATAAATTGTTCTGACGGTAGTTCTTCTTCAAAAGAAGATATTTTTTGATAAGCCATTAACTTCTTATCAACTAATTGAACCGCACAGTAATTTCCACAAGCCTCAATAAAAAGAATATCTTTAAGTGCCACTTGATGATGCATTTTATCTGCTTTGATAAATATCGTTTTATCATCAATCTGCGCTAGTACAGATAGTTGCTCATATTGATTATCAGGTTTAGATAGCCTATTAATCTCAACGCTTTTAATCGCTTTATTGATGGCTGCCACAAAATGTTCCATGGATATGGGTTTCATCAGGTAATCGCAAATGCCATGTGCGTATCCATCTAAGGCATATTCTGAATAAGCTGTGGTAACAATAACTTGCGCTTCCACCTGTATCGCTTTGAGCATATCAAACCCATGCAGCTTAGGCATATTAAGATCAAGGAAAATTATATCTACGCTATTTTCATTTAAAAATGCCATGGCTTCCAGTGCATTTTGACTTTGATTAACAACCGTTAAATTAGCTAAGTGGCTACAATGATCTTGAATAATACGCTGTGCGATGGGTTCATCGTCAACGATCATCACCCTATATTTTCTCATTATTTACTCCATACTCACTGTGTCATTTCTTTTACTTCTAACCGCATATTAAGTTGACTAATAACTAAATTTCGTCGAGTTGAATGCACAAACTTACATCAAACACCTCATTATGATTTGAAATTGTGAGTTGATGCTTTTGTGGGTAAATCAACTCCAATCGTTTAGTCAAGTTTCGCAAACCTAAGCCCGAATCTTCCTTGGCTGGAACGGCCTTGATTACTTCCTCTTTATCAGCTGATATATTATTACTGAGATGAAAAGTGAATGAACCAGAATCGAGTGTAATGCTTAGGTTGATCCATGATTTTTCGCTCATTGATTCAACGCCATGCTTGTAAGCATTCTCGAGTAAGTTGATCAACAACAATGGCGCTATCGCTTGATTAACATTATCGACATCAATAGAAGTCTCTACTTCAACTCTTTGTACAAAACGTAATTGTTGTAATTGAATAAAGTTGTTCAAGTAGGTGAGTTCAGATTGCAAAGGCACACGTTCTTTCTCGGCTTGATATATTGAGTAACGCATGATTTCAGACAGTTTTAAAATGATGCTCGGCGCAATATCTGACTTCTCTAAAGTTAAACCATATAGGCTATTTAGCGTATTGAAAAAAAAGTGAGGATTGACCTGACTTTTTAAATGCATTAATTCGGCTTCTGTTTTCTGATTATTAAGTTCTTTTAGCAACTGCCACTGACCAAATAACCAACTAAATGCCAAGTGACCTAACATCAGAAAACACAAAATTTGTAATTGAAAGCGAGTACCGTAGGGGTCGATGTCTTCAACGGTTGGGATAAACAAAAACAGTACGGTGACAAATAGCGCATACACAAGATAAAACCTTTGATTTGTTTTATTAAGCCGAAAGGGATGAAGTTTCTTTTGTGCTATTTGGACAACATTCAGTAGCAGTAGCGCATAAATTAGCGCAATAGAGAGATTGTTTATCCATGCAATATAGTGCGTTTCTGAAAACACTGGCAACATGCCTAAAGCGATAACAAACGAAATAGCAAATCGATGACATGTCACCCATTTCAGAGTTTTTGAAAAATACCCGATAGCATTTTTTTTATAAATTGCCGAGAGAACAAGAAGCAAAAATAAAATGTAATAGAAAAAGAGATAAACTATCGGAACAAAAATATTTTCTTTTTGAACCGATGCTGTGTGGTCACCAATGGGTTGTAATGTATCAAACAGCTTGAATAGAGATAAAACTACCAACACACTCACTAGCAGTGAGATGCCGTTTTTTTTGATAAGTGAGACTATAAGACCGAGCATAGCCGTTATGTTTTCATGGTTCGTTAACATAAATTTCTTACTAAAGTCCTGCTAAGTACGAGGATTATTAGTGGTGTGAGCCTCGGTGTTTTAAAGTTTGTAACCATACCGCGTAACACCTGAAGATCCAAACAAAATGCTTTGTTTTATACCAACACCCGCTTTTTCTATATGAACCGTTCAATTATCAGGGTAATCAAGGACAGCCTTATTTTCTATTACTTGGTCTTGAGTTGGGTTCACTTCGTCATATAAACAAAAAAATAACTTCTCAGTATTCCACAGCTCCATTTATAACTGCTCTATCAACTTTCAGTAACCCCCCTTGGTGAAACCAAATGAACAGCGTACCAAATAGAGAGCAAACTACTGCCAAACTTGCCAGAGAAAACCCTATCACAGCAGATCATAACTGCCTACAAATAATGCAAATCCAAAAAACTTATGCCAACGGTGTCAGAGCACTCAACCAAGTAAATTTAGAAATAGGCAATGGCATGTTCGGTTTGTTAGGACCAAATGGCGCAGGCAAATCAAGTTTAATGCGAAGCATCGCAACATTACAGAATGTTGATGAAGGCCACATTTTATTTAATGGTCTCGATATCAAGCAGCAACCGAGCTTTATTCGTCAAGAGCTTGGTTATTTACCACAGGAATTTGGCGTTTATCCTAAATTTAATGCGGTTGATTTGCTTGACTATATCGCTGTCCTAAAAGGTATTACAGACAAAAAAACGCGTTGTAACCAAATTAATCACTTACTTGAGTTAACCAACCTTTCCCAAGAGAAAAAACGAGCAGTTGCCGATTACTCTGGTGGTATGCGTCAGCGATTTGGTATTGCTCAAGCACTACTTGGTTCTCCACGAATTTTAGTGATTGATGAACCCACCGCAGGTCTTGACCCATTGGAGAGACAAAACCTGCATAATTTATTGTGCCAGCTCGCCGATAAAATGATTGTTATTTTATCAACCCACATCGTTGAAGACGTTAATAATTTATGTCCCCAAATGGCCATCATGAATCAAGGTAGCATTCTCTTTAGTGGTACACCAACACAAGCACTAGAGAAGGTTAATGGCCAAATTTGGTACAAGTCAGTGCAACAAGATGAGCTGAATGCCATTAATGAAAAATATAATGTACTATCGGTTCGCACACAAGAGGGACAATTTAAGGTTAGAGTAAAAAGCTTAACGGCTCCAGAGGCGGGGTTCAGCAGCGTTTCAGCGGATTTGGAAGATGCTTATTTTGATACACTTAACACTACAGATCTCAATGCCACAAATATCAATGTAGCTAGTCTCAACGGAAAGCTGCAGAAGGAGAGTCTAAATGAAAAATGAGGCTCACATGACATCTCGTAATATCGGCGGAAGCTTTTCCTTCCTGTCATTATTCGAATTACGTTATCAAACTAGGCAAATTTCTTTTTGGGTATTGGCAGTCATTTTGGCCGCTTATGGTGTTTTGATTACGATTGAGCACTTGGGCGAAGGTATGTCACTGCTTCAATCAAATTCACCTTATCGGTTAAGTTATTTTATTTCGTTAACCAGTTGCCTCTCGGTGATCGTTATTAGTTTTTTATGTATTAACGCATTTATGCGAGATAATGAAAGCGGCTTTTTTCATCTGGTTGGACATTTAAAGAGTGCTAAACAACGACAAGCGCAATTGCTATCGGTGGTTGGACTTGCCATTACTATTATATCACTTATCACCATTGGCATGGCGCTTGGTTTGCTTTCCCCCAATCTGGTTGATGAAATCGGCGAAGATAAAATTGCTGCTTTCAATTTTTTCAATTACATCAAACCCTGGCTGATTTTTGTGATCCCCAATGGCATTATCATATCGTTAATACTGTCTGCTATCAGTATTCGCTTTCAGAATACTTTTTTTGTTTACACCGCCGCGCTACTCCTTATTATTTTATTTATATTTTCTATTCTTATCATTGGCGCGCCAATTACTGGCACCCCTGTATCTGCCAGAGAGTCAACACTGATCATTGCCTCATTGGTTGATCCTTTTGGTGCGGCGGCTTTTTTTGAGCAAACCGCTTTATTGTCGGCAGAAGCAAAAAACCAACAAGGCACAGAACTTTCTGGCTGGCTATTAGCCAATCGAATTCTATGGTTATGTGGAGCGATATATGTTTACGCTATTTGTCGAAATAAGCAGCCAAAGGTTGGTCAAAAAAAAATCGATAAGGCGCATAAAGAAGGTTACTCTAAAAAAATAAGTTCTAAAAAAAGTCAAATCAAATTAAAAAATGCATATAGCGCGAGTCTCTTATCAAGAAAAAACTTATCGATCAAAAACAAAAAAAACGTTCATAAACGATTAAGTATTATTCTTTTTAATACTCACTTTGAAGTTAAATCGTTACTGAAAGATAATGCTTTTAAGGTCGCGATGTTTCTTTGGTCAGCAATGGTTCTAGTCGGAATTTCGATGGTTGACAAAACATTTGTTCAAGCGGAAATGGTTGACCAACTTGCCACAACAGCCCATTTAATTTCACATTGCGCTGAAGCATTTTCAGGCTTAGCACTATTTTTTGTTATCTATTTTTGCTCAGACAAATTATGGCGAGCCAATGCGGTAAAAATGACGGGGCTGATTGAAGCAACACCTGTCGCCAACCTAACATTAGACAGTGCTAAATTACTTTCACTGTTTATCATTCCCTGCATTATGCTATTGGTTCTAATGGTAATAGCTGGGTTATATCAACTATTCAATGCAAGCCACTTAGTTGATCTCTTTGTCTATTTTTCAATGTTTATCTATTTAGTATTACCTGTGTGCATAAAAGCTTGCACCGTTTTTTTCATTCAATTGGCGGTATTACACTCACGCATTTCAAATAAATATTTAGCGATGTTATTGAGTGGATTATTGATTATTGCCCTGCCGAGCATCTTCGTCAGTATGGGCGTGCAAAACCCTTTGGTTTTATTTAATCAAATTCCCGATGTATTACGCAGTTATAGTGAGTTTGATGGTTACGGTTTAGTTGGTGAGTCAGCTCAATGGCTAACACTCTACTGGGGCTTATTTGCCGTTATTATTTCACTCTTTGCCTTTACCCTTAATCAACGAAATGATGAGCGCAGTTCATCACTTTCAAGTGCGATTAATGGCGGTAAAAATAAACTGTTATACACTTCCGCATTTGTTGGGATCTTAATCAGCTCATGGTCGATACAAATTCAATTACCTGATACAAAGCAAGACAGATCAGAACAGGCCCAACTTGATACTTCTCAACAATATGAGCAGTCATACAAACACTACCAAAATATTATCCAACCTGAAGTCGTACATACCTACTCGGTGATTGAACATTACCCATCGGATAATTCAATCCAGATCAAAGCGACTTCAACCATCAAAAATAATAGCGCTGAATCTATCAAGCGAGTATTACTTACTTCGATGAGAACAATGTCAGCGCCCAAAATAGCAGGTGCCCAATTAATTAAACAAATGAGTACCGGTTATTGGCATGTCTTTGAATATGAATTGACTAATCCAATGGAGCAAACTGAGGTACGAGAGCTGTCATACTACATGACAGTGAAATCAACACCATTTGATATTAATGGCAATATAAAGGCCAATGGAAGCTACCTACATCAAGGACAGATTGAACCTGCAATAGGCTATGTCAGCGCCATAGAAATACAAAGCGATTTTCAAAGAAAAAAGCGCGGGTTAGAGTTGTTAACCGCTAGCGATAGAAAATTGAGCCAACAGACCAATACCGTGCGCCGTACATTCAAAACAAAATTAGTGACTGCAAAAGGCATGAATGCTCTCACCATTGGCAAGTTATCCCTGCAAGGCCTGGAGAATAATCGAAGTTTCCATCAATATGAAATCAATCAGCCAGTATTCTCTATGGTGAGTTATTTTTTTGCAAAGTACGAAAAACAAAGCTTCCATTATGGAAAGCTTCCCATAGATATTTACTACCATAAAAACCATGATGGAAATATTTTGGAAATGGTAAGAGCCACTAAATTAACCATGAAATATATGCAAGCCGAGTTCGGTGACTATCCCTATGATAGTTTAAAGCTGATTGAAACCACTAAACAAGCACCGTTCGGCGGACGTGCCAGTGCCGGTGTCGTTGCTTTGAATGAATCTCTGTTTACCCAAAACCCTAAAGGAAAAGTCAATATCAACAACGTGGTAAGGAATACCATTCATGAAGTTGTACATCAATGGTTTGGTGAAAAGCTTGCAGCCAGAGAAGGAAAGGGGCAAAAAGTCATTCATGAGTCTATTACTAAGTATCTTGAAGCTGAGATTTTAGCGATTGCAGAGTCGCAGGAAATGGCAGATGAATTGATGGCCTACAACTTCAGGCGCTACTTATCAGGCCGCTCTTATGCGAGTAAAAAAGAAGTGCCACTCAGTGAAAGTCAAAATGAAAACTACCTCTTTTATGGCAAAGGTCCTGTTGTTTTCAAATCCATTCAAAATCAAATAAGCAAAGAAAAGCTGCATAAGGCGTTACGCACTCTAATTGAGAGAAATGTTGCAGGAACTGAAGCGACATTTGATGAGATGCTCGCTTTGATTCTGAAGCAGACACCAGCTGATAAAAAAGAGTCTATTAAGTATTGGCTGACACAAGTATTTGATTTGCAAACACTCATCAGTAAAAAAGACGCAACTTAGCAGATAGACAAAAATTTGGATCACATTTTAGCCTGAATTCAAATGAGAGAAAACGCTCTACACCATCTAGCCTACCTGCTTAGCTGATTACATCCATAAAAAAGCCCGAATATCGCTATTCGGGCTTTCATTTATTTGGTTAGAGCTACAGTAATAGATTAAAAACCTATTACATCATGCCGCCCATTCCACCCATACCGCCCATGCCACCCATATCAGGCATAGCTGGAGCAGCAGCCGCATCTTGTGGTACATCAGCAATCATCGCTTCTGTTGTGATCATTAGACCAGCTATTGAAGCTGCATATTGTAGTGCCGAACGCGTTACTTTAGTTGGGTCTAAGATACCCATTTCAATCATATCGTTATATTCACCTGACGAAGCATTGTAACCATAGTTACCTTCACTCTCTTTAATATTATTTACAACAACTGATGCTTCATCACCTGCATTTGAAACGATTTGACGAAGTGGCTCTTCCATTGCGCGTAGTGCCACTTTAATACCGTGGTTTTGATCTTCATTATCGCCTTTAAGTGCTAATAACTTACTCGCAGCACGAACTAATGCAACACCACCACCGGCAACAACACCTTCTTCAACTGCTGCGCGTGTTGCATGTAATGCATCTTCAACACGGTCTTTTTTCTCTTTCATTTCCATTTCAGTTGCAGCGCCAACTTTAATGACAGCGACACCACCGGCAAGTTTTGCCATACGCTCTTGTAATTTTTCTTTATCGTAGTCAGAAGTTGCTTCTTCAATTTGCGCTTTGATCTGTGAAACACGACCTGAAATAGCATCTTGCTCGCCAGTACCATCAATAATTGTTGTATCATCTTTAGAAATAACAACACGCTTCGCAGTACCTAAATCTTCCATTTGTGCTTTTTCAAGCTCTAAACCAATTTCTTCTGAAATGACTGTACCACCAGTTAAAATTGCAATATCTTGAAGCATCGCTTTACGACGATCACCAAAACCAGGCGCTTTTACAGCAGCGACTTTAACAATACCACGCATATTATTAACAACTAACGTTGCTAATGCTTCACCTTCAAGGTCTTCAGCAATAATTAATAATGGCTTACTTGCTTTTGCAACACCTTCTAAAGTTGGTAACAGCTCACGAATACTAGATACTTTTTTATCTACTAATAAAATGAATGGGCTATCAAGTTCAACCACACCTTTCTCGGCATTATTGATAAAGTAAGGTGATAAATAACCACGATCAAACTGCATACCTTCAACAACGTCCAATTCATTTTCTAAAGTCTGACCATCTTCAACAGTAATAACACCTGAAGCATTACCTACTTTTTCCATTGCGCTGGCAATGATGTCGCCAATTTCAGTATCAGAATTAGCTGAAATAGTACCTACTTGAGCAATTGCTTTAGTGTCTGAACAAGGTTCTGAAATTTCTTTTAATTCAATAACAGCAGCTGCTACTGCTTTATCTATACCACGTTTAAGATCCATTGGGTTCATACCAGCAGCAACTGATTTTAACCCCTCATTGACGATTGATTGTGCTAATACCGTAGCAGTTGTTGTGCCATCACCGGCCGCATCATTGGCTTTAGAAGCGACTTCTTTCACCATTTGTGCGCCCATATTTTCAAACTTGTCTACAAGTTCAATTTCTTTGGCAACTGATACGCCATCTTTAGTGATAACTGGTGCACCAAAAGATTTATCTAATACAACATTACGACCTTTTGGACCTAAAGTTACTTTTACTGCATTTGCTAGAATATTTACGCCTGCAAGCATTTTAGCGCGAGCATCACCGGAAAAAATTACGTCTTTAGCTGACATTTTAAACTCCTATAAATTTTTAATTGATTTGGTAATAAATAAATTTTTGAGTAAATTTATTCTACAATTGCAACGATGTTATCTTCGCGCATGATCAAATACTCTTGCTCTTCAATCTTTTCAGTTTTTTCAATATATTGACCAAAAAGTACTGTTTCGCCAACTTTTACTTCTAGTGTTTTAAGCTCGCCATTATCTAGAACGCGACCATTACCAATTGCAACAATTTGACCACGCGTTGACTTTTCTGCTGCTGAGCCCATTAATACAATGCCGCCAGCTGTTTTTGTTTCTTCTTCTAAGCGTTTTACGATAACGCGATCACTTAATGGACGTAAATTCATTTTATACTCCTAATAATGTTGATTCTTAATATTGCGTTTTAACAATAATATTTAACTGTAATATTTAACTGTAATATTTAACTGTAATATTTAACTATAATTATGGGGATGAAATTATTTATCCCAAGCGAAAAAACTTAAAAATTAGATAAAATTTACTCTTTCCGCTGAAACTCACCTTCTAGTACTTTCGGTTTTTGTTTTTCCGCTTCATTTTCGTAAACTTGCCCCTGTTCACTCTGTTGATTATGATCTTGATTAAAAGTATTTTTTCCAAAGCTACCTGATGAAAAATGAAAACCATGTGCGCCAGATGATACACTTTTAGTGGCAACTTGTTTTAATATACCCGCAGCCATTTTATTTCGTACTAAAGGTGTTAATAATAAAAAACCAAAAATATCAGTCACAATCCCAGGAGTAACCAGTAATACACCTGCAATAATAACGCATAAACCAGAAAATAAGTCTTTTGCTGGCATTTGCCCTTTTGCCATTTGCGTTTGCACATTCTTTAATGCGTCAGTTCCTTGCTGCTTAACTAATTTAGCACCTATAAATGCGGTTACTATTACCAAGGTAATGGTACTCCAACCACCTATCACTTCACTTACTTGAATTAATAACGCTATTTCTATTATTGGGATAATAATGAAAACTAATAATAATGACTTAAACATACCAACCTCAGTGAAAATTAATTTCATATAACGAAATATAAAT
The DNA here is from genome assembly GCF_002276045.1 of Pseudoalteromonas sp. NBT06-2. Taxonomy (GTDB): domain Bacteria; phylum Pseudomonadota; class Gammaproteobacteria; order Enterobacterales; family Alteromonadaceae; genus Pseudoalteromonas. The sequence goes on along the minus strand of NZ_NQMR01000005.1, from coordinate 47,890 downwards.
GAGGGCTAAGCGGTCTTATTTCAACCCAAGTTTATGCTTATTTTGCTGATTTGATCATCAAATTAAGGTATAAATACAACTTTCAAAATTTAGTCATATTTTTATGCTTTAAGTTTATGTTAAGTTATATTTTTAAACTCATTTTAGTGAGCTTTTGCAACTTAAGTTATTTAAAAAATTAAAAATATACCAAAAAGCCTGAACTGGGGCTAATTAAAATATAAGTCATTTGTCAGACTTGATGAGGTAACCGTTAAATGCGTTTTATATCCACAATATTTTTATCTTTGCTTTTATTTGTCACTTTGTTTACACCTAACATTAGCAGCGCCAATAATATATTAGATGAATTAATTGCACCATCACAGCAAACTTTCTTACCTGTTTCAGAAGCTTTTAGATTAGACTTTGATCAGCAAGGTGAAAAACTATTTATTAATTGGGAAATCGCACCAAAGTATTATATTTACCAAAAAAAACTTAAATTTATTGCTAAAGAAGCCTCCCTTGAACAACCTAAGTTGCCAAACGGACAGTGGATAGAAGATGAATTTTTTGGTAAAACAGAAGTGTATTTTAATGCTTTGAACTTGGTCATTCCTTTATCAGATATAGAAGATAATGCCATAGTCAAAATTCGCTATCAAGGGTGTGCAGAAGCGGGTTTATGTTACCCACCAGAAACCATCTCAATCCCTTTAAGCAAACTTTTATCAACAACACAATCAAATACCATAACTCAAAATTTAACTAATAATAGTAAAAATGAAGAGAATCCTCCTTCTCTAACCGAAAAACTTTCACAACAAGATTTCACTACAAATTTAATTGTTTTCTTCCTCTTCGGTTTGGGTTTAGCATTTACTCCTTGTGTCTTTCCTATGTTTCCAATACTTTCAAGCTTAATTGCCGGACAAGGCAAGTCTCTTTCGACTAAACGTGCTTTTACTTTGTCATTTGTATATGTACAAGGTATGGCTATAACTTATGCTTTATTAGGGCTAATTGTTGCCACCTTAGGCGGGCAAGTTCAAGCTTACCTACAGCACCCTTATATATTAATTAGTTTTAGTTTATTATTTGTCCTTTTAGCTTTATCTATGTTTGGCTTATTTGAAATAAGACTACCAAGTAGTTGGATGTCTCGGTTAACTCAAGTTAGCAATCAGCAAAAAAGTGGCAATTATGTTGGCGTTTTCTTAATGGGGATCTTATCAGGCTTAATCGCATCACCTTGTACTACCGCACCATTGTCAGCCGTTTTATTATATGTAGCTCAAAATGGAGACTATTTAATTGGTGGTATAACCTTATATGTACTAAGCCTAGGCATGGGCCTACCTTTACTTATTTTAGGCACATCAGGCGGAAAGCTACTACCAAAAGCTGGTAGTTGGATGGATCAAGTTAAAACTTTATTTGGCTTTATCATGCTAGTTGTACCATTGATTTTGTTAGAGCGTATTTTAAGTTTTGATACTATTTTAACTTTAGGTTCATTGTTGATGATAGCAACGGCAACTTATTTATATCATTGGCATACTCAAACAAATCAAGCTAAAGGAAAAACCATATTATGGTTCACTGCCTTTGTATTATTGTTTTCTGCATTAAGCCTTTTACAACGAATTTATATTACGTCGAATACCGTTGAGGGAAATCAAATACAGAGTACCTCTATGGAACAAAATAACGGAGAATTTATAAAAATTGTCGGTTTATCAGAGCTTGAACACGCGATTACGCAAGCCAATCAGAATAATAAACTCGTCATGGTTGATTTATATGCAGATTGGTGTGTCGCTTGTAAAGAGTTTGAACATTATACTTTTGCGGACCCTAAAGTACTTAAAGCATTCTCAGGTTACGAGCTAATTCAAGTAGACTTAACCGATGCCAGTGATACGAACCTTGCATTTATGAAGCACTTTAATGTATTTGGTTTACCCAGTATTTTATTTTTTGATACACAAGGAAAAGAGCTAATATCTGAACGAGTAACAGGTTTTATGGATGCCGATAATTTTGCAGCTCATTTAGAGAAGTTAAAGTAAGATAACTAAAAACCAAGTGGGCTAATATAATTTCTAGCTCACTATTTCTTTATAATTTATATTTTTTATGTCCTTGTATTAACTTTATCATAAATTATTGTCCTCTCCTTTTTAAACAAAAACTACAATTCTCTCTTCATTAGTACCATAAATCCCAAAGCAACTAACTTTGGACTGATTAGACCAGTATTTTGCTGTTATTTTCTTTGAAATAACTATAATCGTTGCTGAACGTGATAAAAAGTTGCGATTTAAGTCAGAACCTATTAAATTATGACTTGAATTATAAAAACAACGACACTCACTACTTTTAAGGAAATTTCGCAGACAATGACTGCTAAATTCAAACTTTTAGTCCTAAATGGACCAAACTTAAATATGTTAGGTAAACGAGAACCAGAAACTTATGGCTCTCAAACCCTAAACGATATTATTGCATCATTAACGCAACAAGCTCTAACACTTAATATTAAGTTAGAACACTTCCAAAGTAATGGTGAGCAAGCATTAATAGAGCGTATACACTCAGCTTGGGGCGAGGTTGATTTTATTATTATTAACCCCGCTGCATTTACACATACCAGTGTCGCTTTAAGGGATGCGTTACTAAGTGTTGATATACCTTTTTATGAAGTGCATTTGTCAAACGTTCACAAAAGAGAAGCTTTTAGACATCACTCATATTTTTCTGATGTTGCACAAGGTGTTCTCGTAGGATTTGGTGCAATGGGTTATGAAATGGCTTTAACAGCCGCGGCAAACCAATTGCAAAACACACATTAATATAAAACAGAGACGGGTTTATCCATGGATATTCGTAAGATAAAAAAGTTAATTGAATTAGTTGAAGAGTCTGGTATTTCTGAATTAGAAATCACTGAAGGTGAAGAATCGGTCCGTATTAACCGCTATAGTCCGGCTCCAGTAATGCAAGCAATGGCAGCTCCTTTAGCTGCGGCTGCTCCTTTAGCTGCGGCTGCTCCTTTAGCTGCGCCTGCTGTAGTTGCTGTACCTGAAACTGAAAGTGCCCCAGCAGTAATTTCAGGTCATGTAGTTAAATCACCAATGGTTGGTACCTTCTATCGCTCAGCTTCTCCAGAAGCTGCTTCATATGTTGAAGTCGGTTCAACGGTTAAAGTAGGAGATACTTTATGTATCTTAGAAGCGATGAAAATGATGAATCAAATCGAAGCTGATAAAGCAGGTGTGATCAAAGAGATTTTAGTTAATAACGAAGATCCAATTGAATTTGATCAACCACTATTTATCATCGAATAATCTAAGGCAAACGCTATGTTAGATAAAGTTGTTATCGCAAACCGAGGTGAAATTGCACTTCGTATATTGCGTGCCTGTAAAGAGCTTGGCATCAAAACTGTTGCCGTGCATTCTACTGCAGACAGAGATCTAAAACATGTATTGTTAGCCGATGAAACAATTTGTATCGGTAAACCTTCGGCTTTAGAAAGTTACTTAGATATTCCTCGTATCATTGCTGCTGCTGAAGTCACTGATGCGGTTGCAATTCATCCAGGTTATGGGTTTTTAGCTGAAAATGCTGATTTTGCGGACCAAGTTGAGCAAAGTGGTTTTATATTTATCGGTCCTACCGGTGATACCATCCGCATAATGGGCGATAAAGTTGAAGCAATCAAAGCGATGCGTAAAGCAGGTGTACCTTGTGTCCCTGGTTCTGATGGTCCTTTAACTGATGATAATGAACGTAATTTACAAATTGCAAAACGCATAGGGTACCCTGTGATCATTAAAGCCGCCGGTGGTGGTGGTGGCCGTGGTATGCGTGTTGTACGAGATGATGAAGAATTAATTGATTCAATTGCATTAACGCAAAGTGAAGCACAGCAATTTTTTGGTAACCCAGTGGTTTACATGGAAAAATTTCTTGAAAACCCTCGTCACATCGAAGTTCAAGTACTAGCAGATGGTCAAGGTAATGCAATTCACTTAGGCGAACGTGATTGTTCAATGCAACGTCGTCATCAAAAAGTAGTTGAAGAAGCACCAGCCCCTGGCATTACAGAAGAAATGCGTAAGTTCATTGGTGAGCGTTGTACTCGTGCATGTATCGATATTAACTATCGTGGCGCAGGTACTTTTGAGTTCCTATATGAAAATGGCGAGTTTTATTTCATTGAAATGAATACCCGTATTCAGGTTGAGCACCCGGTAACTGAAATGGTAACTGGTGTTGATTTGATCAAAGAGCAGTTAAAAATAGCTGCTGGTCAACCATTAAGCCTAACGCAAGATGATATCGTGATCAGAGGTCATGCTATTGAATGTCGTATAAATGCAGAAGATCCTGTGTCATTTATTCCTTCTCCGGGTAAAATTACACGTTTCCACCCTGCAGGTGGCTTAGGTGTTCGTTGGGATAGTCATATTTATGCTGATTACAGCGTACCACCATATTACGACTCTATGATAGGTAAATTAATTACTTATGGTGAAAATCGTGACATTGCTATTGTACGCGCTAGAATTGCATTAGATGAATTAGTCATTGATGGCATTAAAACTAATATCCCTCTGCATAAAGAAATTTTAGCAGATGAAAACTTCCAAAATGGTGGTACAAATATCCACTATTTAGAAAAAAAATTAGGACTACAATAAGCCCGTAGTTATCCATACCGCATTACTGATAAAGCCAGCTTCCACTGGCTTTTTTTCATTTTAAATATCAAATAAAACAACAAAAAACGTTCTTGTACTACACTATACAAATGTCTTTAAACCCGCAACTAGATATACCCATGCTACTTCAAAATGGATGTTTCAGAGCTATCTGAGCGAGCCCAATTCAAGGCGTGTTGATGCAGAAATGTCGGCACCTTTCAAAATAACACAACGATGAAGTGGGTTTGCTCAGAAGCGCCGTCTCGGCGAGTTTAAACAGGGTTTATGCTACGTAATTAATTTTGATAAGGGAACAACCATTATCTTCAATTAATGTCTTACCTAAATCCTGTTTAATTTTCGCTGAAATCGCGCATTTTGAGGTATCATGGTTATAAGTCTTAAAGCCTATCTTTTTGTTTTGAGCTAATATTGACAACTTTACTATTTTCAATTTTTACAGAAACTAAGAAGTCTCCCCCTATATCAGCTTTTAAAATATAGGACCAAGTCTCTTTAGTTGTACCAGATTTATTTTCTCCATCATTCACTCCAATACTATCAACATCTTTCGATATTGGCTGACCAACTTTAGCCAATAACTCAATGCGGTCAATATCACAGCGTAATAAATCACCATTATTTAACCTAAAAGAATCACATGCTGATGCAGATGTTGTAAATACGAAACTGACTAAAAACAATAAGTATATTTTCATTAAATTCTCCTTTGAACGAAGCATAAAGCGTTAAAACTGAATTTAACATGAATAAAAAAAGCCTGCTAAAATAACAGGCTTTTTCCAGACCAAGGCGAAATAAGTTTATACAGCTTGTTGAATGATTACTGTATCAGCTTTCTTAGTGTACTCTTCCATTTTATGGAAGTTTAAGTAACGATAAGTATCCGCTGCCGTTGCATCAATTTGTGATGCATATTCCATGTACTCTGCTGGCGTAGGTAATTTACCTAAGATAGCACCTACACCCGCAAGTTCTGCAGAAGTAAGGTATACATTTGCACCATTACCTAAACGGTTGGGGAAATTACGAGTAGACGTTGATAAAACAGTTGATTTATCAGCAACACGCGCTTGGTTACCCATACATAATGAACAACCAGGCGTTTCTACACGAGCGCCCGCTTTACCATAGATAGAAAAATAACCTTCGTCACTTAATTGTGCACTATCCATTTTAGTAGGCGGTGTAACCCACATACGTGTAGGTAAAGTACCACCAAATTTTTCGATAAGCTTACCAGCAGCACGGAAGTGGCCAATATTAGTCATACAAGAACCAATGAATACTTCATCAATTTTAGTATTTTGAACATCAGATAATAATTTTGCATCATCTGGATCGTTAGGACAACAAACGATAGGCTCTTTAATATCAGCTAAGTCAATTTCAATAATGTGTGCGTATTGCGCATCTGCATCAGCAGACATAAGTGATGGGTTGGCTAACCACTCTTGCATACCTTGGATACGACGTTCGATTGTACGTACATCACCGTAACCTTCACTGATCATCCACTTAAGCATCACAATGTTAGATTCTAGGTATTCAGCAACAGCATCTTCTTCTAGTTTAATTGAACAACCAGCAGCTGAACGCTCAGCAGATGCATCAGAAAGCTCAAATGCTTGTTCAACAGTTAAGCCTTTAAGGCCTTCAATCTCTAATACACGACCAGAGAACTCGTTAATTTTACCAGCTTTTTCAACCGTTAAAAGACCGTTTTTGATCCCGTAGTAAGGGATAGCATGAACTAAGTCACGTAAAGTGATACCTGGTTGCATTTCACCTTTAAAGCGAACTAAAACAGACTCAGGCATATCAAGTGGCATAACACCTGTGGCTGCAGCAAATGCCACTAAACCAGAACCTGCAGGGAATGAAATACCTAATGGGAAACGCGTATGAGAATCACCACCAGTACCGACAGTATCTGGTAATAACATACGGTTTAACCAAGAGTGAATTACACCATCACCTGGACGAAGTGAAACACCACCACGGTTCATGATAAAATCAGGTAAAGTATGATGAGTAACAACATCTACAGGTTTAGGGTAAGCTGATGTATGACAAAAAGACTGCATCGTTAAATCTGCTGAGAAACCTAAACATGCTAAATCTTTAAGTTCATCACGTGTCATAGGACCTGTAGTATCTTGCGAACCAACAGTTGTCATTTTAGGTTCACAGTATTGACCTGTACGAACCCCTTCAACGCCACATGCTTTACCAACCATCTTCTGTGCTAAAGTATAACCTTTAGTCGACTCAGCAACATCTTTAGGCTTAGCAAAAAGACTCGTTTCTTCAAGGCCTAATGCTTCACGAGCACGACCTGTTAAACCACGACCAATGATTAAAGGAATACGGCCACCAGCACGTACTTCATCTAATAATACAGAGCTAAGTTCAAATTCAGAGATAACTTCGCCAGCTGCATTTTTTACAACGCCTTCGTATGGATAAATATCAATTATATCACCCATATTCATTTTTTGAACGTCTAATTCAATTGGTAACGCGCCGGAATCTTCCATCGTGTTATAAAAGATAGGAGCGATTTTACCACCTAAACATACACCACCACCACGTTTATTAGGGATACAAGGGATGTCATCACCCATAAACCATAAAACAGAGTTGGTAGCAGATTTACGAGATGATCCCGTACCAACAACATCACCAACGTAAGCTAGCGGAATGCCCTCTTTTTGTAGTTCTTCAATCTGAGCGATAGGACCAACAGTACCATCTTCATCCGGATTGATTCCTTCACGCTCAATTTTAAGCATCGCTTTAGCATGTAAAGGAATATCTGGACGTGACCAAGCATCTGGTGCTGGTGATAAATCATCCGTATTTGTTTCACCAGTTACTTTAAATACTTTTACAGTAATTTTTTCAGCTACTTTATCTTTAGATGTGAACCATTCACCATCAGCCCAAGATTGCATAACTTGCTTAGCTGCTGCATTACCTTTTTCAGCTAATTCTTTAACATCATAAAACGCATCAAACATTAACAATGTATGAGATAAACCATTAGCAGCTGTTGACGCTAATGCATCATCGTCTAATAGGTCAATCATAGGTTGGATATTATAACCTCCGAGCATAGTACCTAAAAGTTCAGTTGCTTTATCAGCAGATAAAATTGGAGATTTTGCTTCACCTTTACTAACGGCAGCTAAAAAACCGGCTTTAACATAAGCTGCATCATCAACACCCGCTGGTACGCGGTTTGTTAATAGATCTAATAAAAATTCTTCTTCACCTGCTGGTGGATTTTTTACTAATTCTACTAAGGCCGCAGTTTTTTCTGCGTCTAATGCTTTAGGTACAATGCCTTCAGCTGCGCGTTCTGCTATGTGTATACGATATTCTTGAAGCATGATATGCCCTCTTGGTGACGTGTTAATATCCAATAACTCTAGCAGGTTTGTTGAATATAATTATTAATTGGACTAAAAATATATCAACAGTATACGATTTTTCGCGCTAGATGAGAATTAACGAAGCTAATCCTTTCTTTATACTCACTATAGATATGATGAATAGTCTACCTTAGTTTCATGAATGGTTAGTAAATAAGAATTGTTCAACAATATTAATAACGGAGATAGATGAAATAAACTGAGTTATGCACATCATATGAAAGACCTGAACTTTAACTTTATGATATAAAAATCAATAAAATACCAAAAAAAGGTAAAATGGTACTCGTTAATTTTATAGTGGTTTTTGGCAAGCAAATATTATTTGGATTAATAGGGTCGACATAAATTTGGCAGGCATGTGTTTTTTTTTGCATTTTCTTAAATAGTTTTTTATCAAAGTCTGTAATCGCACTTAACGACCTTTTTTTAAACCCATATTCCACCAACATTTGTTTGTCTTTAAATGAACTAAATGGCATCAGATTTTAAAGTGACACCATAGTCACTTTGTCAATAAAACATACACGCCATGTTCGTTTTCGATATAAACTATATGCAAAATAAATTAATGGCTCAATACCTAATACTGTCAGCACCAACCCAGATAAAAAAAGTTCATATTTCATAGCATATCCTTATTGCAAAACCGAGGCTTTAAAAAGTGGTTTACCTTAGAGAGTCACCTTCTGACTCGTTACATTTGGTTTTTATAAACCAGATGTGCGCTAACTAAATCACTTAAAGCTGTGCCTACAGACTTAAATAACGTAATTTCATCAGCATTTTTACGCCCATTAGCATCACCTGAGCATAATTGTGCTAACTCAGCTTTAACATCAGCCTCAGTAAATAACCCCTCACTGATAGGTATTAACAACTCACCCGCTTCATTTAAAACATTTGTTCGGCTATCAACATATACAGAGCTATTCAAAATAGCCTGAGTATCACACTCTCTACGATCATGATTATGATTACCAATTAAATCTACATGAGCGCCAGGTTTTAACCAATCACCTTTAAATAAAGGGGTGGCAGAGCCTGTTGCACAGCTAATAATATCAGACTGTTTCACTGCCATTTCAACATTATTTACCTCACAAGCTATAAACTCAACTCCTTCGTGACGTGTTTGCATCTGAGTAATTAAACTGGCTACTTTATCTGAATTACGACCCACTATTGTTATTTTTTTCAGTTTTCGAACCGTTAAATGGGCACTGATCATATAAGATGAAAGATTACCTGAGCCAAAAAACACCATGGATTCACTATCTTCTCTAGATAAATAACATGACGCTAAAGCTGATACTGCAGCCGTACGCCAAAACGTAACACTAGTACCATCAACTAAAGCTAAAGGCACACCATGATCTCTACTAAATAACATTATTTTTGAATATAATGAATCAAAATCCGCATCACTATTTTGTGGGAAATATGTAAAAGACTTCACACCTATCACATCTTCATTCCATGCTGGTAAGACTGCAAATGCATTGTGCTTTTCACAACCAGGTGCCAACTCAAACACCTGACGTTTTGGCATCTTAAAATCACCAGAAAAACCTCTTTTGAGGGCAGGTATTAAATCACTAAAATTAAGTATGTTATGAACTTGTTCTTTTTCTATTACTTTCATTTTTTTACCTTTAAATTAGAAACGGTTTAGGTGCATGGGTTAAAACTTGATAACCATCATCTGTAATAAGTAAATCATCTTCTAATCTAACGCCACCAAAATCAGGAATATAAATTCCAGGTTCAATGGTAATAATGTTGCCCGGCTGTAAAACATAATCACAATTAGGCCCAATAATTGGCGCTTCATGTAAATACAAGCCAAGGCCATGGCCCAAACCATCACCCGCCCATTGACCATACTCAGATTCATTCAATACTTCACGTGCAACTTTATAAGCTTCAACAACAGATAAACCGGGTTTAAGCACATTAATTGCAGCTTGTTGTGCTTGCGCTACCGTATTGTAAACCTCTGTTTGTTTCTCTGAGGCTTCACCTAAAATATAACTACGCGTCATATCAGAGCGATAACCATTTATTACTGCACCAAAGTCTAAAGTAATAAAATCACCTTGTTTCAATTTTTGCTCACTAGGAATACCATGAGGTAATGAACTACGCTGGGAAAATAACATAATAGTATCAAACGCCAGCCCTTCAGAACCGAGTTTTTGCATGCGGTATTCAAGTTCTAAAGCCACATCTCTTTCTGTAGCACCTGCAACAAAATAGGGCATTAATTCATTTAAAGCCTGATCAGCAATCGCAGCTGCTAATTTTGTTTGTTTGATTTCCCAATGATCTTTAACCATACGTTGGCGTTCAATCATGCCAGTAATCGGTAAAGTAGCAATATTACTAAACGCTTTACACACATCTTGCCACATAGCCACATTAACAAATGCAGCATCAAACCCTAAAGTTTTTGTACTACCTAAATGACGCTTAATACATGCACCTAAAGTTTCTTTTTCGCGATCTCGCGTAATGATTTCAAAATCACAGCATTCTTTAGTCGCTTGCTCAGCATATCTATAGTCAGTAATTAAATAATTTTGTTCTAGTGTAATAATGCCATAAGCAGCATGACCGCTAAAACCACTTAAATAACGTAAATTTTCAAAACCTAATACTAATAAAGCATCTAAGTTTTGCTCAACAAGTTGCGAACGACATTGACTTTGTCTTTGTTGATAAATTTCTTTCATCGAAAAATAAAACCTTCTTTTAATGGATCTTCAGGATCAATATAAAACTCTGATTTACCTGTTATATAAGCCATACCACTTACTTGAGGAATAATCGCTTGGTATTGCCCAAATTGCGTTGTCTCAACCACTTTGACATTAAAATACGAGCCTAGAATACTTTCAATTTTAATGGTCTCATCAACCAATAATTCGCCTTTTTCATAATGAATAGCCACCCTACCACTCACACCTGTGCCTGTTGGACTTCGATCTAATTCACCTTCAGCAAAAATACATACATTACGACTATGGACGTCTTGTGATAACGCTTGCTGATGGGAAACAAAAATAACACCGTATAAAAAGCTTAAATCATCTTCAAATGGATGTTTGATATCAAACTGACTTTGCACTGCTTCTTTAATTCGTTTGCCCATGTCTATAATGGCAATGCTATTTGTATCGCTTAAGTCTAAATCTAACGTGTCTGCATCAACATAGGCATAAAATGCACCACCATAAGCTAAATCAAAAGTGACGTTACCTAAGCCGAATACAGCTGCTTGTTGTTGCTTCAACGCTAAAAAAGAAGGCACATTATTAAAATGAATATCGATAATTTTATTATTTTTAACTTTTATATATGAAGTAATTAATCCCGCAGGGCTATCAATGCGAAGCGCGTTATCACCTTCGATAACATCAATGACTTTAGCCTCAACTGCAGCCTTAGATAAAGCGACAATCGCATGACCACACATAGTGCTATAACCTTCATTATGTAAAAATAACACACCAAAGTGACTTGTTTCACGTTCAGGTTCAGTGATCAATGCAGCATACATATCTGCGTGACCACGGGGCTCAAAAATAAGTGCTTTACGTAAATCATCAAAATGATTTAAACAATATTGACGTTTCTCTAAAATCGTTTTTCCTTGAAGTTCAGGAAAGCCACCTGTGATCACTCGTAAAGGTTCACCGCCAGTATGCATTTCTAATGTCGTTATATGATGCCAATCTGTTGGCACTTGCCAGTTAGCAAAAAGATTTTGTTGCATAGATAAATTAATTGATAATGATGTATTGCATACAATATACTTAAATTGAATGAAAATGCAAACTTGAGGTTTTTAGATCAATTAAAGGGGTTACTTAATTTAGGATCTGAAACAAAGGATTCATCTGTTAGCGCATTTAAAAATGCAATTAAATCAGATTTTTCTTTATCCGTAAGTTCAAACCCTTTTACAAAAGGACTTTTATACATATTTTCTTTAAATTCACTGTTAATATCAAGTTGCTTTGTGGCACGCCCACCAGCAGCGTAGTGCGCTACAACCCCATCTAAAGTTTGAATACTGCCGTCATGCATATAAGGTGCTGTCAGTGCAATATTTCTTAATGTTGGCGCTCTAAATGCCCCCATGTCTCTTTGCTCTAAGGTGATTTCATTTAAACCAATATCCGTTAAAGGGTAACTGCCTTTGCCATCTATATTATATAAACCCGTATTATGAAAAGGACGTCTATCTAATAATTGTTTTTCATGGGTCGTAGATTGAGTAAAATTGAAACCACCATGACAATGATGACACTCTAATCTTTCTGAAAAAAATAAATCCATACCTCTAACCTGGCTAGCACTGAGTGCATTATCTTGCAATTGATAGGCATAGCGATCAAAAGGGCTATTAAAAGAAATGAGCCTTCTTACAAAACTTGCTAATGCCTTATTAATTTTATCGAAGTTAATATCGTTATCATTAAAAGCGGCTTCGAACATCACTTTGTATTTATCAGTATTAAAGCGAGATAATACTTCATCTTCATAGCCCGTTATCCCCATTTCAACTGGGTTTTCTCCAAACATAGGTAACAAAAGTTGACGCTCAATAGAATCTAAACTCGGATGTGCCCAAGTAAGGGTTTTATTATAGGCGATATTAACTAAAGCCAATGAGTTACGCCTGTGGCTTTGACCTGTAGATCCGATAGAGACAGTTAAGGGCTCTGAAAAAGCCTTTTCTTGTTGATGACAAGTCGCACAATTTTGCGTTTGATTTGCTGATAAATTTTTATCGTAAAATAAAAATCGGCCTAGTTCTATTTTAGCCTCGGACATAGGGTTATCTTTTGGTACTTGTGGTTTGGGGTAGTCTTTAGGAATTGGCCATTTATAAGCTATTTTCTCATTAGGGCCACAACCTAATAAACTCAAGATAATAAGAACACTAAAAATATTTAGTAATTTCATTTTTTAATCACTTTTATTTGGTTAAATAAATCATTATTAGCTAAATTTGAATATATAACTTGGCAAGCTTGTGAATTTAAACTTCCCATACAATTATTATTTTTCTCTAGAGGTAAATGGCTAAATAATTTATCTAAATGGATATAAATGACTTTATTCGGATTAAAATTTTCAATACTAAACCTAAACCTATTTGGTTGTTTACAAGACTCTTTAGGTGCCCGCATAACAGACGCGGAGTCACATCCTGTTGAGCCTAAATGAAAAGACCAATGCTCATCTTTTAATGTTTGGTTAACGATATCTAAACGTAAAAATTTATGACCAAGCTGCCAAGTCCAAAACATATCAGACTGATTTAATGGAAACTGTGCCGTTAAAGGATTTTTATGGTTTAACTCAAAAGGTACTGCTAATTCAAATGATAAGTCTCTACCTGCTGCTATTTCGTTTTCTATATTAATTAGCCAATTCATGCTTTGTCGGCACATACCTCCCAACAAAGAAACATGAGTATTCATATCGACTCCATTAACATGGAGTCTTTGTTGATCTATTTTAAACTTAGAAACATAAAAACTTAATGCATTTATTTGCCACTGATTTTCCATAACTAAGAATGAATCATCACAGGTGATTTCTTTACCTTTAAACATTGGCTGGAATTGAAGCGGTACCGGCGTTTTTTTATTACAAGCAGTTATTAAAATTAATGCTAAGATTACCAATATAATATTACGTAAATGCAAAATTACCTCTTTTTAATATTATTCAATCTGTGATAAATTGAGAAAATAATAATTATAAACACAGGTAATCTTTATGTACCAGAAATATTTATTACATAGCATTGCATTACTAACGACGCTATACAGCGGTCAAATAATAGCACATGCTGAACATGACAAATCAAGATATGTTGATTCCGCAGGTAAAGATACAGGTAAATGTGATAATCCCATTCGCCCCTGTAAAACCATACATTATGCAGTACAACAAGCCAGTAAAGGCGATAAAGTTTTAGTTGCTAGTGGACAATATAATATTCAAGATGAATCAGACATTTTTTATCTACAAAGCCAACTTGTACCTGTGAGCGGAGGTTATAATAAATTTGATCATTTTCAAGTACAAAGCCCAGATGTCAATCAAACCACTTTAACAGGTGTACCTGTTTCAATGGCAGACCAATTATATAAAGCCGGTTTTAAAGTAATAACGGATATAAAGGCAGGTGTTATTTCAAAATCACTTGCTAATAAGCTCAAAAAATACCAGATATTAAGCCAAAAACAACAAGATGTAGCATGTATCGCAGGCAGTGCGAGTGAATTCCCATGCAAAAATGTAGATTTAGTCGCTCATGTACCATTAAGTAGCGGAACAAGTGGTAATGATATTTGGGGACATGTAGATCTTAATACTCATATCGAATATGTAATTATGGGCGTAAGTAATGGTGTTAAAGTTTATAGCTTAGAAACACCAACAAACCCTAAAGAAGTGGGTTTCATATCTGGTTCAAATACCAGTTGGCGAGATATAAAAGTATATCAATATTTTAATAAATTAACTCATTCATACCAAGCTTATGCTTATGTCACATCTGAAAGTAGTGACGGCATTAAAATAATTGATTTAAACAACTTACCAAATTCAGTCAGTTTAGCTGCCACTAACCTTAGTGGAACATCTGCTCATAATGTCTATATCAACAATGTTGATTATACCTTAAATACACAACTTCCCAATGCGATTGCGACGGTTCAAATTGTAGGCACAGAATCTTATGGAGGCGCTTTTACAAGTTTTTCTTTAACAGAACCTAAAAACATCAGTCGATTATTCACCCCTAGTACCAACTCTCGCGCTAATTATACACATGATGCAACCTCTCTTTTAATTGATGATGAACGTAAAAATAGAGACTGCCAAACAACAGCTGAATTTTGTAATGTTTTAGTTGATTTTAATGAAACAGAGATACGTTTTTGGGATATAACCAACACAAACCAAGTTACTGAACTGAGCTCTATCGGCTATGATGACGTAGCAATTGAAAACCAATATGTACATTCAGGCTGGTTCAGTGACGATAAGCGCTATATTTTCGCACATGATGAATATGATGAGTATCAAGGAGGCTTAAATACCACTGTACGTGTATTTGATATTTCAGATTTAAAACAACCTGTTTTAGCTGGTATGTACAAAGGTCCAACAAAAGCAATTGATCATAACGGCTTTGTACGTGGCAATAGATATTACATGTCTAATTATGAAAGAGGTTTAACCATCTTAGATATCAGCGATGCAACCAACCCAAAAGATGCTGGTTTTTTTGATTCATTTCCAACATCTGATAATAAATCATTTAATGGTGCTTGGGGTGTTTACCCATACTTACCTTCAGGCTTAATATTACTGAGTGATATCAACAGTGGTTTATATGTATTAAAAGACAATACTCGTGTTAATAATGAACAAGGTAGTATTTCTTTTGCAAGTTCAACTATAGCAACTCCCAGAGATTCATCTCTCACAATTAACGTTAATTTAGATAAAGCCTCTGAGATAAGTACTAGCATAGCTTATGAAACACTTCCAGGTAGCGCAGAAGAAAATACCGAGTACACACCAACCAAAGGTATTTTATCGTGGGCAGAACAAGAATCAGGGGATAAGTCATTTGATATTGCCATCTCTCCTAGTAACTTGAGCTCCCCATTACAGCAATCTTTTTATATCCGATTATATGATCCAAAAAATGGTGCCACACTAGGCGATCATCAATATCTCACTGTGAATTTAGAAGGGAGTGAACACAATGGTAATGTTACATTTATTGCTCAAAAAGAAAACATTGCTGAAAACCAACAAAACTATAGTATCGATATAGCTCGCACCGCCGGTAGTTTTGGTAGTATAAGTGTTGATTATCAAGTTGTTGCAGGCTCAGCTTCATATACTGATTTCACAGCCATTTCGGGCACATTAACTTGGGGTGACGGCGACACTGCCAATAAGCAAATCGTTGTAGATATTACAGATGATCAACTATCGGAAAATGACGAGTTTTTCGAAATTCAATTAAGTAACCCTATTAATAGTTTAATCGAACAAGCTAAGTACCAAGTCACCATTTTAGATGACGAAAATAATCAAGCTCCCACAGTATTTGCAGGTAACAATATTGAACTTTCTACCAATGCATCAATTACAAACACCGAAGCTAATGCAACTGATGCTGAAAATGACCAGTTATCATATTTATGGTCTCAAGGTTCGGGTCCTCTGATCACAATAGACAACCCAACCAGTATCCAACCAAAACTTACTTCATCAGATGAGACAGGTGAAGCGGTTATTACCCTTACAGTAACAGATGAAAGAGGTGCGAGTAGCTCTGATAGCCTCACAATTAAAGTAATTGGCGCTATTACGCCACCAGAACCACCAACTCAACCGGAACCTCAACAAAGTTCTTCGGGTAGTATCTATATATTATGTATTTTTATGGCTTTTGTTACGAGATTACGGTTTTTAACAATAAAGAGTAAATCAACTTCATAAGTTAACGTTCAAAAGTAATATTCAAGATAAGGTTATTTATACCCAAGCTACTTGGAAATGCATGATTTCAGCGGGAGTTTAAATGGTCAAATACAAGACATTTATTGCAGGTAATGGGTTATTCCCTTATCAGCATAAATAACGCGGTAGTTGACCATTTAAAACCCGCCCGTAGGGAATTTATCAGATAAGTAATCACTACGTTACATCAGTTTGAAAGGCAATAAGCATTCCTAAAATGATGTGCCTTGTGCTAACTCACCTGATAAATTCTGAAACAAGCATTATCAAGTGGCTTGGGTATATAACTAAATAATCTTATCTGTTTTATCCTTTAAAATAACCAAACATCACCTAATTTTACCGTTCAACACAAATTCATCGATTCAAGACTTAAATCCCCTATGATTCATACCAAGCAAACATTAATCGTATTTTTTAAGATAAGGATCTTAATATGACGACATTTACGCAGACATCAGAAGGAACATTTGTAGATAGAGAGCCTGGAAAGTTCACAACAAAATTGAAAATGGCAGGTGCTATTGTAGGATCAGCATTGGTTTTATCTTTAGTATTTAGCGGATTAATGACTTTATTAGTCGTAGGTTCAATTGTGGCGGGTATATCGTTATTTTTTCGTAAATAACTAAAAGATAATAACTTATCAAGTCATTCTTTCTAAAATATTTTATAACGTCATCAAAAATAAAGCACATATATTACCCAATATGTGCTTTATTTTACGTCAACGCAATAAATAATTAAGCAGGCTTAATCATTACATTTTGTTGTCACGCTTTACATTCACTGTTTCCATAAACTTAACAGCAACTACACGCCTGTTTTGCGCATCAGCTTTCACTGTATTTGCAGTATTTAGTAACTGAGTTTCACCTAAACCTACCACTTCAATTCTATCTGCTGCGATATTATGCTTATTCACTAAAACTGCTTTTACTGCTTTAGCGCGGCGTTCAGATAGTTTTTGATTATACTCATCAGAACCTCTAGCAGAAGTATGACCTTCAAGTGTTACTGTATTGTTTGAATGCTTAGCTAAAAAATCAGCGACTTTCGAAATTTCATTAAAATATTGTGCATTCACACTTGAGTTATCATGTGGGAAGTTGACTAATAGCGCTAGTGACGCTTCATGAACTTGCGTTACAGTACACCCCTTAAGGTCAACTGCATATGCAGTTGCTGAATTGGCACAATTATCTGCTACATCATATACACCATCATTATCACTATCTAATGGTTTAGATTCTGTTTGTGCAACTTGAGTTGGTGCTACATTTTTTTCAGGTATCGTTGTTGATTTAGCCGTTTCACCAAAAAAGTAGTTTATACCTAGCTTCCAAGCAAAATCAGTATAATCACGATCTAAGCCTTCATACCAAGTTGCTTCAGCAGAAACAGCCCAATCATCATTAAAATAATGTCTTGCGCCTGCACCTAAGTTTGCCATATTGAAGCCTTGGTAGACATCCATTCTTTTAATACCAGCAAAACCATAAAAAGGTGAATCATCAAGATGATAAAGCGCATCAATACCAAAACGTGTTGCACTTTTTTCTTGAGTTGTACCTTTAATACCAAAATCATGAGCAGTCACTTCAATACGAGTAGCCCACTGTTGATCGAAACGGTAACCCAGCTCTAAACCTAAACCTAAAGATTCACCTAAGCTTACTTCTGGCTTGTCTTCAATGTTGTTCCAGTTAGCCCAATAGTAATCAGCAAACAAACCTAAGTATGCACCTTCTTTAGCTTTTTGCTCTGCCAATACAGAAGTGCTTGCTAATCCTAATAAGCCTAATGTAATACCACATGCTACTGTGTTAAATTTCATATTTACTCCCTATCTATTTAATTAAAAAATATTATACATCATTGACTTAAATTAAGCTTATTTGTGATACTTTACCCGACCTTATTTCGGCGTAACATCAAATAGCTAAAATCTAATAAGCGCCACAACATATAATCAAAAAAATCGAACTTTACATATGATTAAAAATCAGCGCCACGCTATTTACTTTGCGCTTGCAGCCGTTTTTTTATGGTCGACAGTTGCAACTGCTTTTAAGCTTGCTTTACAACATTTATCACCTTTACAGTTAGTTTTTTATGCTGCTGTTTTTAGTTGGTTATTTTTATTTGCATGTTTAACTAAAAACAAACAACTCACTGAAATTACACCTACGTTTAGGCGCAATAAAGCGCTCTATTTTAAGTTAGGGTGTTTAAATCCACTTTTATATTATTTAATTTTGTTCAAAGCATACGATCTATTACCTGCGCAACAGGCGCAAGCACTTAATTACACTTGGGCAATCGCTCTAAGTTTTTTAGCAGTACCCATGCTTGGCCAAAAGTTAAGAAAAACTGATATCGCGGCATTAAGCTTTGCTTATCTAGGGGTGTTAATCATAAGTACCCAAGGACAGTTAGCCCAATTAAACTTTCAAAACCCTTTAGGCGTAGGCCTTGCACTGCTCAGTACACTTTTATGGGCATTATACTGGATTTATAGTACCAAAAACAAAGATAAACCTATTTTAAGCTTATTTATTTGTTTTTGTGTTGGTTTACCTTTAATTGCGGCAGTCGTTACTTGGCAAAATGCTTGGATACTGCCCAACTTAAAAGGCACATTAGCTGCTTTATATGTGGGTTTATTTGAAATGGGCATTACTTTTGTTTTATGGCTCATTGCCATGAAAAAAGCTGAGAATACCGCAAAAGTAAGCAATTTAATTTTTATCTCTCCTTTCATATCACTGATTTTAATTAATCAGTTTTTAGGAGAAGAAATTCACCCAGCAACTTTAGTTGGGTTATTATTTATCGTTGCTGGATTGATGGTGCAGAAGTTGATTAAGTAACAGTTCTAGGTTCTAGGTTCTAGGTTCTAGGTTCTAGGTTCTAGGTTCTAGGTTCTAGGTTCTAGGTTCTGAAAAGTATAAATATTTCAGCTTCGCTGGGCAAACAAAAATGAGCAATAGTAATTATTGCTCTCGCCAATATATGACGTGATCGTTACCGCGATAGCGGCCAAATTGAATTTCACCTTGGGGGTGTAGCTGTGAGCCGTTTCCTTTCCAATCAAACTGTAACCATATAGGAGTGGTAGTGTGCTCAATTAAAAAGTTCTTTTGTGAACCTAAAGGGTCTACGTATACCCCTTCTACACCATCATAAGTACCATTAGAAAACCTATAAGGAGCGGTACCTTTAATATCAAAAGTTAGGCTTGGGCTCAAAGGTGTTTTTTGATCCAAGTTTGCACTGTAATCACTACAGCTGTCTTCTATATTAAGTATAAAATTTGTACCATCAAAATACTCTGTGCGCATAGGTACCTGAATAGTGTCAAACTCAGAACCATAGGTATCTAATAATGCTAAACGGCCATATCTAAATTGATTTACACCATTAAATTTAACCCCAGTACATGAATTATCTGAAGTACAAGCACTGTTTGGATGTAAATTATTCATATCTGGGTTTTCATTCATATTCAAAAAATCAGTTATATTTTGCAGTGAGCTTTCTCCATCATCGATCATTAAAACAAACTTAATATTTTCATAAGGCCCATCAGGACTTGAATCACGGTTTAACACATAACCAGAAGATGATGATGTAAATATACCGTTTTGCCAACTACCTGCTGAATTTGGAGGAATCAATCGGTGTACATTATTTGTATCTTTAAAGTCATTATGTGAACGATATAAATCATTATTATTATTTTCAACTTTAAATGACATAGTTGCTTTTGCAAAAGCACCCGTATAATTTGTTGCTATACTGCTTAAATCTGAGGTATCAGAAATAGCATTAACTGTGTATTGGCCTGTGAAACTTTGACCAAAATAAGTAAATGTAGCACCGCAACTATGATTAAACATTGGTGTTGGATCTACCGCTAAAGTAAAAGCTGCTGGAACAAACCTACCAATATTATTTTCACTTCCTGTAATTTTAGTACTTGGCTCACCGGATCTTGTCCAATTTAAGTAATTTACAGCATCTAAGCTAGCATCAAGTTGTAAAATACCCACTTGATCCCATGCCACATTAAAATAGCTATTTGCTCCAACTTTAGATATGCCATCCACAAACTTATAGGTTCCAATTGCTAAGCTACCATCTTCTCCACCAACTGGCGCTTGCACTTCAGAAGTTATATTCGGCACTAAGCTAATACTGGTATCATCGTCATCATAATTAAGCGTTAGGTTATTTTCCGCATTTAAGGCTTGAATTTGAACAGTGAAAGTCTCACCTGTTTTTTTAAATACAGAGTCTGATGCATCATCAGCATATGAGGGATCTGTTGAACTGTGAAGATCATCTTTTACGATAACAGAAAATGAATTTGGTCTAAAAATAAACTCATTTGAATTACCTACCATATAATCAGATGAGCCTTGTAATGGCGCTCGAACATTAAGCTTTACCTTACCTGCATCAGTAAATTTTAAATTTGAAATCGAGGCAATTCCGTTAGTATCAAAATTTAAATCAACTGAAGTAAAACTTGCTGTTTCTGATTTAGCAATTGTTTTATTTTCTCCTGCTTGATCATTCAAAGTAAGTCTCATACTAGAACTGATATTACAAGTCCCTGGATCAACGCAATCTACTTGAAATTCGATTGGTTTAACTCCCGTATAAACAGACTGGCACGCTCCTGTTTCGGGACTTGTTTTAACAGGCTGAATATAAATGGGATCTGTTATTATAGCTCCTGAAATCTGATCCTTTAAATCTACTTTATTGGTTCCAGTACTCTCAGTAAACCTCAAACCTGTATCTGTAAAAGCAATATCACATGCAGTTCCACCGCTTGAATTTATACAAACTAAAGGGTTACTAGCTGATACAGTTTCATTTGCAGTAGATAAAGTTAAGGTACCTAACGTAGTTTGACTTAAATTTACAGTTGTATTTCCAGTAAAAGTAGGAGACGATTTTATAACACCATCCGCTTTAAAGTCGAGTGTTGTACTTGAACCATACAAACTAGTACAACTTGCATTTTCACACGCTTTAATTGTTATAGACTCTGCTTCACAGGTTAAACCCGCACCATCATGTTCAATTCTGTAATGATCAACTTCTGAAGCACAAGAACGTGCTGTGCCATCCCAGTTATTACCTGCTTCAACATTGGTTTTAATATCATTAATTTGAGAAGATGAGAGTACCGTATTAAAAATAATTAATTCATCTAATAACCCCTCCCAGTCTTGAGCAATGTCAAATCCTCCGCCAAAACTATCTTGCTCTTGACCTAATATGAGACTCGCTATTTGTAATGCGGCATTATCGTCGCCATCAATATGTGTGATACAGCCTTGACTCACACCATCAAAATAAAAACAACTTTGTGCCGTATTAGCCCTTCTCGTCCATACTAATTGGTGCCAATTGTCATTATTCATAGTTACCGTAGAACCTAGTTGGCTAGCGGTATCAAAAGGTGATGCGGTTATTGTAGGCCAAAAATGATTGTTATTATCAAAGTAAAATACAGCTTCATTGCTGCCTTGTTCGCTTGAATCTCTCAAACCAGAAAAAATAGTTGAATCTTGAGTAGATGTGCTTTTTCCCCAAACAATAGCTGTGAAATCACTTAAACCATTCATAGCTGAAGCATTCATAGTGATGTAATCTGTTGTTGAATCAGCACTTAAATCAGCTGCGTTACATAATAAGCCATCAGCAGGTAATACATTTGTGGCTGTACCATGATAGTCATTTTCTGAGCTATCTAAAATTGCATTTGTACCACTGTAATTTACTTCATCAAAATGCATATCTAATACAGGTTGCAAAACTGGGCATGCTCTAGCTGAACCATCATAACCGAGACCTGCATTTTGATTATCATAAATATCAGTTATCTCATCAGAACTGATTGCCCCATCAAAAATAATTAATTCATCAATCAGCCCTTCTACCGCTTGAGATGAATCAAATCCTCCGCCGAAACTATCTTGCTCTTGACCTAAAATTAACGCCCCGATATCAATTGCACTCGCATTATGAGTTGTACAATTTTGCAATACTTTATCTCTATATAAACAATTTTGCGTACCATTTCGGGTCCACACTATATGATGCCAATTATCATCAGAGATATCGGTAATACTAAAGCTACCGTTTTGATACTCAGTTAAATAAGGTTGGAATATTTGACTAGATGGAAACCACATTATCAATTCATTAAAATTACTATTATTAGCGCCAGAGACTAAGCTTTGATTTGCTGCTTTGGCTGTTTTTAACCACAAAGAAATAGAAAAGTGAGTTTTATTATCTAAAATTTGTTCATTTAATTTAATATAATCTGAAGTACCGGAGGCCGTTAAATCTGCTGCATTACACACCTTACCAGGAACAGGTAACGCTGAGAATGCCGTTGCATTATTACCATTAATAGAGTCAATCACTTCACCAGTTGCACCACTTACCCAGCTTGTTTCATCAAATCGATATTCAGCGGTAGGAGTCGTATCACCACATAAACCATTTAAATCTAAGTTTGGTAAAGCAGTACTAATATATGTAACTGTCGCACCTTCTTTTATTTTTATTTCACCTTCTGCTGAAATAGCACCATAAAACCGCCCACCACTACTTTTAATTTCAACCTTATTTTCAGAGTATATATAAGCTGATATCGTTGCATGACTTTCAACTTTAACTTTATCTTCCCCTTCAGCAAAATAATAAACAAATAACTTACTCGGATCTCCCACATTTCCTTGGTTTATCACCGACCACTCTTTAAATTTGGCTTTCCTTGTCGCAAAAATTCTGACGGTACCTGAGCCCAGTACATTTAGGCTACTAATCCCTTTAAATTCTAAGTTTTCTATGTAGTAATCACCTGGAGTCATATACACAGTTGAGTTACTTTCAACTTTTAACTGTTTAAAATAGTAAGTATTAAAACTACTACTCATATAAAGTATGCCAGAATTTTTAACAGTGACATTTTTAAGATCATTAGAAGTTATTGTTTGAGTTGTGCCATTAACTGTCAAATTACTATTTGATGTGTAATTAACAAAATTTGCAGAGAGTTTTGGTACTACGCTACCTTGCGAACTACAGTTTGCAGTATTACAGGTTAGTATTGAACCATTATTTTGCACAAGTGTCGTCGCTAGAACCGTATCTGGGTTATTAATTAATAAAGACCAACCTTCAAATTTTATTTTGCCTGAATTGTCACTATTCGTAAGCCCATCTATAAATGTCTCCTCGCATGATAGCGATACCGCTTTAGGTGTAAAGAAGCATAGAACTAATAAAAGTGATATATAAATAAAACTCGTTAACTTGAACACTGATACTCCTTTTAAACCACAATAACCTGATATATAAGTTTGAATTCTGTCATTAAATTAATTAAGTGTTTTAGCTTCAACATTTATGGTCCTTTGCGTTTGCCAAAAGTCTTTTCGGCAGCCATGGCCTGCGGCACAATTGCTTATTGAACAAGTTGCAGAGCTACTTATTCTAAATACATTTACAAATTCAGTTGAAACGGAAGAATCCGGAATATCTTCTATTGCATTGCAAATGATTTTTGCACTACAATTTAATAAATAAGGGTCGGAATAAGTTAATGTTTTTGGTGCGGAGTCATCAAAGTTATTACATGCATCAACAGACGCTTGATTAGCCACGGCAGGATCTGAATCAGGATTTAACTCAAATATTTCAACTAAGGCCCATTCAATACCACTTTGGCCAGCTAACAAAGCGCGAGCACCATAATATTCCACCGCATTATTGTGTGCTGAACTCGATAAAATATTCACTAAAGCGACACCTAATGCCAGCATTAAAATAGCAATAAATAATGCACTCATAAGCATGCTGCCAGCTTGTTTTTTTATACTTTGCATTATGCTCCTTTTTTGAGTGCTTTAATCACATTTTCAGTGCGGTCACCTCCGAGCTGTTTTTATCGAAGAGCTATCACATTATTTATCAAAATATTCAGTAACAATAATACACATAATCTAAACTCAATTAAAATAAAGTGTGTAACTAAAAAGAATCTTTATCAATTTCACTTTATGGCACATTAGGTAAATGAATTTCGTGATTAAAAGAAACCGTCTCAGAGCTATTTATACCCATTTGACTATGAATATTAACAACCGAATTTCGCGTTAAAGACGCATTATGATAATTAAAAAATGCAGTGCTAGATAAATCATTTTGTATCAATTTACCTAATAATATGCCTTTTTTTGATCCTATCATATGGGTTGCTATATTAGGGTTTGAATCTGCTTTATTTTCCTTAAAACCATAACCTTCATATCTATAAAGCTCATTACCTTCAACACAAAAACTCACTGGATTATCTAGAACATAAACCCTTTTAGTGGGTGATTCATCTGCATACACCCCAGACATCGTCCAAGTATCTAACGAAGGCGTTGTATTATCTAACGCTGAATTTATAATAAAACGTTTATTATTAGCCGCTTTGTAAACATCGTCGGCACTAAGGGCATAAATACTTACATTATCATTGCTAGAATTTGCAGTAGTATCTGGATAATTAGTAGGATCAACCACGTTAATTGTATTACTTGTTAAATTATCCACATAAATAGAACTGGCTTTAAAGGGCACAAACTCTAAACACTGAAAGGAGACACATGCAGGCACTACTTCAAAACCATCATTGTCATCACTGTCACAATTTAGCCGAACTGAATTAGGCGTTGCATGACGCAATTCACGTGTCAACCTTGCCAACATAAAGCGTGATTGGGCTACCGCTTCATCACGCTCAGTCGCTTCTGCATAAATTTGAGCACCTAATGATAAGTACTGCATAGTTCCAACACTTACAATACCTAAAATAATAATCACTAAAATTAATTCAATTAAAGTGAAACCACCAACCTGCTTGGCATTTTGGTAAATATAAGGCTGCGCCTTAGTAGAAAAGGTGATAGGAAATCGGGTTGAATTTTTGTTTGTTTTTTCTGAATTAAGTCCTTCAAGCATTTAATAATTTCCCTTATAGGCAGAGAAACCATAGGTTTCATTATTACTGGCCGTGATAGATACGGTGATAAGCTTGGCTTTTATATCGGTATCTGCAGTACCATTAAAATCACCATCATAAACCACAGATATTGTTGCTGTAAAACCTTTATAATAATCAGATACATCTTGATTTAAACTGTTTTTAAAGTCAGAGTCACTTAAGGTTAAGCCATTATAATCATCAACATCATTATAATTTACTCGACTCTGTAAGCTTGACCCAGTACAAGTTGGCGCTGTTTTTGTATTATCTAAACACTCAGGGCCAAAGTTAACAGTTTCAGTACAAATAGCCCCACCTTCTCCACAGCGTTGCCAAGGTGGGCTACGATCTGAATTCTCATCAAACGATTTAGCCAGTATTTCATTCATTAAAGCTTGGCCCAATTCTGTCGCCCGTATTTGTACAACAGGATCGGCACTTTGCCTCGCTTGTGGTGCTAATAAGCCAGTCATAATGGTCATTACAATTGCCAATACCACCATACCTAAAATCAGTTCGATTAAAGTGAAACCACCATTTTGTTTTGCATTACGGTTATGATAAGGCTGCGCCTTAGAAAAAGGTAAAAATCGAGTTGCAGATTTGGTCGAAACACAAACCATAAGGGGATTACATTTTTTAATAAAATATATACCACACCGGAATAGCGTCATTAAAATAGAATGCCAAAATTCTATTATCTGAAATATCCCCTTTTTTAAACAAGAATTCTTTTTATTAACACCCATAAATGGCACCTTCACCAGATATGCAAATAGCCACTTCGCCAACTGTTATTTTACATCCGCTCGTATCGCAATTGCCTTCATTAGTACTGGTACAGTGGCCATTAGTGAAAGTGACAGGGTTACCTAAGCATGGTTTGCCTAAATCATCAAATGCAATTTGGCTGAAAGTAGAACCGGCTGCATTATCAGCATCAAAAGTGACATCTGTGCGACTGCTATCTAATGTCATAGATAAATAATTAGGGTTATCAACGCTACTTGCAGTATTAGAACAGGTATTTGTATCAGTTATAGGGGAAGGCGGCGCAAGTAAATTAGGAGAGATAATAAATTTATGACACTTTGCATTAGCAGTCATTTGCATTGCACGTAGCTGCATGGTTCTTAAAGTTGACATCGCTTGGTCTCGGGCAGTATAAGAATCAAATAATGCTGGGCCAAAAAATTTGGGGAGCACTGTCACCGACAGGACCCCCACAATAATCAAAGTAATGATCAACTCGAGTAAGGTGAAACCTAAATTAGATTTTTGTTTTAAATTTCGAGCTTTCACTTTACTTTAATTAACAGCCATCTGTATTAACAATAATAACAGGTTTAACAGTTTCACTTTCAGCTTCTTTATATGAAACATAACAGCCATCATGAGTTTCAGCTGTAGTGCCATCTGTTACTTCAGGAACTAACCCTACGACAACAGTCGTACTTTTAGTAGAAATCACATATTCTCCAGTTGTAATTACAAGCCCATTGAAGTCTCCATTAGCACCAACTGAAATGTCTAGAGAGGCTAAAATACCAGCAGCTGCCGTAGGGTAACCAAATGAAGTTAGTACATCTTTAGCCCCATCACCATTAGTATCAACACCAATACCAGTGCCACCAGCAGTTTTATGAACTCCACCAATAATAGCTTTTCCGTATACTACAGATATAGCACTATTAACAGCCCCGTCAACTCCTTGAATTGTTGCTTTATTTGCATCCCCCTGCAAATCTAAAAATTTAGGGGCTGCGGTGACTGCTAGAATACCTAAAATTACAATTACGATGATTAATTCTATCAAAGTAAAACCGGTTTGTTTTTTATTTATTAACTTCATAGCGTTCCTATTTTATTAACTTAACTCTTATGGCAGTGTATAAGCCCCATAAGAAACATTTAAAATTGATTACCAAATAGTCAACTTTTAACTATTTAATACTGCATAAGCTAAAAGCTTATGTTACGAAACAAAAATCCATTTTGAATTTATCGATATATATCATTACTTACATTTAATCATATTTTTCAGCCATACTAAAAAATACAAGCAGTGACAATTTAATTTACCGGTTTAATGCAGCATTTCAGCTTAATTCATTTATTTTTAATACAGTTAAAAGCCTTCAACTCCACCTTAAATTCAAGCCTTTGATAAGTAAACCTTTTGTTATTGTGTTAACGTTTTTTCTTTTAGCTATTAACTCTTTTAGCTTTGCTTTTCATCTTTGGCTGCATAGTAGCCTTTAAAAAATCTGCGTAGCTGATTTTTTAGTTAAATACTAAAACTTGACCTGTTTGTGGTAAATAAGTAAAACCTCGGGTATTGGCTTTTATGGTACCATCAACGGGTATATTATTAATATCTAAAGAATTTGTTAAATAATATATGCACTGATCATTACCCGAATTTTCATCTAACCTTATTAAATATCTATTGTCTTGTACATCTGCTTGTAATGCACCAATTGAGTTACTGGGTGCACTTTGCAATACATCATTAAATACTTGCTGGCACTTATTTTTACTCATTTGCGTAGCACGGCTATCACCTTCAGTGCTTCGTGCTGTTGGATAACCTATTGTGCCATCAACCCCCATTTGTAATGTATCATAAGTGACTAAAGTTTTATTAGGAGCGCCTGATTCACCATTTGGTCGGCCTTCAAGCTCCCATTGCGCTCTAACTAAGCCAATTGCAGCAGCAAAGCCACCTGCTACGCCTTCAATTGACGCTTCTTCAGCTTGATCCGTTACTTCTAAAAAACGTGGTAAGGCGGTTGCAGCTAACAACCCTAAAATAATTACAACAATTATTAATTCTATTAATGTAAAACCACTTTGTTTTTTCATTATCATTTTTATTTAACTTACCTTTATTGGTACAATTTTATCAAATAAAGCCTGTTCAAAAGCTTAGTATTCTTATTTAAGTATAGCTAAATAAGTAATTAACTCGAAAGTAGGTTAAAATCACTATTTAATATAGCAGCGCTATATTAACAGTCCTCTGAGTTAAAGCATAATCAAAAAGTGTGGTATTCTCTCTAAAACACGTATATCTTGATACATTATTCTTTTTATCAAACATAGGTATAACACGCAATGTTTTTAACTTTTTTTGTGGCTGTAAACTTACCCAAAAAAGCACCTTAATTACTAAAAACACAGCCAAATAAAATAATTTCCGCCTTAAAAGTTATAAGATAATATCCTATACTTTTTCTACTATTTTAAACTTTTAGCCCTTGATGGCTGACATCATATCCCGTATCAATAGGTAAATATTCCGTGTTTTTTATTATTTTAAACTTTTAGCCCTTAATTGCTGACATCATATCCCACATCGGTGTAAATATACCTAAAGCTAAAACTAATACCATACCTGCGACTATTGAAATCAAAATTGGCTCAATTTTGGCAGTGAGGCTCTTTAAATCGAAGTCGACTTCACGTTCATAAAACTCTGCTGATTCTTGTAACAATTCATCTACCTGACCTGTTTCTTCGCCTACGGCGACCATTTGTAATACTAGTTGAGAAAACAAACCACTGTTACGAGATACTCTTAATAAACTTTCACCTTTTTCAATACCACGACGCATATCTATTACTTTATATGCCATATAAGCATTGTCGACGGCTTCTGATACTAATGTGAGTCCAGTTGTCATAGGCACACCTGAGCGTAATGTCATGGCAAAACTACGACTATACCGAGATAACAATGAACGTTCAATAATACTACCAACTAATGGTATTTTTAACTTCCACTGGTCCCATTTTAAACGCCCAACTTCTGAGGCAATATAATGACGCACTGCAAAAGCTGTTGCAGCCATACCACCCATTACCGCTCCCCAATAATTAACCATAAAATCAGAGGTCGTTATTAAAATACGAGTCATTAGAGGCAGTTCTGCATTGAATTTTTTAAACATATCGGCAAAGGTCGGTATTACAAAAATATTAAGAATGAACATAGCCGCAACCAATGCAATAATCACAAAAATAGGATAACGCATAGCAGATTTAATTTGTTTGCGGGTTTCTTGTTCACGCTCAAAATAAGCTGCTAGCTGCTCAAATGCCTCTTCAAGCTTACCTGTGCTCTCACCTACCATAACAATAGAGACCATTAGTCGGTTAAAAACCTTTTTATGAGAAGCCATAGCGGTAGATAAATTTCGACCTTGCTCTAATTGCACGGCTAAATCTTTAAGTGTATCACTAAAACGTTGATGGGTTGTTGTTTCGGCTAAACCTATAATAGCGCGAATGATCGGAATACCCGCTTTCATTAAAGAATACATTTGGCGAGAAAAAATAATTAAATGTTCTAAGTTGACTGATTTTTCAAATAAATCATTAATATCAAAATTAGCAGAGTTGGATGATTTTTTTGTTGCCACAATACTCATGGGGATATATTGCTTTTTTAACAAACTGTCAGCCGCAGCGGCATGGTTAGTCGCCTCTAATGTGCCTTTTATCAATTTACCTTGGCTATCTTTAGCCTGATAAGTGAAAAATGCCATTTAGTGTGTCGTTTCCATTGCTTTAACTTCAATTTCAGGCATATTTTCAGCCACTCTAAATACTTCATCTAGGCTAGTGATACCTTGAGTCGCATATTCAAGCGCCATAGTAGAGAGTGGTTCAAAAGAGGGATTTTCACGCGATGCTTTGGCAAAGGCTTGAGTATCAGCCAACCTAAGAGCATCCATCATGGCCTCATTCATTTCTAATAATTCAAATACACCAATTCGCCCTTTAAAACCTGTATGGTTACAGTTAGTACAACCTCGTCCTTTATGGAATTTAAGATCAATCTCTTTTCCATTGCTTAAATATTTTATCCAAGAAGTTTCTTGGCCATCAGGTTGATAATCAATTTTACAGTTATCACATAAACGACGTACTAATCGCTGCGCTAAAATAGCACGTAATGAACTCGCAACTAAGTATGAAGGCGCCCCCATATCAATTAAACGCATTGCGCTCGTTATTGCGTCATTAGTATGAAGTGTAGATAAAACTAAGTGACCTGTTAATGCGCCACGCAAGCCAATCTCTACCGTTTCTTGGTCACGCATTTCCCCCACCATGATGATATCGGGATCTTGTCTTAATGTAGTACGTAAAACGCGAGCAAAATCTAGCCCTATTTTACTATTTACTTGTACTTGGTTAATACGTCCTATACGATATTCCACCGGATCTTCAACCGTAATAATTTTATTATTTGGCTGATTTAATTCACTTAATGCACCATATAAGGTAGTTGTTTTCCCCGAACCAGTAGGACCTGTAACTAATATCATACCGTGCGGGCGTTTTAATATTTCACGCACACGTTTTAACATACGCTCTGGCATACCAGTTTGATCTAACGTTAATAAACCTGCCGATTGGTCTAATAAACGCATTACGACTGATTCACCGTGTTGCACTGGCATAGTTGAGACTCGAATATCTAAACTGTGATTTTTCACTTTTATGTTAAAACGGCCATCTTGCGGTAATCGTTTTTCAGAAATATCTAACCCAGCCATAAGCTTTAGCCTTAAAACTAATGCTGATGCAATGGCAAATTGATTTAAAATACTCTCATGCAATATACCATCTATCCTTTGGCGTATACGTAATAAACCATCATCAGGCTCTATATGTATATCTGATGCACGCATTTGCACTGCATCTTGAAAAATAGACTGCAGTAACTTAACAACAGTTGCATCTGAGGTATCATCATCTAATGCATTTAAATCAAACTCTTCTTCATCTTTATTTTCTTCTTGCAGCTGGCTAGCAAAATTTTCTATTTCCTGGGTTCTACGATATAAGTTATCAAAGGCAGCCATCATTTGACTTTCTTGAATCACCGCTAAAGCAATTTCTTTTGGTGCTAACATAGGTGCTAACTGATCTAAACTACTTAAATCGGCTGGGTCACTCATGCCAAGCAATACATTGTCTCCCTGATCTTCAATTACTAACGCTTTAAAGCGACGAGCAAAGACTTCTGGTAGTAAATTAGCAATACTTGTAGGTATTTTCCTTTGGGCAATATCTAAGAATGGCACATTAAGTTGTTGCGCTAAAAATCGCAATAATTGTGGTTCGCTAATTACGCCTTGGTCAATTAATGTCGCACCAAGTTTACGGCCAGAAGCTTTTTGTACTTTTAATGCACTGAATAAATCTTGCTCTTCAATGATCCCTTCATGAACCAACAGATCACCAAGTCGCATTTTCAGTTTAGGTCTGATCATCTTAATAGCTCTTATTTGTTAAATAATTTTTAGGCGTAAAAAACAACATTATAATAATCCAATTTTTTCTAAGCGTTTTTTAGCGTGATTATGTGCATTGGGTGATAAACCACCTAATTCAATTGCCGTTAAGTAAAATCGTTTGGCATTATGCAAATGACCCAAAGCATCATTTGAAGCCGCCAGTGCTAACCACCATTTTGCCTCACTAGGTTCTAACTGAGTTAATTTACTAAAACAATGTTTAGCAACTTTATGCTCGCCTAGCTGCTGTGAAGCAGTGCCTTTTAAAATCCAAAAATCTACATTTGCACTTACTTCATAGCGCTTTGATAAAACAGGTGCTACCGATTGATAACTGCCTTGCTCTACTAGTATTTTAGCTAACAAAATACGCCAACGCATCACATCAGGATTTAAAGTTAAACCATGCCTTAATATAGATTCTGCTTCTTGTGTTTGCTCACGCCCATAATAAGCAGCAGTCAGTAAACTTCGCGCTTCAATATGCAGTGGCATTAAAATTAACGCTTTGTCTAATGCAGATATTGCATCTTCAATTAAGCCAAATTGAAAAGCCTCTTTACCTTGTACAAACCAATTTTCTGCGCGCGCTCGTGTTGATATTTTTCTTATTTTAGCGACCGCTTTAGGTTTGTTCTGTATGGTGTTTTTAGCAGGTGTATTTTTTATTTTTTTTGCTAATTTAACACTCTTTTTTTCTTGTTTTTTTGTTAATTCATAGGAAATTAAAGGTTTTTCTATTTGTGCAACGGGTGTGCTCTCTGTTTTAGCTAAATCAACTTCAAGCATTTTAATACGCTCATTAGCCATTTTTAAAGACTCCTCTTTAACCTCTTGTAATCTATTGTTTTTATCTAAAGTAGCATTTTGTTTTTCAGCTGTGATTTGCTTTAATTTTGATGGTTCAATTTTGTCAGTCTGAGCAATAGAAGTTGGCTCAGCAGGATTATTTTTGCTTGGTATAAACCAATATGCGCCAATGGCGACGCTCATCGCAATTAAAATTAAACCAATGCGTTGAAATAACTGACGATTATCTCTCACACTTTCAACTTTAACCGTAGGATCTAAATACACAGAGGTATTCAATTCTCTTTGCTCAATATCTTTGAGCATTTTATTTATAACACTCATAGCAGTCCTCTCTTAACCACAGATATTACTGCTGATATCACATAATTAGTTACCATCATAACACTTGCCTCCAAAGCCAAATACCCGCAACAAATGCAGATACTAGAATTGAAGTGGTGATTAATAAAAGGTTATTGTTACTTTCTTTACAATCTTCGGTATCTTTTATCGCCGCTTTAATATGTTTTGCATTAAGCGCTTGAGCACCCTCACCAAAAGCTTGTAATAAAACTTTATGACATAATAAATTAACTAACCTAGGGATACCACGACTCGCCTTTGCAATTTGTAACCCTAAATTGGTTGAAAACAGATTAGGGATACAGTCATTGCCTTGTTCATACTTCCCTGCAATGCTTAGCCTATGTTGAATATAATGAACTACTTCAGAATCATTCATAGGTCTTAATTTATATGAAAAGCTAATCCTTTGCCGTAACTGCCTTACTCTTTCATTTGCCAATTTTTCATCAAGCTCAGGTTGGCCAAATAACACCACTTGCAGCAACTTTTTACTTTCTGTTTCTAGGTTTGTAAATAAGCGTAAAGCTTCTAATGTATCCCAGCTAAGACATTGTGCTTCATCTATGATTAAAACAACTGATTGACCATTTTGATGAAGTTCTAACAGTTTATGTTGAATTTTTTGGATCAATGCTTGCTGATCTAATTGTTCATCTAATTCTAACCCTAGTTCACTCGCAAAAGCCCAACGTAACTCTTCTGGATTTAAATACGAGTTTGGTAAATATGCAGAAACCATATTCACCATATTTTTAGGTAAGCTATTAAGTAGCTTACGACATAACAAGGTTTTACCTGTGCCAACTTCGCCGGTAACTTTTATAAAACCTTCCCCCATATTTAGCGCTGTAAGAAGTACCTGCATCGCTTCATTATGGGGCTCTAACGCACAAAAAAAATCAGTATTTGGCGTTAACGAAAATGGCATTTCCTTAAGGTTAAAAAAACTTAAATACATTTAATTAGCATACCAACTTTTTAATAATTGCATTGAACGCTGTTGTTGTTTTTGCCAAGAGTCAGGCATGACAACTGTAGGTTTTATTAATATGATCAGCTCTTTTTTATCTTGTCGTTTACGAATGTTTTTAAAAAGATTTCCCAGTATTGGCAAATCACCTAAAAAAGGGGTTTTTGACTCTTCATCTGTTGTCACTGTTTGCATTAAACCACCTATAACAACTATTTCCCCAGAAGAAGCTCTTATAATTGTATCCGCTTCTCTAATATTGCTTTGCGCTAAGGGTAAAATAAATTCTTCATTATTAAGTGTAATCACTTTCTTTTGTTCTGCGGTCTCAGTCACCGAAGGGTGAACATGCAAGATCACAGAGCCATTCACATCAATCTGAGGCGTTACATCTAAAGCAATACCAGTAAAAAATGGGGTTAGTTCAATTTCAGGCGTTGTTGTTGTTGAATTACCCGTAACTGTAGTACTTGAAACTTCAGTTACAAAGTATTCATCTTGACCCACTTTAATAACTGCTTTTTGATTATTAATAGCTGTGACTCTAGGGTTAGATAACATTTGTACATCTCCCTGAGTTTCAAGTAAATTGATTACGCCAGAAAAGTCAGTATTTTTAAATGAGATACTTGTTGAACCACCGAGTTCAGCTGCAATAGAGTTTGTTGCAGTACCAACAACAGATCTGCCAAAAGTAATATCAGTACTGCCTATATGTCCTAATACCTCAGTCCAGTTAACGCCTTGTTGGTAGTCATCTTTAAGCGTTACTTCAATTACTTTTGCTTCTAATATAACTTGCCGCTGTAAGCTTTCTTGACTTTTATTTAAAAAATCTTTCATAGCAGCTATTTCACTAGGTAAAGCATGAACCGTCACTAAACTAGCTTGTGGGCTAACAATAACGTAACGACCTTTTTCTTTACCTACTAAAGATTCTAACGCTATTTTTAATTCACTCCAAAAATCAGTATTTGAAGAGCTTTGAATGTTAGCACCATTTAACTGAGAACCACCAGAGCTTAGAGAACCATTACTACCTGATCTGCTTTGATTATTTACACTGTTATTTAAATTACCTGAGCTTGATGAGCTCCCTGCGCCTTGATCAAACTGGCTTACACCACCAGCAACAACACTGACACTTGAACTACCTGAACGACTCATCATTAAATAATTGACAGGAATTGACTCTGTTCTCATTTTAGCTGGTAAAACTTGAACAACTTTTCCATCACGAAAAACATCAATATCATACATGCGAATAATGACTTTAATTACTTCATCTAAACTAACATCTTTTAAGTTTAAGCTGATTTTTCCGCTTACCTCAGGATGAATAGCCACACTATAAGGGGTATCGTCAACTAAACCGACAAAAAAATCTCTGATCTCAACGGCATTAGCCGCAACTTCAAAGCGCTTAATTTCTAGCTCTTTCGGTATTAATAAATTTGAACTAACAGAGCTTAATAACTCTTGAGCTAACGCATCAGGAACAACGTCTTCATTTACTTTTTTAGCACTCTTGGCTTTTGAAATGAGTTCTTCACTAATATGTGGTTGAATTTTATTTTTATTTTCAGTGATTTCGCAACCAGAAAAAAATCCAATGGCTAAAGATAAAATACTAAGCTGATATATTTTTTTAACGTTTAATTTCATAAGAGTAAAGCTCTAATATACGTTGTTCTATTCCTCGAGATAAGTAAACTTTTTTTGCCGTTATTTTGGCAATATGGTATTCACCTACTTTCTCGCCCGCTTTATAAAGTGTTCCAGAAATAATCGCTTTATATCGACCGTTTTTAAAAATTAATGACTGAAGCTTCAATTCAGAGTTTTTATTATCTTCGGAATTAGTACTTGTTGAACTTGTCGTATTATCAGTTAACTTAGGGCGAGTTGGATCAATTAATTGCTGAGAATTAAGTTTACCCGCATTAACACTAATAGCACTGAACAAGCACGTTACTATTAATAGTACTACATTACAGCGCAATAAATTTATCATCTGCACTCACTGTTGCTATCACTAATTTAAGTTCCGCCTTAGGGTACTCCATGACTTTATATTGGAACTGACTTACAAAAAGCTTTTCTTTTATTTTACCAAGGCTTTTTACATAATCTAATAAGCTAAAATAATCACCCACTATTGTAAGTGACATACCATGCTCATAGAAAGCAACTTCCATATTTTTATTTTTTTGCGCTTTATCTTTTTTTGCTTTTTGCCCTATTACGATTGATTTAACAGCTTCTAAACCAAAAGACTTTAACTGCAACGATTGATTAACCGCGAGTAATTTTTTAAGAACTTGCGCCATTTTATATGGTGGAATAAAGCCTTGGCTAAATTGAGATAAATTCTGATCAATCTGTTTTAATTCTAATTTCGATGTTTCAAGTTTATTACGTAAATGTAAAGTATAATCTTGCGCTAAGGTATGACTAAACATATCAATTTTTGTTTTAGCTTGAGTCAACGACAGATGAGTTTGTTTTAGCTGTTTTTTACTATTCGCTATTTCAGTATGTAAAGGCGAAATGACAAACCATACAATTAAATATAAGATTAAAAATAAACCTGTGCCAAGAAGCATATATTTTTCACGTATTTGTAATTGCGATACTTTTTCGCAATACATTCCCCATTGTTGTTTCAAGATTTATCACCTTTATTAATGGTTGCTACACGAAACTCAACTTGTTCTTGGTCATCGATATTTTTAAATTCTAAAACTGAAAATGATTTTCCCGAGAAAAAAGCCGACTTTTTAAGCCCATCAAACCAATAAGGCAACTTAGAAGGTGACAGAGTTAACCCCTTGAGCTCAACTTCGTGGTTAACAAATAGAAACTCAGTTAACCAAATATCTGAATGGTGAAATTGTGCTAAATCAGACATCACATCCGCATAGTTGATTTTATTTCCATCATTACGATTAGATATATATTCAAGCATCTGTTCTTTATGTTGGTACTCTTTTTTTAATCTATTTAGTTGCTGTGATAAAAAGCTTTTATCTTGCTTGACCGCAAGCGCTGTTTGTAACTCATTAACTTTTTCGGTGTATTGAGTCAACTGACGTTTCACCTTAATCAAGTCTTGATTTAAGCTTTTATTAACATAAATTAATATGCTCATATAACCAAGGCAAGCAACAAGCACCATAATCCAAGATAATGCGATATTATTTAAGTTTAATGGATCTTTTACAGGCCTTAATTCAGATAAATAGAGATTAATGCGTTGCTTCATTTTCACTCCTTATCATTTCCATTGCAGCACTGATAGCGAAATGTAAAGATTCATCTTGCCCAGCACAACATGCTAAATGCCTTTGTATTGACATAACCTTAACAGGAAAATGAACTTTTAACTGTTCAACTATTTGCTCTAAATGCTCACTTGGTAAATATAACTGTAATGACTTTAAAGGCGGTTGTTTTAACTGAGATTCAAAAAAATCAATTGAACGCTGAATCTCTAAACTAAAAGAGTCTAGCAGACCCATAGATAAATCTTCCATACTCATATTTGGTAACCGAGAAAACCCTCTTAAACGACGAGAAAATAATAAACACCCCT
Source organism: Pseudoalteromonas sp. NBT06-2 (assembly GCF_002276045.1). Taxonomy (GTDB): domain Bacteria; phylum Pseudomonadota; class Gammaproteobacteria; order Enterobacterales; family Alteromonadaceae; genus Pseudoalteromonas. The sequence continues at coordinate 10,069 of NZ_NQMR01000005.1, read as the reverse complement.
CTCGTACTATTTGAAGACTCGGCTCTTGTCCAGCATGCTGATATACAATTAAATGCGCTGCAGTATCGACTTCCAGCAAGCTGGTTAATACAAATTCTTCGCAAGTTATCAGTTCAAGTTCAGCTTTACTTTTATGTACTGCTTTGATGATAGGCATTAATAATGATTTATTTGCCGCAAAAACAGATATTCTCTCTTGGCCGCTCTGCATAATTGGATTTTCTATAAAGTCTGCAATAATACTTTCAGCAGGAATAGTAACAAGATCTTTTACAGTCCAGGGAAGCGATTGTTTAATTTCATCAACTGATAAATTAGGTTTATCCATTTGGACTATTTGATACCAATGAACAGGAAGAACAATAGCCATCTTCGCATAATCAACATCTAAATCATTAATGCATATCGTAATTGATTCAATCAACTGAGAATCATTTGTATATGAAACTGTTTTTTCAGCCACTATCAGCCATTGTTCTTGTTTAAACTCTAAGTTAACAGCTATTATTTTATCTAGCTGTACCACAAGACCAATATAGTTAGTGTCACTTTTACCTCGGTTAAAAAAAGGTAATCGCGAAATAAGGTTTTTTATCATATATTTTTTTATTATCACTCAAATAACATGACTCTGTTAAGTTAACCAATAGAGTAAACTATCAGTTATTACTAAAAGATAGCAAGTAGTTTAAAGATAAAGAATTTTCAAAATTAAGTTCATATTAACAGAAACTATGATAGAACACATTTATGAAGAGGATATTTACCAAATAAAACTTACCTTAAACCTTAGAAAATGCACTTAACTCTTGTAATGCTTCACTAAAATAATACCCCTGAGCTCCTACAACACCAAGATTTTTCAATACATCCAACTCTAATTTTTGCTCAACACCAACAGCAAAAACAGGTAAAAAATGACTTTTTGCAAAATGTGTTATTTCTTTTACTTTTTCCTGTTTTTTAATATTAAAATGAATATTGTGAATTAAGTTATAACTTAGTTTAAGAGACTTAATATTATATTTCACAAATACATCATATTTTACTAATTTATCAATTATTGCTCCTTCAACTTTATCTAAAACTAGAGAAATATTATTTTTATTCAATAAATTAAAAATATGCTGTAACTGTGTTTCTTTATTTATTAAATCTACCTCTGCAATTTCTAACACTATATTTTTATTACTTTTCGACATTATTAATACATCTATCAACCATTGAAAAAAGCCAATATCAAGCCAGCTAGTTTGGTATAAATTAATGCTTACTTGTTGATAGCTTCCCTCTGATTTAATCACATTAATAACTTGTGTTACGATTGCTTTATCAAGTAACAACTTTTGCTTCTTAGACTTTATATTTGATAGTAGTTGAGATGCATTAAGCAAACCTAAGGTTTCGTGTCGAATTCTTATTAACGCTTCATGCTGTAAAATATCACCATTAAACATCGAAAAAACAGGCTGAAATAATAATATATAACGTTTTTTTTCTATATATGCTGAAATATCATTAGATGTTAAAGCAAGCAGTTGGGTTTGTGTATGGTGATATGAGCAACAATAATACGATAGCCACTCACTTGTTTTACTGATCATTAATGCCGTCTGTGCCAGTTGATAAACCATCATTTGATTGGCGCCTGCACTGTAATCACACATTCCCATTTTTATGCTTTTTACCAAATTTTGCTGTATTTTATTTTGATCTGCTAATGCAATACTCTGCAAAATTACTTCATGCAATCTGTGTATAAATAAATCACCTCTATCAAAAGGGCCTTTATTAAAAGTTAATGTAAAACAAACTGCATTAATTTTTTTAATAGAAACCTTATTTATTTCTGAAAACTGTTCAGATAATTCTGTTTTAAGTATTGTAAAAAACGCATATGTAATTTCTATTTGAGATACTTCAATAATAACAAATGCTGTTTTAGCTTTTGAATCAATTAAATGAATACCACTTTGCTCAATACCTAATAAAGAGACATTTAATTTTGGCTCTTCGATTACAGTCACTTTTTGATTATTAATAATATAAGGAGTTTGCTTGTTATAATGTGCTTTTTTTGAAAAAAAGCTAAAAAACAGCAATGATTCATAAAGCTTTTTAATAAATTTTACTAGCCTTTTCATGCGATATTTTCAAAAACAAAAGCAATAGTATAAGTGTTGTTCAACAATCACGAGAATTCAAGTTCAGTATGTTTTGTTTTTACGTTAAGCACAAAAAACCTGCATAAAGCAGGTTTTAAATTTCGATAATTTAATAATAAAAATAGTCTGATTATTTTAACTAGAAGTGAACTTGAACACCCAAAAATGGACCTTTTACTTCTAAGTCAGTGGTAATATCATCAATATCATTAAGTTCCATTAATAATGAACGGTAACCAAACTTAACAGCAATATCTACGGCCATATTATCAACTACCTCCCAAGCAACACCTACTTGGAAGTCTTGAATTTTGCTATCATCAATCGCTAATAAACTACCTTCAAAAAACACACTTAAGCCAGTCATAGGTAAACCCACTTCAGCAGCGGCATAACCTAATGGTACATAACCAGAGAAATTAACATTTTCATCTTGTTCTGGTACTCCACCAACAGTGCCTTCCATCGCAACGCTACCGTCAAATTGCTTAACATTAAAACCAAGGTCAATTGAAAGTAATGAGTTATCAAATATTTCATAATACAAAATAAAATCATTATGAGTTAAATCTGCAGTAGTCTTAGTTACAGTTCCAATTTGAAATGAGCTATCACCAAATGAAAAATTTCCTGTACTCGTACCAAATATTTTAATTTCATTATGTTTAATTTTAATATTTGGCACTAAAGGAATTGGATGCTCTAGGGCAACATAAAAACTCGTGAGTGTTTCATCTTCAAAATCAAAAGTCTCAAGAGGCCCACTATCAGAAATACTACCAGTTGACTCTGCTTGCCAAGCTTCTACGCCTGCATAAACACCTAAAATTGTATCAGCTTGAACAAGAGGTGCAGTTAAACCCGAAGCAGCTACAACTGCTAACAAGTGCTTTTTCATAATTTATCCCTGTGATAATAGTTCTGAAAGTTCAATTAAAGCGGCATTTGCTCTAGAGATATAATTAGCCATCACTAAAGAGTGATTTGCGCCAATACCAAAGCCACTGCCATTTAAAATAATAGGGCTCCAAACAGTATCCTGAGTCGCTTCTAACTCTCTGATTATTTGTTGTAAACTGATTTTAGCATTTTTTTTCTCTAAAACATCAGAAAAATCAAATTCAGCCGCCTTTAAAAAATGAAGCAACGCCCATGAAGCACCTCGCGCTTCATAAAACACATCATCAATTTTTAACCAAGGTGTTTTTATTTGGCTCTGTTGTGGGCTATAAGTAGCTTGCTGCGCTGCGCTATCACCTGCTAAATCGGTATTAATACGCTCTTGACCAACACTCGCACTTAATCTTTGACTTAAACTTCCTAATCTCTTTTCTGACTCTTTTAACCATGATCTTAAATTATCAGCACGGGCATAAAATTGACTTGAGTTTACCGCTGTATTCGCAATGCCATCTCTGTATTGAATTAAAAAATCAATGCCTTTTTGATATTCAGATTCAGCACTTGGCCAAGCCCAAGCCGTTGAACTAATATTAAATTGTGGCTGTGCTTTTTTAAGTGCTTGGTGTTCAGTAGATTGAGACTGTGAACGACTAAAATCTTTACGCATAGATAATGCTAAGTCTCGAATCATCTCTAAAGCACCGTATTCCCAAGCGGGTATATTGTCCATCATGACTGAAGGCGGAATCATATCATTCGATAAATAACCACCTGGTTTATCTAATAATGTATTCGCCACTGCAATTAATGTTGAAGTCGTGACATAGCCAACAACTAGCTTTTGATTTTTTTCATTTGCTTGCTGCTGCGCATATTGTTTTACATTGAAAACAGTAGGTTCAAAACTCCAATAAACAGCAATCAAATAATTAATTAATAATACCCCTAATAGCCCAGCGGTTATCTTGCCTTTATGCTCTAACATATTATTTCCTTAATGATGGCTATGGTTTTGTTTTTCTTCACCAAGCTTTATAACATCGGCTTGAATAGAAATAGATTCACCTTTAGTAAAGTGAAGTGTTAATTTGATTTTATCCCCAGGTTTTGGAAATTGAATTGGTTCGAATAACATTAAATGCAGACCGCCCGGCCGAAAATGCACTTGATGATAAGCATTTATATCAAGTGAGTGTAATCGACTCATTTTCATCATGCCATTAATAAATTTATGTTGATGAATTTCAACCCGCTTTATACCTTCAACTTCAGCACTTACAAGAGTACGTATATCTTTAGTATCATTATCTAAAGTAAAATATGCGACACTATTGCTTGCCCCAGGTATAAATGAGCGTACTTGAACATCAATTAAAGTTGTATGCGCTATTGCAGAGTTAATATAAAAAATACAAAAAGCTGAAATAAATACTAAAAACCTCATAAATGTACCCAATTTATTCAATGAGTATTTATTTTACCTTAACATGTGCTCAGGCGCACTTATCTCATTGTATTAATTTGTATTAATAAATACATTCATTAATATCACGCAGAAGCAGATTTTTTTTCTCCTACAAGTAGCCAAATCACTAAGCCGATTAATAAAAACGGCCATAAAACAGCAACGCCACTAAACAGTAATGCACTTGCAACTACGAGTAAACTTGCTCCGATAATGCCTGCGATCCCGACAGTAAGAAATATACACACCGCAGTCACAACAAGAATAGCTAAACTTACAAGCAGTACTGTTGCTATCGGCTCTATCCATAAATCATCAAATTGAAAGTTAAATGGCCAGTAAATATGGAAATGATCGAAGTTAAAAAAACCACACATATATAAAAATAACATCAAGCTAATGATAATCAGTGTTTTCATAAAATCCCCTAACCCTAAATCAATCAGATTTAGGGTAGTATTAAAGCTTTAAAACTCATAACGCTCTGGCAATACCATTGCGCCAATAAAATAACCAATTAAAACTGCAACTGGAAACATGAAAAATAAAAACAATGTCACTAAACGTACCGTCCAAACAGGAAAGTTATTACTATGCGCTAAACCTGCACATACACCTGATATTTTTTTATTTAACTTATCTTTATAAAATGAATTTGTATTTTGATATTTACTCACTACTTTCCCCTCAGGTTTATAATTAAGCCGCAACTTTCTTTTTAAGTTCAGCTAATTGCGTTTCAATTACATCATTTATTTCAAGCTCATTAAATTGCTGCTGCAAACTGGGTGCTTTGCCTAAATCATACGACTCAACTTTCGCTTCAATTTCATCTACTTTTCGCTCTACAGACCCAAAGCGCTCTAACGCTTTATTGATCTGTTCGCTATGAAGTTGCGCTTTTATTTTTAACCTAGAAGTGATCGTTTCTTCTTTGTTCATTATGCTAGCTTGCCTTGCTTTTACGTGTTCTAATTTAGCTTGTAAGCTATCTGCATCAGTTTTTAATTGATTTAAAGCAGAATCGATCTTAATCATCTCAGCATCTAAATTTTCAACAACTTTCACAGCTTTGTTCTTTTCTATTAAAGCCGATTTTGCTAAATCATCTCGTTGCTTCTCAAGCGCTAACTCCGCTTTTTGTTGCCAAAAGTCAATATATTCATTTGATGCAGTTATTTCTCGGTTAAGTGCTTTTTTATCACCAAAAAATCCAGCTTGAGTCCTTCTTACTTCGATTAATGTCTCTTCCATTTCTTGGATCACTAGACGTACTAACTTTTCAGTGTCTTCAGCCTTATCCAGTGCTGATAAAACATTTGATTGAATAATATCTGTTAGACGAGTAAATACTCCCATAACCATTCTCCTTGTTGATTAATAATGATTTTTTCATTTATATATTACTCATTACAATTGCTGTGCCAACTAGAATCAAAAACAAAAAGTAATTAAAAAACAATGATTTGAATGTGAATTTAAAAATAAAACCTAGTGATACTATAAATTTAATTATTCTAAAATTTCAAATTTTAGTTAATTTAACCACTGCAAATAGCCAAATTGACCAGTATGATTTTCTAGTAATATTTATAACAAAAATGAATTGCGTTAGATATGAAAATTAAAATGCACAGAAAAATTTAAAGTAATATCAATTATATTAATTAAGCGATCTAATATAAGTAAGGATAAATTTTCAATAGCAAGGCGCTTGATTGAGCAATAGCTGGCCTATTGGGATTGAAAGCAAGCAGCTATTGCATATTTAGACCATTTAGATTGATCATATATTTATTTGAATTGGTATCCCGTACTACTTGGCAATGCAGATTTCAGAGCATGGGTATATACCCAAACCACTTCAAGATGCAGGATTCAGTTGGAAGTAGAAATACTTTAGGCTAGGCATTGATTGAAGAACATGGTTATTCCCTTTTCAAAATCAATAACGCTACATAAAGTATTTATAAACCAACCTTACAGGGACTTCTGAGCAAATCATGCTCGTTGTTGCCTGCATGGATGTAGGTACTAGAGCAATGCAGGAGCATATTGCCGGTCCATCTTTTTTTAAGGGAGTAACCATTAATGCAAAGATGCGCCTAGATCATGAATTGCTCAGCAGTCCTGAACCTCACATCTTGAAGTGGCTTGGGTATAAGTTATGGGATCGAAGTTAGGTGAATTTTTATTGAGAGGTATTACAATGGTTTTTTTGATAGTTCCAGATAGCTTGATGAATGGCATTAGTTTTAAGCGTAAAAGTACATTTATTGGAGCCTTAATCAAAATACAACTTAAATAACAATATGAAGTGATTAAGTTTTGACTTATCAATTCTTACAGCTTTGAATAATAAGGCAGTTTTTGAAATAAGTTAACGCCAATATATGTTGCAACCATGCTCAATACAGGGATTAAGAATAATGTTAAAAGCGGAAATAAATCAACCATGAGAGCTACCTAACCTTGTGCTAACCATTAATAATAGACTGTAAAATAACTTAATTACTTTGTAATTATTTTATAAAGTGATAAATGGTTAATATAAATGATGAATGGAAAACAATGATAAATTTAACTTAAACCAAATTAAGCTAAATTCACCTTCGAGCAAAGCACCATTGCATTAAAATGCGCGCTCGACGACTAAGCTGAACTCCCATAAACGTCAATAACAAACTTGCTACAGGTGTTAGTAAGATACTGAACAATAACGATGATTGAATCATAAAACATCCCTACTTAGTTACTTGAGCAATAATAAAAGATTTGGATTTAGTATTAGACTGAACTTTAAGATCTCTAATAATGACACGATTCGGACGAATTACATGATTAAAATTATTTAAAGTCATTTGAATACTCTTATGAGTCTCTATTTCTATTTGAGCTTTTGTTTCGTTAATCTGAGATAAAACAGTGTGTTTCACCATAGTTTTTAAATTTACTTGCTCTGCGTTTGCTGAAGCAGTTAAACCTAAAATTGTAAAAATTCCAACTGCAACTTTTTGAGTAAACTTTAACATTTTATTCTCCTTGGAATTAAATAATGTCGATTTTTTTAAAGTTACATTAGGTATTACAAGGTATGTGCCAAGTATAAAAGTAAAAAACAAGACATTGATTTTTAAGATATATTTAAATTTTAGTTTTTGAAAGTGGTTAATTTAACGAATTAATTGGTGATTTTGACTATGAAATTATAAATTTAATTTTACTATTCTTCCGATTTCGGGAATCTAAATCCCGAAAACAATACATTATTCATTACTTGATGCGTTAATAAGTATCTTTAGACCATTTAAAATGGTCACATTTTTAATGATATTTGTATTATTCAGCCACAAATGACAACGCTTTTTCCATCGTACTAACATCAGCTTGTTTACCATGACCATTTTCAGATAGATGACGACGATATGAACGTGCACCAGGCAAGCCTTGAAACATGCCTAACATATGGCGAGCGACGTGCCAAAAGTTTGCACCTTTACACATTTCATCTTCAATATAATCATACATATTACGTACAACTTGATGACGTGTAACTGAATTAACTGTTTCGTTACCATAAATAAGCTGATCGACTTGGGCAAGTATAAATGGATTTGCATATGCTTCACGCCCCATCATTACACCATCTAACTTTTTCAAATGAGAAATAGAATCATTAAGCGTTTTTACTCCACCGTTAATACTAATATCTAAGTGAGGGTAGTCCTTTTTAAGTTGATATACACGTTCATAATCAAGCGGCGGTACTTCCCTATTTTCTTTCGGGCTTAGACCATTTAACCATGCTTTACGCGCATGAATAATATAATCATCACAACCAACTTTATGTGTAGTATCAATAAAATCACATAAAAATTCATACGAATCTTGTTCATCTATACCAATTCGTGTTTTTAAAGTAACAGGAATATCCACTTTTGCTTTCATAGCAGAAACACATTCAGCGACCAATTTGGGCTCTGCCATTAAACACGCACCAAAACGTCCATTTTGTACACGATCTGATGGACATCCTACATTCAGATTTATTTCATTATAACCACGATTTTGAGCCAATTTAGCACACTCAGCCAAAGCTTCAGGATCTGAACCTCCTAACTGCAAAGCAACAGGTTGCTCGTGATGGTTAAAATGTAAATAATCACCTCGACCAAATAAAATAGCACCAGTCGTTACCATTTCAGTATATAAAACAGTATTTTTAGTTAACTGACGATGAAAAGTACGACAATGACGATCAGTCCAATCAAGCATGGGCGCAATGGAGAAGCGTCTAAAGCTTGTATCTACTGGTTTTACTGGCTTTAAGCCTTGTTTTACTGCGTTGTTCATTTATGTTTAATTGCCCTGAATTACCTGTAATTTCGTTTAATTTTCATATATAGCGCCCCTTATGGGCCCCTCTTGGGGTAGGACTACTAACGGTAATAACGGAATATGGCATCATTTAATATTGAAAAACGTGCAAAGGTAAGTGGAGAGTTTAGCTACCGCTGTACTGTGCGCGTTAAAGAATCTGGCAAAATTATACACCGTGACTCAAAAACTTTCAGCAAAAAAGAAGTTGCACGTAACTGGGGTTTGGCACGCTGCGTGAATTTAGAGGAGGAGGGCACCTTAAATAAGCAAAAAGTGGTGTCGCTTTTTATACTTTAATAATCATGCTCTGTGGAACAATACAGGTAGAACTAAACAGTATGTAATTAAAATGCTTATGGATTGTGATATATCAAAAATTAAAAGTAATGCTTTGAAGTGTAGTGACCTAATAGAGCATTGTAATAATAGAAAAAGTTCAGGTGCTGGTCCTGCAACTATATATCATGATATTGCTTATTTACGTTCTGTAATGAAAAAAGCCTCACCTGTTTGGAATGTATCAGCAAACTTTCAAGTTTTTGAAGAAGCGGTACCCGTTCTAATTGAAATGGGTTTAGTTGGTAAAAGCCAAAAACGAACTAGGCGACCAACTGAAAATGAATTAGATGAATTGCGTGAAGGCTTAAAACAAAGAATGGAGTACCGTCCAAACAGTAAAGTGCGTATTCCTTTTTTAGATATTTTAGATTTTTCTATAATAACTTGTATGCGAATTGGTGAAGTTTGCAAGTTGCGTTGGGAGGATTTAAACGAAGATCACAAAACAATTTTAGTACGGGACCGAAAAGACCCACGCAAAAAAGAAGGTAATCACATGATAGTACCTTTATTGGCAGGCAGTTTTGATATTGCTAAAAAACAAAGTCGTGATAGTGATTTAATTTTTCCCTTTAATTCACGTTCTGTTACCGCGGGTTTTCAAAAGGTGCGTTCTGATTTAGGTATTGAAGATTTACGTTATCACGATTTACGTCGTGAAGGTGCAAGCCGATTATTTGAAAAAGGTTACTCTATTGAAGAAGTAGCCCAAGTTACTGCCCACCGCAATTTAAATATTTTATGGCAAGTTTACACGCAGCTATTCCCACATAAATTACATGATAAATTTAACCAACAATAGGCGATAAAGTATCTT
>NZ_NQMR01000049.1 GCF_002276045.1 Pseudoalteromonas sp. NBT06-2 | reverse complement strand
CATAAATTTAATCTGATTGGTATGAGATAGCAACGAATTACCCCATTCTTACCCACCGTTTCCGGTCACTGTGGGTGAAGAGTCCATGGTGTTTAGTAAAGTATCCGGTTTAAAACAGGGGCGTGAAAAAATCGATTATCAGGACGGTATGGGTGGTCGATTTAGAATGTTAGGACAAGTAACTGACCTCGATTTCACCTTGTCAATAGGTATTGTCGCGGGGCAAAGTCAGCTGTGGGCTTGGCTAAACTCGGCTTCAGGTAACCGAATCGATAAAAGAGACATTTCGATTAGCTTAACCAACGAAGCCGGTACCGAATTAATCGTTACCTGGAATATTTTGAATGCTTTTCCGACCGATTTATCCGCGCCCGACTTTGACGCCTCCAGTAATGATGTGGCCCTTGAAGAGTTAAGTTTGTCAGCCGACAGCATGACCGTTGAATATCACTAGGCGTCTATGTCAACGTAAAAGCTCTCACAAACGCTCGTTTTTGAGAGCTTTTACAAACTCTAAAATTACCTTTAGCCATGTTTTATCATGCTATAAGACAATAATCACATGTACCTGAAAAAGGCCCCCCCCCCCCC
>NZ_NQMR01000048.1 GCF_002276045.1 Pseudoalteromonas sp. NBT06-2 | reverse complement strand
CCCCCCCCCCCCCTAAGAAGAAGAACAGAGTCACCTTATTCATTAAAATATGGGTAAACTCATATTTTTAAGATCATTTTTAAATTAAAACCACCACAAGCCAATATTTTGCCTATGCTTAAAAATACTGTTCTACAGTTATTTAAATTCAAACAAAAAAAATATTTAGGTGAGTACTATGAATAAAGGTAATTTAAATGTCTCCATTACTAATTTAACCGGAGAGACTATATATAACGTCAGTTTTTTACATAATTATAAAGCTGATGCTTATAATGCAGGAAAAACATTACATATAGAACCTGGTGAAACTATTGGTATTGGTGAGGTGACATTTTGGACCCATGAACCTGACGACAAAGCAAATTATTGGTGGGTTCAGTTTGAGCATTTTGAAACATATTATGCCAGTTTATTGGGCGACTTTAATTGTGAACTAGGGAGCCATGATATAGAAAGTGGTGGCGCAGTAAGTGTTAAAGTCACTTTAGATACCATGACAGTTATTCCACCAGCTTCTGAGCCCTGCGCTACAAAAATAATGGCGACTAAACGCTAAATTAAGAGTAAGGCTATTAACTTTGTTAAAAAATAAAAAGCCAATAACATTACTGTTAATGGCTTTTTTAAACTATTATTTTCTGCCCATTACAACCTTAATCAAGATACAAAACCGCTCTATTAGTGATCTTCGTTTACTATATTTAAATTGTATTTTGGTATTTCAACAATTAAGTCTTCATCTGCGATAATTGCCTGACAACCTAAACGTGACTCAGGCTCTAAGCCCCAAGCTTTATCTAGCATATCATCTTCAAGTTCATCGCTTTCCTCCAGCGAATCAAAGCCTTCACGAATCACTAAATGACAAGTAGTACAAGCACATGATTTTTCACATGCATGTGGAATTGATATACCATTTTTGAGTGCTATATTAAGTAATGTTTCACCCGTTTGAGCTTCAATTGCAGCACCTTCAGGGCATAGTTCTTCGTGTGGTAAAAAAACAATTTGTGGCATTTTATTATTAACCTCGTCGATGTAAATCGGCTTTAATACTTTCTAAAATAAATATCGTTAAACTTGATCAACAGATTGGCCTGTCAGGGCCTTTTTAATTGAATCATCCATTCTACGTGCGGCAAAGTCAGAACTTGCATTATCAAGTTCAGTGATAGCTGTTTTAAGTTGCTCTGGTGTTGTCGCTGTTTCACGTAATTGAATTAACTTGTCAATTTCAACTTCAAGGGTTGTCAGCTCAGATTCTGTTAATAAGTTTTTAGCTTCAACTAAAGATGCATTAATCGCTTCTATTACACGTAATGCTTCTACTTGTTGTTCTTTAAGCATACGCGCTTGCATATCTTCTTTGGCAAAGTTCATGGAGTCTTTAAGCATTTGTGAAACTTGATCATCTGATAAACCAAAAGAAGGTTTTACTTGGATTTCAGCTTGAACGCCTGATGATTTTTCCATTGCTGATACACTTAAGAGTCCATCAGCATCGACTTTAAAAGTAACCAATATATGCGCTGCACCTGCTGCCATCGGTGGAATACCTTTTAAACTAAACTTAGCAAGTGCACGACAATCATCAACTAACTCTCGCTCACCTTGTAATACAGAAAGCACCATACCCGTTTGGCCATCTTTAAACGTCGTAAATTCTTGTGCCCGTGCAACTGGAATTGTAGTATTTCGAGGGATAATTTTTTCAACTAAGCCACCCATAGTCTCTAAACCCAAAGATAATGGCAGCACATCAAGTAGCAACATATCTGAATCTGGCTTATTACCCACTAATATATTAGCTTGAATTGCGGCACCGATAGCTACAACTTGGTCAGGATCTATAGATGTTAATGGTCGTTTTTCAAAAAAGAGGCCTACTTGGTCACGCACGATGGGCATACGCGTAGAACCACCAACCATTACAACTTCAAGTACCTCTTCATTTGTTATGCCTGCATCTTTAACTGCTCGGCGACATGCACGTAAAGTTTTTTTAACGAAAGGAGCCGCTAATTCATTAAATAATTCTTTTGTTACTTCTACTGTATGACTTTGATCTGCAAACTCTAAAATCACATTAACTTTTTTATATTCGCTTAATGCTTCTTTACATGCTTTTGCTTTACTCATAAACAAACGTAAACTTGGTGAATCTAACTCGTTTTGTGCTGTTTTTTGTTTAAAATATTCAACTAATAAAGCATCAAAGTCATCTCCGCCTAAGCTTGCATCTCCACCGGTGGCCAGTACTTCAAATACACCTTGAGATAAGCGTAATATAGAGATATCGAAGGTACCACCTCCTAAGTCATAAACAGCAATTATACCTTCTTGACCTGAATCTAAGCCGTACGCCACAGCAGCTGCAGTTGGTTCGTTTAATAATCTAAGTACGTTTAATCCAGCTAGCTCCGCCGCATCTTTTGTACCTTGACGTTGTGCATCATCAAAGTGTGCAGGTACCGTGATCACAGCACCGGTAATATCATCACCACCAAAAGAGTCTTGCGCACGTTTTTTTAAGGTTTTTAATATTTCACTTGATGCTTGAATTGGATTAATTGGCCCTTGACAAGTTTCAATATTAAAAATGCCATTTTGTTCGGATAACTTATAAGGTAATTGTGTATACTCAGACTCAATATCAGCTTTAGATTTACCTAAAAATCGCTTCACCGATACTAAGGTGTTTTCAGCATCTAAGGCTGCATTTTTAAATGCATTTGCACCCACTTCGATACCATTTTGAGTATAGTGAACAACCGAAGGTAACATAACTTGATTATTTTGATCAGCCAAAGTTTTCGCTTCACCACTTAAAACCGTTGCAACTAACGAGTTAGTCGTACCTAAATCTATTCCAATCGCTAACTTATGTTGGTGAGGTGCCGCGCTCTGCCCCGGCTCAGCAATTTGCAATAATGCCATTTAAAATACTGCCATTTTAATGTTATACATATAGTGAAACTTAATCATCCAATAGAGAATCTTCGACCCTTTCAAGTTCATCACGTAATTTATAAATAAATTTTAGTTTACGCACTACATCTGCCGCACGCTCTAGTTGTACTAATTCAGTTTGGTCTATTAAAGCAGTCAATTGCTGATGAAAGTCCTTTTCAAGCATTTGAATTTTTTTCTCAAATGCTTCTATCTCGTCTTCTGGATCACTAGCAGAACTAATGTCTTCAAGCTCTTCTCTGAGTTCCATTTGTTGCATTAAAAACATAGGGTCTTGTAATGTTTGTTGCTCAGCTCGAATATCAACACCACGTTCAGCTAATATATACTCTGCACGTTTTAATGGATGTTTTAAAACATGTAATGCGTCGTTGATCTCTGCAGATTTTTGCACAGCTAATAATTGCTCTTTACTACTTTTATGGGCAAATTTATCTGGATGTACTGTTTTTTGTAATCGTAAATAAGCTTGGTTTAACAAAGCCAAATCAATATTAAAATTGATTGGTAAAGAAAATAGTTCGAAGTACTTCATTTAAAACCTTTAACTCAATTTTAAGCTGTATCATTAAAAACAGCAAAGCCTCAATATTATTTGAGGCTCTAGTAACCAGTGCAATTTCAACTTACATATATGTAACAATGAAAATACGTTAGCCTTGTGATATCACTAAACAGTGAAACTTTCACCACAACCACATTCACCACTTTGATTTGGATTGACAAACTTAAAGCCTTCGTTCAAGCCTTCTTTAACAAAATCCAATTCAGTGCCATCAATATAAACCAAGCTTTTTGCATCAACAATAACGGTTACACCATCATGTTCGAACGTTTCATCGCCTTCAACTAGTTCATCAACAAACTCTAAAACATATGCTAATCCTGAACAACCCGTAGTTTTAATACCAACACGCAGGCCGATTCCTTTTCCACGATTGTCTAAAAATGATTTAACGCGAGCTGCTGCTGCGTCTGTCATAGTGATTGCCATACTTATGCCCTGCATTTAATTTGTTAACTTACTTATTTCGCTTACTTTTATAATCTGTGATTGCTGCTTTAATCGCATCTTCAGCTAAAATCGAACAATGGATTTTAACTGGTGGTAATTCTAATTCAGCAGTAATATCAGTATTTTTGATTTCAGCTGCTTCATTAATTGTTTTACCTTTAACCCATTCAGTTACTAATGATGATGAAGCTATTGCGCTACCACAACCATAAGTTTTGAATTTTGCATCTTCGATAATGCCATCATCAGAGATTTTAAGTTGTAATTTCATTACATCGCCACAAGCTGGTGCCCCCACCATGCCAGTTGCTACACTTGGATCATTTTTATCAAATGCACCAACATTTCTTGGGTTCTCTACGTGATCTAACACTTTATCACTATACGCCATGCTTATTACCTCAATTTCTATTCATTCCATAACCACGATTAATTGCTACAGTTAATCGTGGTTAGCGGGCATTCGCCCTCATATGTTCTTTAAACTTAGTGACCAGCCCACTCAACCGTATCTAAATCGATACCATCTTTAAACATTTCCCATAAAGGAGACATATCACGTAATTTACCGATAGAACTATTTAATAACTTAACTGTGTAATCAATTTCTTCTTCTGTTGTAAAACGACCTATACTAAAACGAATTGAGCTGTGTGCTAACTCATCGTTACGACCTAATGCTCTTAAAACATAAGATGGCTCTAAGCTTGCTGAAGTACATGCCGAACCGGAAGAAACGGCAATATCTTTTACAGCCATTAATAATGACTCACCTTCGACATAGTTAAAGCTGATATTAACAATACCTGGTACTGATTGATCTGGCGTTCCGTTAAAGTAAACTTCTTCAAGTTCACTTAACATACCATCGATTAAGCGTTTACGAAGTTTAGAAATACGAGCATGATCAGAGCCAAATTTTTCTTTTGCGATACGGAATGCTTCACCCATACCCACAATTTGATGTGTTGCTAAGGTACCTGAACGCATACCTCGTTCATGACCACCACCATGCATTTGCGCTTCTAGACGTGCACGTGGTTTACGACGTACATATAATGCACCTATCCCTTTAGGACCATAGATTTTATGTGCTGAGAAAGACATGAAATCAACTTTCAATTCTTTTAAATCTATTGCAACTTTACCCGCACTTTGTGCACCATCTACATGGAACATAATTTTACGATCTCGACACATATCACCAATAGTAACAATATCTTGAATAACACCTAGTTCGTTATTAACATGCATAACACTCACAAGTACCGTGTCATCACGCATAGCATCAGCTAGTTTTTGTAAATCTAAAAGACCGTTATCTTCAACGTCCATATAAGTTACTTCAAAACCTTGACGCTCTAATTCACGACACGTATCAAGTACCGCTTTATGTTCTGTTTTTACAGTAATAATATGTTTACCTTTACTCTTTGAGTAAAAGTTTGCAGCACCTTTAATTGCAAGGTTATTTGATTCAGTTGCACCTGATGTTAATACAATTTCACGAGGGTCAGCATTAATTAAGGCTGCAATATCGTGACGAGCTTGATCAACAGCCTCTTCAGCTTGCCAACCAAAACGATGAGAACGCGATGCAGGGTTACCAAAATTGCCGTCCATAGTTAGGCATTCAATCATTTTTTCTGCAACGCTCGGATCTACCGGTGTAGTTGCTGCGTAATCTAAATAAATTGGTAACTTCATTTTCTCTCTGCTCCGGTCCTGCTTATAATTGATAACTAACTTGAATATTTTCTAATTGTGCAATAGCCTCACTCAAATGAGAGTCTTGGCGCATTGAAACTGCTTGAACATCACCTTGAGTCACTAATTCACCCAAACTAATATTATCTAAAAATTCTTTAATTCTACTGCTTAGTGCTAACCATAGATTATGTGTTAAACACTGAGATCCGCCTTGGCAATTACCTTTGCCTTGACACTTCGTTGCATCCACAGATTCATCAACTGCTTTAATCACATCGCCAACTGAAATTGAAATAGCATCTTTACCTAATAAATACCCACCACCAGGCCCCCTAATAGAGCGAACTAAGCCATGCCTTCTAAGGCGAGCAAACAGCTGCTCTAAGTATGAAAGTGAGATTTCTTGACGTTCTGATATATCAGACAATGATACGGGACCCACTTGGGAATGTAATGCAACATCAAGCATTGCAGTAACTGCATATCTGCCTTTTGATGTTAATTTCATTTGAGCCCCCCAGAGTTAAAACAATTTTGAATCGCGAATTTTAATTACCTAACTAACATAGTCAAGTATTATATTGCCATTATGGCCAAATACCTGAGTAATTAAGTCGGGTATTCTTATATTCTAAATACCTGAGCAAATTAGTCAAGTATTATTCTCATGATTAAATTTCAGGATCAAATTGTTTATGAGTCTCATATCTAGCCAGTTTAGCCTCAAGCTCTGCTTGGCAAAAATCATCAACTTCTATTGTTAGCTTCGGCAACTGAGACTCCGATACATCAGCACCTAATAAAGACAGAGCATGGCTTAACTCTTGAATTTTATTATCAAGTAAATGCATATGATCTAACATTTTACCTATTGAATTTGCAACAGGGTCTGGGTTTTCTTCCGATACAGCATAGGCATCAAAACCATACTTTTTAGCAATTTCATAACGTTTTTTTGTAGCTTCACTATTCTTAGGTGTATTAATTACTCTTCCAGGAATGCCTATAACTGTTACCCCTGATTCTATACTTTTCACCACAACCGAGTTTGAACCAATTTTTGCACCTTTTCCTATATTTATCGGACCTAAAATTTGAGCTCCAGCACCAACAACAACATCATTCTCTAAAGTAGGATGCCGTTTACCAGGCTTCCAGCTTGTCCCGCCTAATGTTACTCCATGATATAAAGTGACATCATCACCAATTATTGCCGTTTCACCAATTACCACACCCATACCATGATCGATAAAACATCGTTTGCCGATATTAGCCCCCGGATGTATTTCTACGCCAGTAAGCCAACGCACTATTGTAGATAAGCATCGAGCTATAAATAATAAATCGTTAATATGTAGGAAATGAGTCACTCTGTGCCACCACAAAGCATGCAATCCCGGAGAGTTAAATAATATTTCGATGAAGGTTCTAGCTGCGGGATCTCTTGAAAATACGCTATTGATATCTTCTTTAATTCTAATAAACATAGCTACACCCCTATAAATTATCTGATTCCCACTACTTTGCATTGAGAACCAAGTAATTTTATTAGTATAGCTTCGCTATTTAAAATAAATAAACCTGAGAAGTAGGTTTATTTTTTTATCGTTTTACCAATAGAAGATAAAATGCCACGTAAAATATTTAATTCAATCTCTTCAGGGCGAGCACGATTAAATAATCGACGTAATTTAGTCATTACAATACCAGGATGCTGTTTAACAATAAAACCAGTTTCATTAAGCGTAGTTTCTAAATGCTCATAAAATAATTCCATTTGTTTTGAACTTGGGTAGATACTTTCATCTACAATAGCAGGATCAATGGAATTTACTGATTTTTGGGATGCTAAATATGACATACGCACTTCATAACATAGTGTTTGAACTGCCATTGCTAAATTAAGAGAGCTATATTCTGGGTTTGCTGGTATACAAACATGATAATGACACAGTTGTAATTCTTCATTTGATAAACCACTATTTTCACGACCAAAAACTAAAGCAACAGGTCCTGATTTTGCGCCTTCAACCATTTTTTCACCACATTCTCTCGGTTCAACCATCGGCCAAGATAATGTACGTGAACGTGCACTTGTTCCAATTACAAGAGAACAATCAGCGATAGCTTCCTGTAAAGTATCAACGACAACGGCGCTACCTAGTACATCTGTAGCGCCTGCAGCTAATGCGGAAGCGTGGCTGTCTATTTCATTAACAGGATCAACTAAGTATAACTTAGACAAACCCATTGTTTTCATTGCTCTCGCTGCTGAGCCAACATTGCCGTTATGTGATGTATTTACTAATACCACTCTTACTTCATTTAAAAGCATGATTTAAGTTATTCCGAACATTTCATTAAATTACGCAAATTCTACCATAATTTATAAAATCGTCAGCCATTAGATTTAGGACTTTAATAAACAGTCTAAATTATTCTTGATTAAATGTTAAACAATGTAATAATTCAAAAATGCTATTTACTTTGATATAAAAATCGCTAAAATAGCGCGGCTAAATCATTGAGTGATTTATTGTTCTTTTACATACATAATCCAAAGGTATACTTATGCATCCTATGTTAAACATTGCGATCCGTGCTGCGCGTAACGCTGGTAAAGTTATTGTTCGTGCTTTCGAAGAGCCAAACAAAATTGAAGTACAACAAAAAGGTAGCAATGACCTTGTAACAAACATAGATAAAGATGCTGAAGCAGTTATTCGCGAATCTATTTTAAGATCATACCCTGACCACAGTATTGTAGGTGAAGAATTAGGTGAGCATAAAGGCAGCAACTCTGATTACCAATGGATTATAGACCCTATTGAAGGTACAGCCAATTTCGTTAAAGGGATTCCACACTTCGCAGTTTCTATTGCGCTAAAAGTTAAAGGTCGTTTAGACCAAGCCGTTATTTATGATCCAATCCGTGGTGAGTTATTCACTGCTTCTCGTGGTCAAGGCGCACAATTGAACAGCAAACGTTTACGTGTATCAAAAGCAAATGAACTTACAGGCACTATTATCGCTACTGGTTTTCCTTGTAAACATAAACACCATTTAGAAGCTTACACAAAAAGCTTCCAAGCATTATTCACACAAGCTGCAGATATGCGAAGCTCTGGTTGTACAGCATTAGATTTAGCCTATGTTGCTGCTGGTCGTATTGATGCATTCTATGCAATTGGTTCAAAACCTTGGGAAACTATCGCTGGTCAACTTATAGTTAAAGAAGCAGGTGGCCTATTAATGGATTTCAATGGTGGTAATAACTACAAAGAAAGCGGTAATTTAATATGTGGTTTCCCTAAGTTATCACAAGCAATCGTTAAAGAAATTCGCCCTCATTTAACTGATACATTACTACGTTAATTTCACTTTAATGTACTCATCAAAAAATAGGAGCCTATGGCTCCTTTTTTTGTTGAGTTAGCAGAAACTTAATTGGTTTTGATAAGGGAAGAACCGTTGTCTGTAACCAACGCTTTGCCTAAAGCGCTTTGAACTCCCGCTGATTAATCACTTTATTAACGGAAATAGTATTAAATATTCTTCCTAAAATAAATAACATCATCGTTAACATCCAATATAAACTACCACCACTACCACTATCAGATTCAGGTTCAGGTGTTACAACTTCTTTTTCCGATACGGTTACTGTTACAATACCTGTTGCTTGTGCGTTAAAAGCATCTTTAATTTTATAACTAATTTTATCTACCCCAGTAAAACCACTATTTGGAATATAGGTTAATGTATTATCAACATTAATTGCCACACTCCCATTTTGTGCAGCTGCAGACATTATATATAAAACATCTCCTTCAGGATCGCTATCATTATCAAGCACTTTAATCACCACTGATTCTCCCTTAAGTGTTGTTGCAACATCATCAACTGCTAACGGGGTTTTATTCGCAACTACATCAATTGCCACTTCAGCAAAGTCAGCCCCTCCTTTACCATCCGACACTGCATAAACGACAGTTTCAGTGCCAACAAAGCCATTGGTGGGTTTATAAGTCAATTGATTTCCAACGATAGAGACATCACCTAGCACTGCATTGGTTGGATTAATAACTAAAGAATCATTATCTCTATCTGAATCATTGTGCAATACATCAATAGAAACAGCTGTATTCACTCTCGTTTGAGCAACGTCATTTACAGCAACGGGTTGATGATTACCATCATAAATGACAGCGACACCACTGGGATCGACAATTGTACCATTAACTAATTGATCAATATCATTAGGGCCACCATCAGATATTTGAACTTGCACACACCAATAACCAGCTACTAATCCTAACTCCCAAACTTGAGCACCTGGAGGTGGACAATATCCATAATCACCTGCTGCTGAAAATACTTTATCTTGACTAGTTAACACAAAGTTTTTCCAATCTCCACTTGCTAGCTGTTTTCGATATAAAGCGTTTGCTGGAATTGGGTTTATTTGAGGAAATACTATTTTATAGCTTTGCTCATTAGGTGATAAACCTTCAATGATAAAATCATACACTCCACCAGTATTTAAAGCATCAATATCATCAACTGCACCATTTTCAACTAAAGCGCCAGTAATATCACCATCAAATGCTTTATCACCTAAACGTAAACATCCAGCTGATTCGCCTTCAATTAAGAAATTATGTGTTGCCCCCAAATCTGAAGGTAAAATATTACATTCATCAATAGCATCTAAATAATCAACAATACCGTCATTATCACTATCAACTAAGCCTTCAATATTATCAGGAATACCATCAGAATCTGTATCTGAACCGCTCAAATCAACTGCATATTGCTCTAATTTAACTGTGATTTGCTTTGTTAAAATAGTTTTTTTTGTATTTGGATCTATTAAGGCTAAATTAAACTGATAGTTTCGAGTATTCAATTGGCTAGGATCAAAACTAAAAGTTAAATCAGAGTTATCTGTATCTGTTAATAATAACTCTGTATTGGTCCAACGATATTGATATTGTTTATTATCATCAGGATGCTCAACTTTAGCACTGACAACAACGATTCCATCCTCTTTATTAATAATTGTGCTTTGTATACTTGATTGCTCAACTATAATATTAACCTGAGGTAAAATATCATCTTCAGTGATAATAACTATATGTGATGATTGCTCACTACGGTTTACACCATTACCTAATGAAATAATAACAGTTTCATCTTCTTCAACTAATTCATCTTCAAAAACATTAAATGATATTTCACCAACAGTACCTGATTCAATGAATAAAGTACCATTAGCTAAATCATGATCAACATAAATTTGCGCAGTACCACTGACCTTATATGGAATTGCTAATGGATAACTAGGTGATAAACCGTTAAGCTTTACCTCAACAGTAACAGCAAAACCTTCAATAGCATATTGCTCTGTAGAAAGTGATATCAAAGGTGCCACATTCACATTTTGACTTGTCACTGCTATTTGATTATTTTCATCAATAGCTTGCCAAAAGACAGTATTAACACCAGATTTAAAGAAAACGTTTTTGTCTTTTAATGAAACTGACAAAGAGTTGCCATTTTTATCAACCGCTGTGGCCGTACCTAACTCAACTTTCGTAAATATTCCAGTTGCATCAGTTTCAATATCATTAGGTTTAGTAATTACTGGGAGTTCATTTTCTGATATATTAATATCAATCAATGCAAGCGCTGAATCCTCACCACCAGCGCCATCTGATATTTGATATTCAATCACGACGCTGCCATTAAAACCTTCTATTGGGGTATAAGTCAAAATACTATCAACCCAAGAGACTGAGCCTGTTTGAGTATTAGCACCTATAATTTTCAGGTTATCGCCATCGATATCAGTATCATTACTCAGAACCATGATATTTATCGGCTGCCAATTATTGCTTGAAACGTTATCATTATTTGCTAGTGGCGCATCATTTACTGGCTCAACTGTGACATCTATTATGATAGGTTCTGATTTATCGATTCCATCTTGCACTTCAAAAGTGAAGCTATCATCACCATTAAAGTCACCATTTGGTGTATAAGCTAAATAAGGAGGCTGACCACTTACAATACCATTGGGTGGGTTTTTAATAATTTTAAAAATTAAATTTTGGCTATCAATATCACTGCCTGTTAATTTAAATGATACTGATTCATCCTCTAAAACTTGTAGAGATTGCTTATCTCCAACAGGAAGATCATTAACAGATTTAACATCAAAATTCGTGGTTATAATATCAGAATCTAATTTTCCATCATGTGCTTTAAAGGTAAAACTATCATCACCAAAGTAGTTTTCAAAAGGTGTGTAGCTTAAATTAGGTATTTCTCCAGCTAAAACCCCTTTCTTAGGCTGTGATACCAGTGTATAACTAATTTCATCACCTTCAATATCAGTTGCCGATACAGTAAAGTTTGTAGTTTGATCTTCTATAGCAAAAATAGTTTCTTCATTACCTATCGGTGCATCATTCACTGCCTGTATATTGATAGAGATAGTCGATTTACTTGAGTCCAACACGCTATCATTTACTTTAAACGTAAAGCTATCAGTGCCAAAAAAATGCTCATCTGGTTGATAAGTTAGATTTGGTGCTTCTCCCGTTAAAGTGCCATGACTTGGTTCCGACATAAGCGTATAATTTAGATTATCTTTATCAACATCAGTACCGTTTAATATAATTGCTAATGTATCATCTTCTTTAGAAGTAAAAGTTTCAGCTATAGCAACTGGAGCATCATTTATATTATTAACTTGGATATAAACTACAGCCGTCGACTTACCATCTTGATCATCGCTTACCTGATAGATAAAAAAATCTTCTCCTGCATAATCAAGTTCGGGAGTGTAAGTTATCTTTCCACTTGAACTTACCTCTGTAGAACCAAATTTTGGAGCTGTTGTAACAATGACAGAATGAAGCACCAATTGACCATCAATATCTTGATCATTATCTAAAACATCCACAACCACCGCTATTTCTTCATCTGTTTGCGCTTCGTCATTATTACTAAGAGGATTATCATTTACGGTTTCAACCGTCAAAAGCACCGTTGCTATATTAGATTCTGCCCCTAAAGCATCTGTTATTTGGTAAGTAAAACTGTCAGTACCAAAAAAGTTTTCTGTTGGCGTGTAAGTAAACTGTAAGGTGGAAGTATCAATAATCACACTACCTTGTGTAGGTGACTCTAATATCTTAATTGATTTTATCGTACCATCTACATCTTCATCATTACCGATCGCATTTATAACAAGAGCCGCATCTTCTTTTAAAACCACGGTATCATTTACCGCTGTTGGTGCATCATTAATACTTGTGACAGTTAGATTAACAGTCGCTTCATTCGATAAAGCGTTTTCAGTATCTTTAACAGTATAAGTAAAAGTATCTAAGCCAAAAAAATCTTTCTTGGGCGTATAAATCAAGCTACCATCAGATTGAATTTCCACGTCACCATTGTTTGGCATTACCACTAAAGCTACACTTGTGATATCAATAGTGCCATCTATATCCTCATCATTATCAAGCACTTTAACTCTTATGCTTGTATCTTCCTCTGTTGTCTCTACATCATCTACAGGTCGAGGAGCGTCATTATTTCCTGAAATATTAATACTCACACTTGCAGTATTAGATACTGCACCATGAACATCGCTTACCGTATATTCAAAAATATCACTACCAAAGTAGTCATCATTCACTTTATATGTGATTAAACCATTATTATTAACTATCGTTGTACCAAAGGCTGGTTGAGTCGTAACAACAACTGTAGTACTACTAATTTCAGCATTATTATCAACATCTATATCATTAGTTAATACAGCAATAACCACTGTATTATCTTCTGTTACGCTTGTTGTATCATTAACCGCTGTAGGCGCATCATTAACACTATTAACCGTAATGGTAACTGGTGTTGCACTTGAAGCTGTTCCCCTTAAATTAGTTACGATATAACTAAGCGTATCTGAGCCAAAATAATTATTATTGGGAGTATATGTAATAATACCATTTACAGTATTAACAGTAGTAGAACCGTTAGTTGGAGAAGTAACCACAGTCACACTGGCAGGGTTTAAATCGTTACCTAAACCATCATCATTACTGAGTACATCGATTAATACTTGATTATCTTCATTAATAGAAACAATATCAGCTTGAGTTTCATTATCATCATCTAAAATAAATACTGTCTGCTGTTGTACGCCGCTTTCAACACCGCCAGTAACACTTGATATATCAATAATGATACTTTCATCAGCTTCTTCATTAGTATCTTGAATGGCAGTTAAATTAGTTGAGCCTGTTGTTTGGCCTTGAGTAATTGTAATTGTAGAATTTGGCGTAATATAATCTAGCCCACTTGTTGCTGTACCTGAATAAGTTAAAGTGATAGTAACATTTTCAAATGTCGCTTGATTTAAAGTTGCCGTAATTTGAGTAAAACCAGTCGCTTCAGCAATCGAAGTTGCATTAACATTTAGACTGACATTCGCCGTTTCATCATCAACTAAAGTAATGGTTTGTTGTTGAACACCATTTTCACTGCCACCCACTACACTGACTATATCAATAATAATTGTCTTATTACCTTCTATAGTTGAATTATCTATTGCAGTAATACCTGTATCAGCATTTGCCGATAATGCACCAGTTTGTACTGTGATAGAACTACTTGGGGTATTATAATCAACAGCACCTGAAGTCGCTGTGCCAGAGTATACTAAATTCACAATAACATCTGCATAAGTTGCATTACTCAAAGTAACCGTGATATTTGAAGATCCATCCGCTTCTGAAACCGAATTAGAAGCAACAGATAAACTTACAACTGGAGCTGATTGTGCATCCGTAATAGTAACCGTCTGTTGATTAGTTGAGCCCACAGTACCCACAGATACACTATCTAAAGTAACAATGACAGTTTCATTAACTGCTGCATCATAAAGGTTATCCACTCGACCAGTAATTGCGATTGATGATGATGAGTTTAATTGAGGGATTAAAATACTATCCAATTTTGTATAATCAATATCAACCGTTGCTGTGCCTGAATATGATAAATTTGCATTAATGGATTCAGGCCACTGATTATTTAAACTGCCACTTAAGGTAGTAACCACATTTGATACACCACTATTTTCTAGAAGAGAGTTAGAAGAGATAGTCAAGTTAACTTCCGGGTAGTTTGCATAAATAGCATCAGCATTTTGGCTTATAGCCGTTATATATTGATTACTTTGAACATTGCCACTATCTTGTAAAATAATATCAACAGGGATATCAGTGCCGCTTGCTCTATCAGTACCACCATCAGCAATGACATAAGAAGCAGAATAGTTATTATTCCCTAAATCAGTAAAGCTAGTTAAAGCAACATTATTAACGGTGCCGGAAACCAAAGTTAAACCAGTTTGATCGGCAAAAATAGTTATATTGACGCTATCACCCACTTTATGAGCTGAGTTAGGTAAAGAAACACCTGCAATCGAAGGTGCAGCACTAGCCGATTGAGAATTAAAACCACATAAAAATGTGATTAGCAAAATCATAAATGACAATATTTTCATAGTTTTCACTTTTTTGAAGTAGATAGTGAGCTTTCGTTATTGATTTTAAAAGATTCAATTTAAATTATAGAAGCTAATGACATAAGACAATATTCAAACTATCACCTCACACTAAAGCTTTCAATCGAAAACGATAAGTTAACAATCATGCAAGAAAAGAACCAATGAAAGTAATTACTTTAAAGTAATGGTTTATCCAATTAATTTTGATTATTTTTGGTGAGGTTAAGCGAGCTTTGATAGCTGCGCTTAAATAGTATGATAATTAAAATATGGCAATTTTTGTGGGGATTTAACTGGTCTTTGCAGTAAATAACCTTGCATTAAATTAATGCCTAAATACTTCAATAACACTAGCTCTTCATCTCTTTCTATGCCTTCAGCAATCACTTGCGTACCAGTCTCTTTTGCTAATTCAATGATCATTTTTAAAAACGTTTTTTTTACAAAACTCTGATCACAATGATCTATAAAATATCTGTCAATCTTCACGATATCAGGCAATAACTCTGACCATTGCTTTAATCCAGAGTAACCTGCACCTAAATCATCTATTGCGATTGCAAAACCTAAATCTCTATAGTGCTGAATCGTTTGCTTAAATAAATCATCATCTGCAACTTTTTCTTGCTCAGTCACTTCTATTATTACACGATTTGCAGCTAAACCATTTTGCGCTAATAGATGTAAAGTTTCACCTTTTGGATGAGATGGATCTAACAAAACATTAGGGCTCACATTTAACAAAAGTTTACCCTCTAAATTTAAATGAGCAAAATTTACAATTGCTTTTTTACGGCATAATAACTCCAACTCAGATATTTTTTCCTCGCTAGAGGCTAGTTTGAATAATACTTCAGGAGATTCTAATGTAGTATCTTTTGGACCTCGACTTAATGCCTCATAGCCTAAAATAGTTTTATTACCAAAATCAAAAACTGGCTGAAACACAGTTGTGATCATTTCTTTTTCAAGTATTTCAGTAAAAAAAACAACATCAGAACCCATAAAATGTACCCAATTTAATTCAGTCACTTATTGTATGAAATTTACATGACAGTTTTATTGCAAAAAAAACGACTCTATTGAGTCGTTTATATCAAGTTGAATTTTTTAAAAACATTTATGGCATTTCATCAAATTCTGCACCTTCTTTTTCAACTACTTCCGGTATCATATCTTCTTTACTTACACCTAATGCAACTGCTACCGCACTTGCAACATAAATAGAAGAGTATGTACCAACAAAAACACCAAATAATAATGCAGTAGCAAAACCATGAATGATTTGCCCCCCCCAAACAAATAAGGCCATTAATACTAATAATGTGGTAATTGAAGTAACCAAAGTACGGTTAAAAGTTTGTGTTAATGAGATATCAATAATTTCTAATGTGTCATCAATACGCACTTTACGGAAGTTTTCACGAATACGATCAGATACAACAATGGTATCATTAAGTGAATAACCTATCACCGCTAAAATCGCAGCCAATACAGTTAAATCAAACTCTAAACCTAATAATGAAAATAAACCTACAGTCAAAATAACATCATGAGCAAGCGCCACAACAGCCCCTAAAGCAAAACGCCATTCAAAACGCATCGCAACATAGATTAAGATACAAATAAGCGCAGTCAGCATAGCTAAGCCACCTTGCTCTTTTAAATCTTCACCAACACTAGGCCCTACAAACTCAATTCGGCGCATTTGGGCCTTTTCATCAACAAGATTCATTGCATCCATCAACTGATTACCAATGACTTCCGCTTTTACATCTTTACCACGTGGTGCCAAACGAATTAATACGTCTGTACTTGAACCAAATAACTGTAATGATGCATCAGGGAAGCCATTTTCAGATAATACTGTACGGATTTTTTTTAGATCTGCTGTTTGTGAAAAACCAACCTCAACAGAAGTACCGCCGGTAAAATCTAATCCTAGCTCTAATCCTTTACCAAAAAACATAGCAGCAGAGGCTATCATCATTAAAATAGAGAACCCCATGGCGATTTTACGTTTCGCCATGAAACTAATCGTGCCTTTAATATTTAATAATTGCATATGTATTCTCTCTTATATCGACAGCGAATCTAGGCGTTTACCACCCCAGATAAAGTTAACAACGGCACGAGTACCTACTATCGCAGTAAACATCGAAGTTAAAATACCTATTGCAAGTGTGATGGCAAAGCCTGCAATTGGACCTGTTCCAACCGAATACAAAATTGCTGCTGCTATTAATGTTGTGATATTAGCATCTAATATTGTACTAAAAGCACTGTTATAACCTTCATGAATCGCTTGTTGTGGGCTGCGACCATCAGCAAGTTCTTCACGGATACGTTCAAATATAAGCACGTTAGCATCTACAGCCATACCAACGGTCAGTACGATACCAGCAATACCAGGTAAAGTTAATGCTGCTCCAGGTATCAGTGACATGACACCAAAAATAAGAACAAGGTTTGCACCCAATGCTAAGTTAGCTACTAAACCAAACTTACGGTAATACATAAACATAAAGGCCAGTACTAGTACAAAGCCTATTACAACAGCTTTCATGCCTTTTTCAATATTTTCTTTACCTAAACTAGGACCTACAGTTCGCTCTTCAACAATTTGAATGGGCGCAACAAGTGCACCAGCACGCAGTAATAAACTTAACGTATGTGCTTCAGCCGGATTGTCTAAACCAGTAATACGGAATGAGCGACCTAAACGGGCTTGAATCGTCGCGACGTTAATCACTTCTTCAACCTTGATAGGTGGCAGTGCCTTACCATTTTTATCTTTTTTACCTGATGGTTTATATTCGATAAAAACAGTTGCCATACGTTTACCTTGGGCTGTTTTAGTAAAGGCTGACATTTTATTTCCGCCTTTACTATCTAACTGAATATTTACCTGTGGACGACCGTTTTCATCATTACCAGACTGCGCGCCAGTAATATGAGAACCACCTAAAATAATACGTTTTTTCAGTAAAACTGGGTAACCTTGGCGATGCATAATAATTTCAGAGCCTGGAGGTACACGACCGGCAGCAGCATCTCGCACATCTGAGTTTTCATCAACTAAGCGGAACTCTAGAATTGCCGTTGCGCCTAAAATTTCTTTTGCACGTGCTGTATCTTGAATACCTGGTAGTTGCACAATAATACGCTCAGCACCTTGACGTTGTACATTTGGTTCAGCGACACCAATTTGATTAACTCGATTACGGATAATTGTTTCATTTTGCTTAATAGCATAAGTGCGAATTTCTTTTATTTTTATGTCGCTTAAATTAACAACAAACGCTAAGTCATTACTTCTATCATCGCTAAAGATATAATCGCGGTATCTATCTTTTAAGAAACGCTCAGCTTTATCTTTGAGCTCAGCTGTACGCATCACAACTTGCACTTTATCTTGACCACTTACACGGCGAATCGTTTTATAACGAATTTTTTCACCACGTAAATCAGCACGGAAATCTTGAACCATAGTTTCCATAGACTTATTAAGTGCTGTAGTCATATCCACTTCCATCGTAAAATGAACACCACCGCTTAAATCTAAACCTAGCTTCATAGGTGAACCACCTAAACTTTCAAGCCACTTAGGTGTATCTGGTACCATGCTAATTGCAGATATATAACCATCACCTAAAACACCTCTTAAAAGATCTTGTGCTTTAAGTTGCGAATCTACATCTTTAAAGCGAATTAAAACTTGATCTTTATCCAGTTCAGACGATTTTAATTCAATATTATTGTCAGCCATTGCTTTAGATACTTTATCTAAAATAGCTAAATCAGCTGTTGCGCCTTTTGCACCTGAGATTTGTATTGCCGGATCACGACCATACAAATTTGGAGATGAGTATATTAAACCTATAATCACTATCGCCAATACCATCAAGTACTTCCATACTGGGTACTTATTCACCTGTTGTATCCTTCTTATTTTTTATAAGTTGGCTATAAATAAAATTTATAGCCTTAGTTAAATCATTGTTTAACACACAAATCATCTTATAAAGATTTCATTGTGCCTTTTGGTAATACAGCAGACACTGCTGATTTTTGCACTGTCACTTGCGTTTGATCATTTAAAGCAATAACAACAAAATCTTTATCATCAGCTACTTTAGAGATTTTACCTACTAAACCACCTTGTGTAAGTACTTCATCACCTTTTCCAAGTGCGCTCATTAATGATTTATGTTCATTAACACGCTTAGCTTGTGGACGGTAAATCAAAAAATAAAAGACTAAACCGAATAGGGCTAGCATAATTAACATTTCGTAACCGCCGCCTGTCGCTGCTGCAGGTGCATCAGCTGCGTATGCATTTGACATAAAAAAACTCATAAAAACCTCTTTAGTATTGCTATTTTGAATATGTTATAGATTGGGTTTGTGCCCATAAATTACAAGACAGCACGTGCCGCCTTGTAGCTAAATTAAGTATTTTCTTTTAGTTCTGGTACTTTTTGGCCGCGAATGGCATAAAAGTTTTCAACAAATTCAGTTAATTTACCTTCACTGATTGCATCTCGTAAACCTTGCATTAAGCGTTGATAATAACGTAAATTGTGAATTGTATTCAATCGTGAACCTAAAATTTCATTACATTTGTCTAAATGATGTAAGTATGCACGAGAATAATTTTTACATGTATGACAATCACACTCAGAGTCAACTGGACCTGTATCCGTTTTATTTACTGCATTACGGATTTTTACGATGCCATCTGTAATGAATAAAAAACCATTTCGCGCATTGCGTGTTGGCATAACGCAATCAAACATGTCGATACCACGTCGAACTGATTCAACGAGATCTTCAGGTTTACCTACGCCCATTAAATAGCGTGGTTTATCTTTAGGCATTTTATAAGCACATTCATCAAGAATATTGATCATGTCTTCTTTAGGTTCGCCAACAGATAAACCACCTAATGCATAACCATCAAAGCCGATTTCTTCTAAACCTTTTTGAGATTGCGCTCTTAGTTCTGGATACATGCCACCTTGAATAATACCGAATAATGCTGACGGTTTTTTACCATCTTCAACATTATTGTGTTCACTTCTCGAGCGTTTTGCCCAACGCTGAGATAACTCCATAGAGTCTTTAGCTTCTTTTTCTGTTGCAGGGTAAGGTGTACATTCATCAAATATCATGACAATATCTGAGCCTAAGTCACGCTGAACTTGCATTGATTTCTCTGGAGTAAGCATGATTTTATCACCATTTACCGGAGAGCTAAACATTACGCCCTCTTCAGTGATTTTTCTCATTTTGCCTAAACTAAAAACTTGGAAGCCACCTGAATCAGTTAAGATTGGCTTATCCCAGTTCATAAAGTCATGTAAATCACCGTGCTGTTTAATGATTTCTGTTCCAGGGCGTAGCATTAAGTGAAAAGTATTACCTAGGCAAATATGTGCGCCAGTTTCTTTTACTTCATCTGGTGTCATGCCTTTTACTGTGCCATAGGTGCCTACAGGCATAAAAGCAGGTGTTTCGACTACACCACGTTCAAAAATCAAGCGACCACGACGGGCTTTGCCATCTGTACGGTCTAATTCAAATTTCATTTCAACCTCGTTTGCCGGAAAAACAGTCCAACTAATTTAGGGATATTACAGCTATAAACGCGCGATTTTACATGGTTTAGGGGGCAAGGTGCAAGTTAGATTCTATAGGCAAATAAGTTAGTAGAGTGACTTGTTAAATGGCGCGTTTAAGTTCACGATAAAATCATAAACTTAAATCGCCATTAAATTGAAGTTATTTTGTTTTTGGCTCTAAAAACATTGCATCACCATATGAGAAAAAGCGATATTTTTCAGCTATTGCCACTTGATAAGCGTGTTTAATATTATCAAAACCAGAAAATGCACTGACGAGCATAATCAGAGTTGATTCTGATAAATGAAAGTTAGTGATCATCGCATCGACTAATTTAAATTCATAACCTGGATTGATAAAAATATCAGTATCACCATAATAAGGTGCAAGCGCTCTTTTAGACTTCATTGCCGCAGACTCTAAAGAACGTACCGAAGTTGTGCCAACAGCAATAATGCGTCCACCACGTTTTTTTGCTGCTTTAATCGCTTCAATGACAGCATCAGGAACTTCTATATACTCTGAATGCATGACATGTTCGTCAATCGTTTCCACTTTAACTGGTTGAAATGTGCCTGCACCAACATGCAGGGTCACAAAAGCCATATCAACGCCTTTGTCTTTTAATTTAGCCATTAGTGTATCATCAAAATGCAAACCAGCAGTAGGCGCTGCAACGGCACCTGGCTTTTCACCGTAGACCGTTTGATAGCGTTTTCTATCTTTTTCAGTATCAGGGCGGTCAATATAAGGTGGTAATGGCATATGACCGATTTTATCTAAAATATCTAAAACACTTTCTTCACCGCTAAATTCAAGTTCAAATAATGAACCTTGACGTTGAACCATAGTCGCTTTAGCTACCCCTTCTAGAATTAATTCGTTACCAGGCTTAGGAGATTTACTTGCGCGTATATGTGCTAAAACTCTATGCTCATCGAGCACACGTTCAACTAAGACTTCTATTTTCCCACCCGATGCTTTTTGTCCGAACATTCTTGCCGGAATTACTTTGGTATTATTAAAAATGAGTAAATCATCATTATTTACAAAGTCTATTATATCACTGAATACATGATGAGCAAGTTCGCCAGTATTACCATCAAGTTTTAATAAACGACTACTACTGCGATCTTCTTTGGGAAATCGAGCGATCAACTCATCGGGTAATTCAAAGCTAAAATCAGCTACACGCATCAGGTTTTACATCCTATCTATTAAAAGCTATTTCTAAAAAATTCCGTTACTAGAAACAATTAGACTAAGTAGATTAAAAATCGCGCCAATTTTAGTGATTAGCGTGCTTTAAAGCAACCTTTCATCATGTTGCTCTTTTAAATTTGTTGCATTAGCATTATGCTAATTATCGAAATTACTTCATATAATTAGAGGCTGCCAAGAATGGCTGTTCAGCTTAAACTATTGATCTTAGATACAAGTTTGAAACAACGAAATACAATAAAACGAGCACTTGCGCACCTCAATGTATTTAAAATATTAGAAGTTAAAAATAGTGAAACAGCATTATCTCTGTTAAAAAAACAAGCTGTCGACCTTATAATTACAGGTTTGAATATTGGGAATATAGATGGCTGGCGCTTTGCACGTATGATCCGTTCCGGCTTATTAAAAACACCTAAAAATACACCAATCGTATTAACTGCATCCAATCATTTTGAACGTATCGCGGATACTACAGCAAGAAGTTATGGTATTGATGCAGTAGTTACCGAACAAAAAATGCAGCAGTTAACGCAAATTTTAGCTAACGTGCTTTCCAGCCATTTAAAAAAAAGCAGCAGATTAAACCTTTTATTAATAGATCCAATTAAGGAACAAGCAGATGAAATTTCTGTATATTTAAAAGATACTTTTATTGTTACTCAAGCCACAAATAGTAAAGATGCAATAGCCCTATTCCAGCAAAATTTATATTCAATTGTATTAATAAACTCAATGGCCCAATTATCACCTAGCGCTAAAGAATTAGTAGCATTATTTTTAAAATTAAAAATGAACCAAGCAATTGTCACCATTATTGATACCGATGATGCTAATGTTGCTGAACAACTATTACTATCTGGAGTAAGTGATTTCATTCGGATCCCGTATAGTCAACCTATATTAAATAAAGTATGTGATCAAGCTGCTCGCCGTGAAGATTTCATGGTGAGTTACGCAGAATTTGCCACTAAAGTAGAGCAACTAAGCCAAAGCCAGCAAAGATATAAAGATTTATTTTCAGCACATCAAAGAATATTACATCATTTAAATACTGTTGTTTTAGAACTTGATGAAAAGGGCACTATTAGATTTATTAACCCAGCTTGGGAGACTTTGTTAGGCTATGACTTTAAGAGCAGTTTAGCAAAAGAGTTTAGCCTATTTTGTATTCCTGAGTTTAAAAATAAATTACAAAATAGTATTACTGCCATTTTAAATAGTCATTTTCAACAACAAACTTTACAACTACAATTACAACATAAACTAGGAAACCCAATTTGGGTTGAGTGTCGATTACAATCAATAAAAAGTGATAAAACACACGCGAGTATCACAGCAAGTATAGATAACATTCATGAGCGTAAACAAACTGAATTTCAATTACAGCATTTAGCTTTGCACGATACACTCACGGGGCTACATAATCGGCATTATTTTGATTTGTCACTCAATCAGTTATGTAAAGATACAAAAGATCTAAAACAACATGCATTACTGTATATTGACTTAGATCACTTTAAAATAATTAATGATACTTTGGGTCATCAACAAGGTGATATTGTACTAAAGAAAGCAGCTAAGTTATTCCAACATGCAATTATCGAAGGCCAAGTTTTATGTCGAATTGGTGGCGATGAATTTGCGGTTCTTTTACAGGATATAGAACTATTAGATGCTTATGCTATTGCTGAAGCCCTATGTCAGTCAATTGAAAAATATCAATTTAAAACCATAGAACGTGATTACTCTATTAGCTGTTCAATTGGCTTAACAATGATTTCTGTGGACAATAAAGATGCCAACGAATGTCTAAAACAATCAGATATTGCATTATATGTCGCTAAAAACAGAGGTAGAAATTTAGTTCATTGCTTTAGCAATGACGATGATAAAAGTGAACAAATGATGGCTAAACTCGCTTGGACACGCCAAGTGAGATTAGCACTAGAGCAAGATCAAATAGAGCTACACTTTCAACCTATTTGGGATTTTAAACAAGAAAAAGTAGCATACTTTGAAACGCTACTTCGGTTAATAATTAATAATGAGCTCATATATCCAAACCAGTTCATTCCCCCTTTAGAGCTTATTTCTGACATGAACTTGTTAGATCACTGTGTTGTTAAAACAGCGATATGCAATGCAGCTCAACATCCTGTACTCAATAAAATTGCAATTAATTTATCAGCTCAAGCATTTTCCGATGAAGGTTTATTACCTTTAATTAAAAATACGCTAAAACAATATAAAGTTGATCCGCAAAGGATTGTTTTTGAAATAACAGAATCTGCAAGCATTAGTAATTTAACTGCTACAATAACGATGATTGAACATTTAAAAATACTTGGCTGTGGGTTTTCTATTGATGATTTTGGTACTGGATTTAGTACTTTTAGTTACTTAAAACAGCTGCCAGCCGATCAAGTGAAAATTGACGGTTCATTTGTTAAAGACATGCTTAATGATCCTATTGACCTTGCTTTGGTAAAAGCAATTAAAGATATTAGCCACTCACTTAATAAAACATGTGTTGCTGAATGTGTAGAAGACTTATCAACTTTCAATGCTTTAAAGGAAATTGGTGTCGATTACGCTCAGGGATACTTAATTTCAAAGCCGCTCAAAGCACAAGATATTTCAGAAAAATTAAAAAAAATAACACTTTAAAGCATCTAATTAACAAAATAAAAACCTTTTTTTCATTTTTAAACTTTCTCAAATTGATACCTAGTCTATAATAAGTTTCAAAAGGATGTGGTTTAATAGTGAGGGGTCAGAAATAACAATGTTTATAGTATTGCTATTGTTAGCTAATGTGTTAATTGCTTATTACTGTTATTTAAATGCTAAGCAAAAAGGATACCCTGTCATAACTTTTGCAGTTTTAGGGTTATTACCCTATTTAAATTTAGTTGTATTAGTTTATTTGCTTTTTTTACCTAAACAAAAAAATCATTCAGATATTGAAAAAATACCATTGTAAGTTTATAGGTTTGCTACGCATTTCTATTTAGGCCTCTTCGAGGTATGCTTTAAAATAAAACTTAAAACTCTTGTGTTTAAATCTTTATTACTTCAAGGTGAAGTGCTGTAGTATCTTGAAGTCGTATTAAAGGAAACTGCCACGCAGTGGCTCTAGCAAAGCTACGTAGCAGATTTATTTAGAAATGATAATTAATAGACTTGGCTAATAACTGCTTCGCATTAATATTGCCTATCACACATGATTTAATATCTTTTTTAGTAAAAATATAAATAATATCACTTTTATCACCTGCGTTTTTCAACACAAAGTTTACGCTTTCACTATTTGGCAAGTTTCTTAATCCAGCACCATAATCACATAAACTTATTGATAGAATATTTTTTATATTTTTTAATGTTAATTTTTTTCTCTCTAGTGCTTTCGTTTTGTTTTTTGTTTTATTTTCACGAATTTCTACTCTTAGCTTTTGCTGCTTAGATTCTAATTGTTTTTTTTGTGTCTTTAATTTTTTCACTTGAACTTCAAGCTTCTGTTTACGTATTTCAAGATCTTTTACATCATCTTTATCTGCATTACGTCGCTCAAAGTTAATATCGCGAGCTTCTCTTTCTATTGAACGTATTTCATGATCAACATCACGCTCTCGTTCCGCCAGCTCACGAATATGTTCACCTGTTTGCGCTATTGCCTCTAAAGCCGAGTTATAAGCCTCTCCTGAGATCGAAAGCACTTGTTCTGTTATTTCTCCCATCTGAGTTTCACCAAAGTAAAAGTCAATAGGTGCTGCATGTACTGGTACTGGTACTGGCGGTAAGATATTCGTCCAACTAAAGCTATTTATATCAAATGACCGCGCATCAAGTTTAAAAGTAATACCTTGAGATATAAGGTATTGCGATTCTATATGGCGTACTCCTAAGTTTTTATCTTGCGCAAACGACGCTTTTAATATGTTGCTCATTATATTGACTTCTCGTTTGATTTTATCTAAATCAACAGAAACCTCCTTTGAATTTACGGGTGCACTAAACAGCGCTAATGCCAAACTAGATAAAATAAACGTTTTCATATTATTGCTCCGATAATGTATTTTGTGCGACTTTTGTCAAATTTTGGTTTTCAACTTGCTCAGCCAAATCATTAAGTTGTAACTTGATCTGGGTTTGGTCTTGATTTCTTTGCTCTTTTAGATAAGTGATTAACGTATTAATATCTTCTCTGCGTTCAATACGTCCGGTATCAATTGCTTGCTGCGCCATTTTCCAAGCTTGCTGCAAATTGTCTTGTTGAATTTGATTTAGTATTTTTTTCAATTCATTAAATCGTATTTTTTGTGTCTCTGCTTGGTTAAAAGTGACCGAAATTCCTTGACTTGAAACATCTAATTGAGCTTGAGTGACAACTAAAATACACAATACAAATGACATTGCTAGCATAACGCCATTAAGCCAATTCCACTTAAATCCGACTTTTTCATTTGAAGGTTTGGTAAACCAAGTCTGTTCTTTATTCCATTTAGGCACTTGCGTTTGTTGATACTCACCGCCTTGCGTTTGCCATTGAATTGCATTTTTATACAATTGACTAAAAACAGGATCTTGTATCAATAGTTTTTTATCTAATTCTGATAACTTTCCTGTATCTAACCAAATATCAAATATTTTATTTAAGTCAGACATTAGCTTACCTCCAAGCGCTGCTTTAATTTATAAAGTGCACTGTATAATCGAGACTTAACCGTATTACTTGACACATCTAACTGATACGCTATTTGCTCAAAGGTATAATATTGAAAAAATTTTAATTCAATCACATTTCTTTGCTCCCAAGGTAGTTGAGACATCGCACTTATCACTTGCTCATTACCTTGCTTCTTAAATAGCGATAATTCAGGGGAATCATAATCAGAGTTACTAATAGGCTCAGGTAAACCATTCAATTGCTGACAAACTTTTCGTTTTCTATAAAATTCAATGCAGCGAAAATGTGCGATGCTAATTGCCCATGTTTTAAAACTACTATCAAAACGAAAACTATCTAAACTTTTATAAATGCTAATAAAAGCCTCTTGTAACATATCTAATGCATCGTCAGGATTACCTAGCATACGTAAGCAGTAATGATAAATTGGCTTTTCAAACTCTTCAACTAACTTAAACCAAGCTTTTTTATCGCCTTGTTTCGCTTTATTAATAAGCTTCTTTTCTGATTGAAAAAACACATAGATCCTAAGTTCTTTTTCTTATTAGTCGATTGGACAATAAAAAAAGTTTGGAAAAAAATAAAAAAATTTTAGATTGCACTAAACTTCTATTTATCAGCATAAACAAAATTACCAGTAAACAAGGAGTCAGTATGTCACTAACACTCGACATGAGCAGAATTGATAGCGCATTAGAGGGATTTACCATACCACCTCGACCTGATATGCTAAAACAAGTTCAACAAGAAGTTGAAAAAAAAGAACCTGATTTAAAAGTAATTTCCCAAGCAATAAACCAAGATATCGGTATTGCAGGATTTACCCTAAAAGTAGTTAATTCACCTTTATTTAGTTTACCTAAAAAAATATCGACTATCGAACATGCATGTATATTCTTAGGTTTAAACCGACTCATTAAATTAGTTAATAGTATTATTTTAAGATTCACTCTCAATGCTGGTAGCGAAGAAATATTCACAGAAAAACTGTGGAATAGCTCAATGAAAATTGGCAACGCAAGTTTGATTTTAGCGCAACATTTTGATTTAGGAAAAGACTTTTCGGATGATTGCTATACTACAGGATTATTTCATAATGCTGGTATGGCACTTGTTTTTTCACAAAGTTCAGATTATCCTAATTTATTACGCCAAGCTTACTTAAATAATGCCATTATTGGCGAATTTGAAGAAGAACATTTTGAAACCTCTCATGAGGTTCTTGGTTTTTTGATTGCACAGTCTTGGGGTCTAAATAGCGAAATTAGCAATGTCATAGCATATCATCATAGTCCCAATATAATGCTAGCAACTGGAGAAGCATCAGAAAAACAAATGTTTGCAATTTTAAAGCTTGCCGAACATATGACTAATTCAACAGAAATCCTTACTGGCGTTAATCCAGATAATGAATGGGAGAAGTTCTCAACTCAAATTCTGGATGTTTTACACTTAGAAGATTTCCAATTATTAGATTTAGGTGAAACCTTATTTAGGGCCGGTATAGACAATATTTATCATATGTAAACGGTCAATATAGCAAAGATTACTCGCACTTACTTTCAATAAATGGTGCAATTTTATCACTGAAAAGCCTAAAGTCACGAATACGACCAGTGGTTTTTCGCCATAATAAACCTATTTCACGATAAGCATCATCTTGGGCTGACATAAAACGCATGTTTTTATGATTTAAAATTCCTGCATTAAGTGCCATTTGAGGTAAAAAGGTTACTCCTAACTTATTCTCAACCATGCTCAATAAAGTATGCACATTACTCGCTTCAAAAGGATTAATACATTGATTTTCACTTAAATGACAAGCACTTAAAGCATGTTCTGTCATACAATGCTCTCTTGCTAATAAAAACACGCTCGATTTAGGTAATAAATTAAAATCGATAATTTCGCTTGATGCATCAAAATCTTGATGCATCACTAAGTTAAATTTATCTTGCGCTAAAATTTTCATATGAAACTTATTGGTATCATAAGGTAACGCTAAAATAGTTAAATCTACCTGCCCTTTTTCTAACTTATCAAGTAAGTTATCGCTAGTATCTTCAATTAAAATCAATTCTAAATTTGGAAATTCAGTCTGACAAAAATGATATAAATCAGCTGCAATAAAACTTGCTATGGTTGGGATTAAACCTAGAGTCAGTTTTCCAGATAAAGGTGTCAAGAAGCTTCTTGTTAACTCTTTAACATTAATCGTATCATCAATGATTTTTTTAGCTCGCTCGACAACTTCTTCGCCTATAGGGGTAAACATCAAACTACGATTTTCTCTCTCTATAAGTTGACAACCTAAGTTTTCTTCCAGATTTTGAATCGCACTGCTTAAAGTTGATTGACCGATAAAACACGCTTGTGCTGCACGTCCAAAATGTTGCTGTTGATGTACAGATAAAAGGTACTGTAATTGTTTGATACTTGGTAAATTATTCAAAAAAAAACCCTTAAAAAGATATCGCTATACCAATGAAAATAATAAGGCCAACATAATGATTATTTAAAAATGCTTTAAAACACAAACTCGGCTCTGTGTTTTTGATGAGCCATTGTTGATAAATAAAGAAACCAATCGCTAATATCAGGCTAAGATAAAATCGTTCAGATAATTTATATTCTAGAGCGATATAGCCCAATAAAAACACACTGACTAACTGTAATAGACCAATAATAACTCTATCAAATTTACCAAATAAAATAGCCGTAGATTTTATGCCTATTTTAATATCATCATTTTTATCAACCATACCGTACATAGTGTCATAGGCAACCGTCCAGCATAAGTTAGCTAAATATAAAATCCAAGCTTGTACTGGTATATGTCCTAATACAGCCATGTAAGCCATAGGAATAGACCAACTAAAAGCTGCCCCTAATATTACTTGTGGCAGATGAGTATAACGTTTCATAAATGGGTAGCAAAAAGCCAATAATAAACCACCAAAAGATAACAACACAGTTTGCCAACTCAATAACAAAACAATTAAAAAAGCACAGAGTATTAAAACGATAAATAACTCAATAGCCTCAATTGAAGTCACGACCCCTGTCGCTAAAGGTCGCATTTTAGTACGTTCAACATGGCCATCAACTTTACGGTCAGCAAAGTCATTAATAACACAACCAGCACTTCGCATAATAAATACGCCAAGACTAAATACAATTAAATGTAGCCAATTAGGTATACCATCACTTGCTAACCATAAAGCCCAGTAAGTTGGCCAAAGTAATAATAAAGAACCTA
The DNA here is from genome assembly GCF_002276045.1 of Pseudoalteromonas sp. NBT06-2. Lineage (GTDB taxonomy): Bacteria > Pseudomonadota > Gammaproteobacteria > Enterobacterales > Alteromonadaceae > Pseudoalteromonas. Next base: position 25,177 of record NZ_NQMR01000048.1, on the reverse strand, counting down.
TCGGCTTATCAGTTCTCATCAACTGCTTGTAATATTTCCAGTTATTTAACTGTAAATGCCATTTCATCATGATAAATATATTTTATAATTTAAAGTAAGCTACAAAGCTTTAGTTTCAAGAAAAGAGCCAGGTAAAAAGATCTCACACACTAATAATTTTTTCTGTGCCAAAGATAAAACACTTCGTCTTCCCCAGCTATTTAGTTCTGATAAACCTAACATTTCAGCAACTTTTGCAACCGGATGAGAAACATCAAACTTTGCAATCTCAATATTATCTCGTTCGATAGAAGGATCTTTAAATATTTGCTCACCTAAAGGTTTAGTCCCTAATGACGCTAGGTTATGATTTTGTAATTTCTGTACCTCTAATGGGATCCAACTCTGAGCATATACTTGAGGTTTATCGTCACAATATAAAATCACCTCTCTAAACAATGCAGGCTGCACATCCACCTTTAATATACTTGCTTGAGTCAAAGTTAAATCTTGAACTATTTCACTCAATACTTTCACTTCAAAATATTTGCTATTAAGCTTTAATCTTGCAGTAAGTGAACTTGTTTCAAATAACCAATTAGATTCGGTTTCATTCAATTCATCAGGAACAAAATCAAACCAATTATTATCAAGTGTTAGGGGATAATCGGGCACGACACAACAACCAAAAAAATAAGACATGAGATCATAAAATAATTTTTCCATTTTTGATATGAATAAAATAGGTAAAGCTATGAGATTATTTTTCAGAGTTTGTTATAATTCATAAAAGTTATTGTATTGTAGCTGTTTTATTAATTAAAATTATCAATTTATAGAGAGTACTTAATGCGTCCCTTTGCTTTGCTACTATGTTCTATCACATTTGTTCTAACCAGCTTTACTAGTTCTGCGACCTCAAATTTAGGTTATTATGGATTTGAGCCAGATATCACAACAAACTATATTGGCACCTCTAAGAAAAAATTAGGTTTTGTTCGTGTCACAGTTGAACTTATGCTGCTTGATATGAGTGATCTTGAAATTGTTGAACATCACGCGCCTTTATTAAGAGACGCTCTTGTAGAAATTTTGAGTAAGGAACCTGAAGACAAAATTAAATCTTTAGTCGGCCGTGAAGAAATTAGAAAAAAATGTGCTGAAGCAATAAAAAAACTATTAAAAGTTGAAACAAGGCAAGAAATTATTCGTGATGTACTTTTTACTAAATATATATATAACTAGTAGAATTGTTAGTATAAAAATAATAAACAATTTCACTTTAGAATAACAGCCTACAAAAGTAGGCTAATTACTTCTATGATTATTATTTTGATAGAGATATATTTCATTAAATACAGTTTAAGTGAGAATATCCATAAATTTATAGCCTTATCTGCTGCCTTTAAGTTTAGCCTTTAGCTTTTAGCTTTTACCCTCAAAAAAGCTAAAACCATACCTGTGATCAAACCAAATAAATGTGCCCAATTTGCCATACCAACAAATAGTACATCGGCAAAACCTAAAAACATCCAAATCAACATAAAGCCAACTATTGGTTTTGCAATTACAATTCCAGCACTAGGTTTAAGCCAATGGTAAATCCAACAAAATCCTAATAATGCATAAACAACACCAGATAAACCGCCAAAATTAGGCCCGACTAATAAATATTGCGCCCAGTTACTAACCATTGCACTCAATAAAAAAATCACTAATAAGTTCGACTTTCCTAATGATTTTTCTATTTGATCACCTAATTGCATCCACCACATTAAGTTAAAAATAATATGAATAGCTGAAAAGTGAATAATCGCCGGCGTGATCCAGTTTATAGGATTACTTGGTTGAAATTGTAGTACTGCAAATAAAGTATCAAAACCACCTAATATGAAAGCAATATATATAATAATAGAAGTGACAGTAATACTTTGATTAAACCAGCTAAGGGCATTAAAGCGTTGCTTTATATTAAGTGGTGAACCTGAGTATTGAAAAGGCACACTTGATACACCGGCATCCCAGGATGCTGCTAGGTATTTATCTTGATTGGGATCTCTGTCAAATTCCCCCCATAAGTCATGAGCCTGTGAGTAATTATGCTCTTCAACTAAAATTGCTGCTACTTTCTCTTGCCCTTTCACTAATTGAGCATTGATATTTTGCGTTTTTAAATAATCAATAAAACCTTGAGCAGCTCTTATGTTATCTAATTGGGCTAATAAAATCATAACTCACCTTTTTAAAATCAATTCAATTGTTATTGGGTATTTTTAAGAAAAATCAAGTTGTGTTAATACCGTTCTAACTCAGCTAATTAACACTTTGTTACTTCACTTGGGAACTTTACGGCCCAATCAGTAAAACCACCAACTAAACTATATACATCTTCAAAATCTTGCCCAATTAAATAATTTGCAGCGCCTTGTGAACTAATACCATGATAACAAACCACTATAATCGGCTGTTCGAAGTCACGTTCCATCATAAATTGCGCTATATTGTCATTTGAAACATTAATTGAATTAGGGATATGAGCGTCATTAAAAGAGCTTGCATCTCTAATGTCTGCAATCACTAAATTATCTTCTGATAAACGCGCTTTTAATTGTACTGAATCAATTGCTTTAAATGTCATGATCTACCTTTAACTGTTATATTTACTTTTCAAAAAAAAGCGCGAATAAATTCGCGCCTTCATTTTACACTTATAGCGAACTTAAAACTAATCCCAATTAAGAATTACTTTACCTGATTGCCCTGAAACCATAGTATCAAAGCCTTTTTGGAAGTCATTGATATGAAATTCATGGGTTAAAATTGGATTTAAATCTAAACCAGATTGAATCAAACTTGCCATTTTATACCAAGTTTCAAACATTTCTCGACCATATATACCTTTGATGACTAAACCTTTAAAGATAACTTGGTTCCAATCAACTGCCATATCTGAAGGAGGAATACCTAACATAGCAATTTTACCGCCATGGTTCATATTATTAAGCATAGAATTAAAGGCTGATGGTACACCCGACATTTCAAGACCTACATCAAAACCTTCAGTCATATCTAACTCAGTCATGATCTCTTCAAGTTTTTCAGTAGCAACATTCACAGCGCGTGTTGCACCCATTTTTCGTGCTAACTCAAGTCTGTATTCATTAACGTCTGTGATCACAACGTGTCGAGCACCAACATGCTTAGCAACCGCAGCTGCCATAATGCCGATAGGACCAGCACCTGTGATTAATACATCTTCACCCACTAAATCAAAAGAAAGTGCTGTATGAACTGCATTGCCAAATGGATCAAAAATAGCAGCTAATTCATCTGAAATATTGCTTGGAATTTTAAAAGCATTAAAAGCAGGGATCACTAAATATTCAGCAAAAGCACCTTCACGGTTGACACCAACACCCGTTGTATTACGACATAAATGTACACGACCAGCACGACAGTTACGACAGTGTCCACAAGTGATATGGCCTTCACCCGAAACACGATCACCGACTGTAAAACCTCTTACTTCTTGGCCCATATCAACAACTTCACCAACATACTCATGACCTACAACCATAGGTATTGGGATAGTATTTTGTGACCATTCATCCCACTTATAAATATGTACGTCGGTACCACAAATCGCAGTTTTACGTATTTTAATTAATAAGTCATTATGTCCAACTTCAGGTTTTGGTACGTCAGTCATCCAAATCCCTGGTTCTGCCTTTAATTTTGATAATGCTTTCATGATTAAATCACTCCCATCTCTTTTCCGATACGAGTAAAAGCAGAAATGGCTTTATCAAGCTGTGCTTTAGTATGTGCAGCAGATATTTGAGTACGAATACGCGCCTGACCTTTTGGAACAACAGGGAATGAAAAACCTGTTACGTAAATACCTTCAGCTAATAGCTTATCTGCCATATCTGATGCTAATTTGGCATCACCTAACATAACAGGAATAATTGCGTGATCTTTACCACCACATGTAAACCCTGCAGCTTCCATTTGTTCACGGAAATAAGCAACGTTATCCCATAATGTCGCGCGGAGTTCGCCGCCATCAGCTAGCATATCTAGTACTTTAATTGATGCATTAACAATTGAAGGTGCTAATGAGTTTGAAAATAAGTATGGACGAGAACGTTGACGTAACCATTCTACAATTTCAGCTGTTGCAGCAGTATAACCACCTGAAGCACCACCCAGTGCTTTACCTAAAGTACCTGTAACAATATCAACACGATCCATCACACCACAGTGTTCAGCTGTACCACAGCCATTTTCACCAACAAAGCCAACTGCATGAGAATCATCAACCATTACAAGAGCATCATATTTATCAGCTAAATCACATACTCCAGCTAAATTACAAATAACACCATCCATTGAGAATACGCCATCAGTTGCAATTAATTTTGTTTTTGCACCAGCGGCATCAGCGGCAATTAATTGTTCTTCTAACGCTGCCATATCGTTGTTAGCATAACGGAAACGTTTCGCTTTACATAAACGCACACCATCTATAATAGAAGCATGATTTAATGCATCTGAAATAATTGCATCTCCAGGTCCTAATAAAGTTTCAAATAAACCTGTATTAGCATCAAAACAAGATGAATATAAAATTGTATCTTCAGTTTTTAGGAACTGACTGATTTTTTTCTCAAGCTGCTTATGGATATCTTGCGTGCCACAAATAAAACGTACAGATGCAACACCAAAACCATGATGCTCTAAACCTTGTTGAGCTGCAGCGATTAAATCAGGGTGGTTTGCTAAACCTAAATAGTTATTTGCACAAAAGTTAATAACCTGTTCACCAGAACTTACAGTGATCTCTGCTTGTTGTTGAGAAGTAATAATACGCTCATTTTTATACAAACCATCAAGTTTAACTTGTTCAATTTGTTGCTTTAACTGATCATAAAATGCAGATGCTCTCATCTATTTCTCCAAAATTTGAACGGACAATTAACTACATTGCATACTTTATGCAAAATAACTGTATTTGATAATAAATTCGGTCTAGTTTAAAAGTTTAGTCTTTTAAATGCACTCTCTATTCCCATGAGTAAGTACAATGTAATACATAAAAAATATTAATATCCCTAACGGGTGAATAAAGTTTGCCATATTTCATCTGCAATTACTTTAGCTTCAGCTGTAATAGGCTTTCCTGATTTCACTAATATTTTAGTCTTAATGCCGGCAGCTTGCGCAGCTTGAAGGTCTGATATTTTATCACCTACCATAATGCTCTGAGTGACATCGATATCAAACTTGCTAATTGCTTTATTTAACATGCCTGGCATAGGTTTTCTGCAATCACATTCTTTTAAATATTCGGGTAAGGCTTTCTTAGGGTGATGCGGGCAAAAGTAAACTTCAGTTATAGGGATTTGATGTTTGTTAAATTCTGATTTCATCCAATCGGTTAGCACATTAAAATCTTGCTCTGAATAATAACCTCGACCAATCCCTGATTGGTTTGTCACCACAATAATCATAAAGCCTTGTTTTATAAATTGCTGACAGGCATCAAATACACCATCAATAAATTCAAAGTCTTCTATTTTAGAGACATAGGCATGATCATGGTTTATTACGCCATCCCTATCTAGAAATACCGCCTTATTCATTAAACAGACTCCAAAATTGCTTTATCACTTACGATACGATCAAACATATTCACAACTTCTTCTATTTGAATTTGTGACATTAAATTTTTTCCTTTACAGCGTTTACCCCAAGGTAATTGCGCAGCTGTTTTACCAAACTGTGCTTTTAAATTTTTATGATAAACCTCAACCGCATATTCTTGATATTGATAGGGGCCAGTGCGTTTAGGGTTTGAGTGGGCATATAAACCAATAACAGGCGTATCAACAGTCACTGCCATATGAGCTGGTCCTGTATCAGGAGCGAGCACTAAATCAGCTTGTTTTAAAATACATAGCAATTGCTTTAAGTTTGTTTTACCCACTAAGTTTAATACTTCAAAATCACAATGCGCTTTAATATCATTGGCTAATTGCTTTTCCATATCAACCGGCCCCCCGGTTAATATAACTTTAAAGCCTTTTTTATATGCATGTTGTGCCAAAGCAGCATATCGTTCAGGTAACCAATTTCTTTCTTTTTTACTGGCTGCAGCAGAAATAACAAATATTTTTTTATTTATATCATCAAAATGATTTAATTTTTTATTTGCAAAATCTAAATCAGCTTCACTATACGGCATTTGCCAACTAGGTTCATAATGAGGTACACCTATCGCCTTTGCGAAGCCTTGAAAGCCCTCTAAAACATGTGGTTCAGATTGCGAGGCTATGCGTTTATTTGTAAAAATAGCATGGCCCTCTTTACAACGAGACCAATCAAAGCCCACTTTAACTTTTGCAGGAATATAAGCTGCTGCAATATTTGCTCTTAATGCGACTTGCATATGCAATAACACATCAAATTTTTTACCTTTGAATTCTGCTTTTAGTTTTTTATATGCCACTTTACCTTGCTTTTTATCAAAAATAACAAACTTTATGCCAGGCAAGTCCGCTAATAACATGGCTTCTACTTTACCTAAAACCCAAGTGATTTTTGCTTTTGGGTGATGTCGTTGAATTGCTTGAACAGCCGATACTGCATGACATACATCGCCAATAGCAGATAACCGAAGAATACATATATCTTGATACTGATTGGTTTGAACCACAATTCACCTTTAAATTATAAACACAGCAAAAAATACGAATAGAAAGATTTTAAATGACTTAAAGCAACAAACCAAGTTTCCATCTAGCTGCAACAACGGTAAACTAATAATACTTTACATTTCATGCCTTTTTAAATGAATACCCAAATACGACAAAATAACAATCAGTATTTACTCAGTTGGCAATTAAACACGAGCGATTTATCACATGACTGGTTTAAGCCCGAGTATTGGCACGAGAAAAATAAAATCTATGCGCAAAAAAAAGGGCGCGCAAGTGTTTGGTTTTTTAGTCATCACAATATAAAAGGTGTGTTAAGGCATTACTGGCGCGGAGGTTTAATTGGTAAATTTTTACAAGATCAGTACCTCTATTTAGGGTTAGAAAAAACAAGAGTTTTTCAAGAATTTGAGTTATTAACGCAACTGAAACAAAAAGGGCTCAACGTACCTGACCCCATTGCAGCCCATATCACAAAAATAGGCCTCATTTATCGTGGCGATATTATCACATCAGCAATAGAAGGGGCTCAAAGCCTGCTAGATATTTTGAAACAGCGAAAACTCACCGAAAATGAAATAAAACAGGTTTCACAGTGTATCGCTACATTCCATAAAGCTGGTGTTTATCATGCTGATCTTAATATCAATAATATTTTATTTGATGATCAAGGTAAGGTTTTTTTAATTGATTTTGATCGCGGAGAATTAAAAAAACCTAACTCAAGTTGGCAACAAAGTAATATTTCACGATTACAACGCTCTTTTGAAAAAGAAAATAGCAGAAATCCTCAGTTTTTTTTGCAAAAAAATGATTGGAACGCATTATATGATACATATAAAAAGTACATGACTTAATTAAAATGATTAAACATAAGTCATGTATTTTGTTAAATTAATTTTGCAAGCGATACTTTAAAACTGTTGAATTTTCTTAATTACATTTGATGTTGAACAACCGTTTAGAAACTCAAGCACTTCAACTTTACCACCATTTTTTAATACAAAATCAGCCCCTGCGATTTGATCAATGGTGTAATCTCCCCCTTTGATCAAAATATCAGGTTTAATTTCTTCAATAAGCTTCGCTGGCGTATCGTTATTTTCTTGCTTACCAAATGGGATCACCCAATCAACTGAACCTAATGCTGAAATCACCATGGCACGTTCTTCTAATGGATTTATCGGACGCTCTGAACCTTTTAATCTAGAAATTGATTCATCATTATTTAAACCAACAACTAAACGATCGCCCTTTGCTTTAGCTTGTGCTAAATAACGTACATGACCTGCATGTAAAATATCAAAACAACCATTAGTGAATACAATCGTTTCACCATTTTGACGTGCAAATTCAATATGCTGTAATACATCATCAAAAGGTGTTTGATAATGCTCACCCGTTTGTACTAAATATTGGCTTAATTTACGGCTTAATTCTTCTGGCGAAACTGTGGCTGCACCTAATTTACCAACAACAATACCCGCAGCTAAGTTAGCAACTTCAACCGCATCTTTAGCTGACATTCCAGCTGCTAACATAACAGCTAAGGTTGCGATTACTGTATCACCAGCTCCTGTTACATCAGAAACTTCTAGGACTTGCGCTGCAAAGTCATGCTTTTTGTTTTCGGTAATTAAAGACATGCCCTGTTCTGATCGCGTAAGCAACATAGTACCGATTTTTGCAGACTTCATTATTTCTCGAGCAGAGTTTGCGATAATTTCTTCAGAACCAACTAGTCCACCAGCAGCAGCATACTCAGTTAAGTTAGGTGTAATATAATCAGCTCCCGCATATTGGCTTAAATCTTTAGACTTAGGATCGACTAACACTGTTTTACCAGCAGATTTAGCTACCACTATCATCTCTTTGATTAAGCTCAGGGAGCCTTTGTTATAATCTGAAAATACAATAAAGTCATATTTTTCTATAATATTATCTAATTTATCAAGTAATAACTGACTATGCTTTTGTGTAAAATTTTCTTCTAAATCAAGTCTAACCACTTGTTGATGACGACTTATAATGCGCATTTTAGCAATAGTAGGATGCTCTTTTTGTATCACTAATTGAGATTCTATTTTTTCATCAGTAAGTAGTTTTTTTAATGTACGACCATATTCATCATCACCAATAATACCCAATAAACTCACTTGACCATCTAAGTGCGCAATATTTTTTGCAACGTTGGCAGCCCCACCTGCTTTATCTTCTAGTTTATTGACTTTTACAACTGGTACTGGCGCTTCTGGGGAGATACGTCCTGTATCACCATGCCAATACCTATCAACCATTACATCGCCAACAACCAATACTTTAGCCTGTGATAAATTCTTTAAAAAAGATAAATCCATTAAGTATTACTCTTAGTTAATTCATCATAAATCAAATCAAGTGCTTCACATAACCAGTGTCCGATAAACATATGTGCTTCTTGAATGCGTGCTGTTTCATCATTTTTTATAATAATAGGCAGTTTTGCGATATCTTTAACTTTTCCACCATCACGACCCGTTAACGCAACTGTAAATGCACCAATTTCATTAGCAGCTGCAAGTGCTAAATTTATATTATTACTTGTGCCTGAAGTCGTAAGCCCTATAACCAAATCATCACTTTGACATAAGCCTAAAATTTGTCGTTCAAATACAGAGTCAAAGTGATAATCGTTAGAATGCGCCGTTAAAATAGACGTGTCTGTTGTTAAAGCGATAGAAGCCAGTGGCGCTCGTTCTTTTTTATAGCGCACCATAAACTCTGCCGCTAAATGTTGTGAATCTGCTGCACTACCACCATTACCAAACCAAATAACCTTACCACCATTAATTAAGGTTTTTTTACATTGTGCCAACAATTGTAAAGCTTGCTCTTGATAAGCTTCCATAGTGTTGAATGCTTTACGATGTCGCTCTAGGCTTTTTAAATAGCTATTCGAAACACAATTTTGAGAGCTCATAGGAGTATCCTTTATTTTTTCATATGAAACCATGATATTTGATGTTTATTATCCATAATTTTGAATTGTATTTCGAGTAACTAATAATAATTAATTGAAAACAACATAAAAACGAACTCAAAATAGGATTTTTTTTCCCATCAATGATATCTTTACACTTTAAATTAAACTCTGAATTACAAAGGTACAATTCACTTGTCCCAACTCATTTCCAAAGCACAATTAAAACAAGCTAACCGTATTTTATATATGACACATTTAGCTATCGGGGACTTTGTATATCAAGGAGCGTTTTTAAAAGAATTTAAAGAACAAAATCCACATGTTGAATTAGATATTTGGATTGATGATAGCAGAACTAAACCAAAAGCATGGCATGCAGACAGAAATACAACTTTATGCCAATGGCTCAATGATGAAAGCTACATTAATCAAGTTTACCCAATAGTTAAAACAAATAGTGAGCGTAATCATTTCATAAAAAAAGCACACAATAAGAATTATGATCTGATTTTTTTCATAGCAACAACACGCTCTGAAAGTTACGCTAAAATTGCTAGGAAAATTTCATGCACAGCGACAATAACAGGTATTAAAAGCGCACCATTAAAAAGCCCATTAAAAAGTTGGTGGCATTTTAGAGCGCTTGATAGCTTTTATTTTGAAAACTCAAAACAACTACAAAATCATAATCACATCACTAATTTATACCAAGCTCGCTTTAAAAAGCTTATTGGTTTAGAGGTTGCTGAAAATAAAAGGGCTTTAAAGATATTGCCAGAGAAAAAATATCTGCTTTCAGCACAATACATTCTAAGTGAACTTAAGAATAAATATGATTTAGTAGATACTAAAACCATTTTTATAAATCATTTATCAACAACAATTAAACGTGATTATCAATGGATTCAAGTAAAAGAGTTACTAATAAAACTATCTTCAATAAATAATAAGCTAAGCTTTATAATCAATAGTCCTCCTTCTCTACTTGAAAATATTGAAAAACAAATAAATGATGATGAACAACTCAATAAACTACCAATTAAAACATTTAGTGCCATGGCTCATTTTTTTGAATTACCAGCAATGATCAAATGCTGTGATTATGTTATTTCAGTTGAAACAGCCATTATGCATTTAGCATCGAGTGTTGGCACTCCCCAGATTGCATTGATCCGAGAGTCAGCTCGTCATTGGCGCCCTTTAGGTAAAAGTACCGTTTTATTTGGTAAAGGCCGAGTTGATATGATTAGTCCAAATCAAATAACTGATGCTTTTGAAGAGCTGACTCAGAAAGAAGTTTTTAATGAGCCAAGCATTTAATATAAATCACTACCAAAAATAAGAAACTGATAAGTAACTATATTTTTCATCATAAACATCTTTACCATAAGTTAGCTGAGTTTCCACTCTTTTACCTTGCCAATTACGACTATTTAAAATTTGAATTTCCATACCTTTAACATATTTATCTGCATCTTCACTTTCATTATCAATTATTACAAACTTTGTTTGCCATAAGGATTGTGTATCTGCAAAATAATCTATGCTAATAGCATGTACTTGTGCAGGAACACCATCACCGTCATCTCTTTGATCTGCGGCAAAGTGACCATATACATTGCCATTATTATTGTTACCAAATTTATAAAGATGGTTGATATACCAAGCAGTTTTCCAATCATTAAATTCATAACGTAATGCAATATTATGAGTCAATTTAGGTAAGTAAATTCCAATAGAGTAAACCTGATTACCAAAACTATAGTTACTACCGCCTTGAGTATCTTCTCCACCAAACTCAAAATAAAGCTCGGTCGGCATGCCCAAGTTGAAATTAAATAAGCTTGTAACAGAAGCTAGCTGATCACCGAGTTCATCATCTTTACCTAACTGATTACTAGTATTATCATTACTAGCAGGATCAAAATATGCTTTCATTATATCACTAAAGCCGACTTCTCTCGGTCCCCCACCAAAATGCATCAAACGGTTAAAGCCTAACTTCCAACCATCCATAGGCTCTATACTAATATGCGTACCAGCAAGTTTAGGGCGACCATCATGCCATTCATCTTGATAAAGTATGCCTTCTTCAACTTTTTCTAATTGCGAATAATACAATTCAAAATCAAAGTTCCACCAATTTTTTAACGGCTCTGCAAAACTTAAAGAAATTGAAGGCGAAGACTCAGCATTGGTTGAAATTAACTGTGATGACATTTTAAAAGGGGAAAACCAATGCTCTTTATAACCCATATCTAACTGCAAATTATCGCCAGCTATACTGAAAAAAGTATTGTAGTTTACTATTTCCCCACTATCGATTCGATAATCTAAACCTACTTGCAATAAAGTTGAATCATTTGGTCGCCATATGCCTTCAAAAAACCCTTGGCCCCATTCATCAGAAGTTACACCTCTTTGATTTGCAATAGACATTTCTTTGTCATTACTTAAAGTAAATTTCACACCTGTACGACTTATATCATCACTGCCACGGTATCGTTTTAATTTTATGCGTACTGAATCATATAACCTGTTATCAATTCTTTTTACTTGTCTTAACGCATTATCTATTTCACGTAACGCATAAGGTTTACTCATAGGCGAGCCTGTGGTTAAAGCAAACATACGATCAATTTGCTGTTCTAATTGGGCATCCATAGCAATAGGTAAATATGCCGTGGGTTTTGCTTGTGTACTGAAAGCACATAAAGCAAAAATTAAAGAAGATAAGGTTTTTAGTTTCATAATATCGATTAATTTTTAGTGAATAAAATTGACGAGTAAATACTAACAGAAGTTAAAAAACCTTAATAGCAACTAGCTGTGTAAAAATGTAAGTAAAAGTGGTTTTGCTATATGCAAGTTCGCGCTAAAATAACCTTTCACCTAAAACCTTTAATTTAAGACTCTATCTATGGCACGTTTTTTTTACTCTGTTATCTTATATTTATTAAGTCCACTCATTTTACTTCACTTATGGTTACGAGGTAACAAAGCACCAGAATATCGTAAACGTTGGCATGAAAGGTTTGGCTTTATTGCATCGAACAACATTAAAAAAAATGCGATTATTTTTCACTGTGCTTCTGTTGGGGAAGTTGTTGCTGCTACACCTTTAATTAAAAAGGTGCAATTAACATATCCAAATAGTCCAATTATAATTACCTGTAATAGCCCTACGGGAACTGAACAAATTAAACGTAGCTTCTCAGGTACAGTTGAACATGTATATTTACCACTAGACTTTCCATGTGCCACTCGTCGATTTATAAAAAACCTTAAGCCTAAAATGATATGTATTTTAGAAACGGAGCTTTGGCCTAACTTAATTGCACAGAGTAAAAAACAAAACATTCCAGTGATCCTATTAAATGCTCGCTTATCAGAAAAATCTTTGGCTGGTTATAAAAAAATAGCACCATTGAGTCAATCAATGATGCAAGGTATAACGCAATTAGCTGCTCATGATCAAAATGATGCGGCACGTTTTATTGAGCTTGGATTAGATAAACATAAAGTTGTCACTACTGGTTCTATCAAATTTGATATAAAAATAAGCCAAAACATCTCAGAAAAAGTCTCAAGAATTAAACAGCAACTAATTCAAAAACATCCAATTTGGATTGCAGGTTCTACTCACCCCGGTGAAAATGAATTATTATTAAAAACACATCAGGCACTATTAAAATCCTATCCAAATGCACTATTAATATTAGTGCCAAGGCATCCAGAACAGTTTGATAAAGTTGCAGATTTAATCTCTAGTGCTAACTTATCTTTTCAGCGAAAATCATCTTTATCAGACTCATGTACTTCTCAAGTATTACTTAGTGATACTATGGGTGAGTTGGGTATTTTATATGGGGCAGCGCAATGTGCTTTTATCGGAGGGAGTTTAATAGAACGAGGCGGACATAATCCTTTAGAAGCATCAGCTTATGGCATTCCGGTAATTACCGGGCCACATATTTTAAATTTTTTACATGTTTACCCCGAGTTGCTGAAAGCGCAAGGATGCTTAAAAGTCGATTCTAGTGAGCAAATCATCACACTTTTACAGCAAATATTTAGTGATGAATCCTATGGTGAAAATTTAGGTCGAAAAGGTGCATTATTTGTTCAAAAAAACCAAGGCGCGATCAAAAAAACGATTGAAGTAATCGCACGCCATTTAAAATAATTTCTGAGAATATCTATGTCACACATTAATTGTCCAATTACACAAATGAAATCTTGGGTAGCCAATATCATTGTAAAATACAACTTCTGTCCATTTGCACGCAAAGAAGTCGAAAATAATAGTATTCATTATCATGTTAGCAATACATTAAATATTGAAAATGCTGTACTAGAAATGATAGATCAATGTATTTTTCTAAATGAAAATCAAGATATTGAGACCACCTTATTAATTTTAGACCAAGGTTTTTCCGATTTTAATGATTTTTTAGATTTGGTTGATTTAGCCAATGCCCTATTAATAGCACAAGGTTTTGAAGGACAATATCAAATTGCCACTTTCCACCCTGATTATGTTTTTGCTGATTCAGAGGAAAGTGATGCAGCCAATTACACCAATAGAGCGCCATTTCCCACTCTACACATCATTAGAGAAGCAAGCATGGCTGAAGCATTAAAAAGCTATGATGATCCGGATTCAATACCTGAAAATAATATTCAGTTAACACGTCGTAAAGGAATTGATTTTTGGCAGAAATTATTAGAAAACTGCCATAAAAGCTAGTTTATACCCATGCTACATAGAAATGTACGATTTCTGCAAGTCAATAAGCGTAACAAATGCTAGGCAGAAGATGTGTCGTTAAGTCATTCTCAATAATAACGCAGTTGGCCGCATATCGTCTTGCCCTACGGGAGTTTCAATTTTATCTCAGAGCTAACTATCAAAGCCCGATATTTAGCTTGTAATGCTTCTATTTTGGCGCGACCGTCAACGGTACTATATGGCTTGAATAAAAACAAAACTTTTAAAACACCGGTATAAATATCAGATAAAACCAGTTTACCTTCAGGTCTTTGTGTTTCTACATAAGGCGTCCAAAAACTGACTGTTATTTTAACTATATGCGCTAAATCAATAATATCTTCGTCATCTATATCTATGATATTAGAATGCTTTAACCCAGTAATAACACTCTGAGCCTGAAACAGTAATTTATCTTGTAATGCTAAATAATCTACTTTTAGCACTTCGTCACGGGATAGAATATCAGCGAGATTGTCATAAAAGAAATGATATTGCCACATCAGTTCAAAAATTGAATCTAAATAATTAACCAGTTGAGATACAATATCTTCGTCTGCATTTAAAGTTGGAAAATTTGTTTCTAAATGTTGTCGATAGAGGGCAAAGATATGTCGTAATATATCTTCTTTATTTTTAAAATGATAATACAAATTACCAGGACTTATGCCCAATTCTGCAGCGATATGATTTGTACTAATTGCACGTTCACCGTGTTCATTAAACAAAGCAATGCTCGTTTGTATTATTTTATTTTTAGTACTCATTTAGCTTTCCAGACATCCATTTATAATAAAAGTATATAACAAAACAGGGTAATCTTTAAAGGCTGATATTCATGATAATTACTGATAAACTAGCAAACAATTACCAATGTACTCAAACTTAAAGGATTTGAGTAAAAATATTTTTGCATAAGGTTACTTAAATCGACATGAAAGTTAAAGCTATTTACCCAGGCACCTTTGATCCAATAACAAATGGTCATACAGATTTAGTTGAACGCGCCGCAAAAATGTTTGATAAAGTGATTGTTGCCATCGCCTTTAATCCAAATAAAAAACCTTTTTTTGAATTAGATCTTAGAGTTAAATTAACAAAAAATATTCTATCTCATTTAGATAATGTAAGAGTCATTGGCTTTTCAGGTTTATTAGCTGATTTAGCCGTACAGCAAGATGCCAACATTTTAGTACGAGGCTTGCGCGCAGTATCAGATTTTGAGTATGAATTTCAATTAGCAAATATGAACCGCCGATTAAATCCAGATCTAGAAAGTGTATTTTTAACACCGTCAGAAGAAAATTCTTTCATTTCTTCAACACTAGTTAAGGAAGTTGCTATTCACAAAGGCGATGTTTCTCAATTTGTACACCCACTTGTTGCTCAAGCCCTACAGGATAAATTGCAAGGATGAACCTAACAAAAGTAAGCCTAATTATTTTAGGTGTACTAGGGTGCAATCAGTTCGTAAAAGCGGAACCTTGGATTGGAACTGATGACGTATACCTTAGAAATGCAATTGAGTTATTGGTAAGCCAAGGATTAATTAATCGTCCAGTCAATGCCTACCCTCTTATGTGGCAAGGTCTCGCTCAAGACATTAATAAATTAGACATATCTGAAGTGCATAACAACGCTTTATTTGCATTTACCCACGTTCAATATGCTTTAAAATTTGCAAAAAAACAGGCACTTTCCGGTATAAAAATAAAAAAAAATAGCGAATCAAATACATTACAAAGCTTTGGTCAACGTTATCAAGAAAAATCTGCGATTCAAGGTTACAGTATTTTAATGGGTAAAAAAGTTACCGCTAAAGTCAGTATTCAATATGCAACCGGTGCTAACAATGAGAAAAAATTAAGTTACGATGATAGTTATTTAGCTATTTTATTAAATAACTGGAGCATCAGTGCTGAACAAGTAACACATTGGTGGGGGCCTGCAAATGATAATGCATTATTATTATCTAATAACGCAACGCCTATGCCAGGGCTTAGAGTTTCAAGATTAAATACAAATTATTATGGACCAAGTTGGTTATCATTTATTGGTCCTTGGAATATTACCACGTTAATTTCACAACAAAAGCATCCTAATAAGTTAGAAAAGCCAGCAAGTGACAACCATTTTTATGGTATGCGATTTAGCGCTATGCCTTTAAAAGGATTAGAAGTTGCACTGAGCCAAAAGGCACAATTTAATGGCTCTAATATGGATGATTTATCAAATATCATTTTAGGTCACAATAAAATTAATAAACAAACTGGCATAAATGAATATAACCAATTAACCAGTATTGATTTCAAATATAGCCATTCAGCTTTAGGGCAAAACTTTGCTTTTTATGGTGAAATAGCTGGCAATAAAAAAAGCAGCCTACTTCCAGAAGATAAAATGTTTACAACTGGCCTGGAAGCGTATTTAGGTTTAACCAATAAGGTCATTAAAACTTATTTAGAATATTCAGATACGGTGTCTAGTTGTAATCAAAAAGATGCTATAGATAATGAAACCTCATTACATTGCAGCTATGAGCATTTAAGTTTTGATACTGGATACCAACATTACAATCAAAACATTGGCGCAAGCATTGGTACACAAGCTAAGGGTTATACTCTAGGCGTAAACTTCCACCAGACAAGTGGCACAGCTGCTTTTGCTAAGTTACGTCATATCAAACAAACAACTCAGCCAACAGATGCAATTCAAGAACAATTAACACAATTACAACTTGATCTTGGATATCAGCAGGGTTTGTTTAATGGCTTATTAAAAATTTCAGGCTCAGTATTTAAACTAGATGAAAAAGTTGCTAATTACCAAGATATTAAAACATCTTTTCAAGCTAGCTGGGAATATCGTTTTTAGGCCTTTTGAATAATAAGTAAACAAATACAATCTCTTTATCATAATAAAAATTTAGAGCAATTAATTGAAATAGCTAAACCATATAGAGGAAAAACAGAATTTGTAGAATATATTGATTACACAATAGAAAATGACCTATATATTTTTAGTACTTGGTACCATTTAAAACGAGGAAAGTGCTGTGGGAATGGGTGTAGACATTGTCCATATATACCCAAGCTACTTGGAAATGCATGATTTCAGCGGGAGTTTAAATGGTCAAATACAAGACATTTATTGCAGGTAATGGTTATTCCCTTATCAACATAAATAACGCGGTAGTTGACCATTTAAAATCCGCCCGTAGGGAATTTATCAGGTAAGTAATCACTACGTTACATCAGTTTGAAAGGCAATATTCCTAAAATGATGTGCCTTGTGCTAACTCACCTGATAAATTCTGAAACAAGCATTATCAATTGGCTTGGGTATATACCAATCACGCTTCAATTGGTAAAGAAAGATTAACGCCCCACTCGCTCCAAGAGCCATCATAAACAGCTAAGTTTTCATAACCTAAAATATATGCACCTAATGCCAAAATACACGCTGTAACACCAGAGCCACAGCTAAAAATAAGGCTATCAGCTTTATCAGTTAGTCTTTTATTAAATTCAGTTTGTAAAGCACCCGCATCAAGCATAAAACCATTTTTTACAATATCTACAAAAGGTAAACTTTGTGCATTGGGAATATGACCTGCTCTCATACCCGCCCGAGGCTCCGCACCTTCACCTAAAAAGCGAGCTTTACCTCTGGCATCTAAAACAAGTGAAGATTTATTATCAAGCTGCGCTAGTACTTCATTTTGATTAACAAAAGTATTGGGGTTATAACGGGCTTTAAAATCACCTAATTTTTGAGTTTTAACATAAGATGTACTTACTGGATAATCTTCATTTAGCCAAGCTGGAAAACCACCATTAAGCACTGCTACATTATTAAATCCCATAGCTTTAAACATCCACCACGCTCGTGCACAGCTATATATGCCTTTTTCATCATAAACAACAATGTAGCTATCATTATTAACACCAAATTCGCGCATCAAACGCTGAAATTTTTGCTCACTTGGCATAGTATGAGAGATAGGTGAATCTAAATCGCAAATCACTTTACTAAAATCAAAGCGTTGAGCGCCTTGTATTATTTTATCTGCTTTATATTCTGTTTTGGAGCCAACTTGTGCCATGCTGGCATCAAAAATAACAAGTTGATCGTTATTAATATTTTGCTGTAACCAATCTACCGTTACTAAAGGACCTGATAGTTGCATACTAAAATCTTTTTTATCTTTTAATTAACTCAAGTAAGATGGGTTCCCCCCCTCTCACAGAACCGTAGGTACAGAGCTCGTTACAGCTCATGTATTCTTCACATATCCCCAATATACTTTCTGAAAGCTGACATAGCAAACTACCCTGTATACCCATGTTACTTAAAAATGCATGTTTCAGAGCTATCTGAGCGAGCTCAATTCAAGGCGTGTTGATGGCACCTTTCAAACCAACACAACGATGAAGTGGGCTTGCTCAGAAGCTCCGTCTCGGCGAGTTTTGAGGTATCATGGGTATATTACCTTCTTCTATTGAATATAAATCAAGCTCTTCAAACTATTTGACTGGTTATCGATATTGCGTAGTTTGCAGCTCAAGTTGCAGTTGTTTTAAGTTTCTATGCCAAGCTTCTGTAAGTCTATCAGGTTTTCCAACTTAGCTAGGCAAATAAAAAACATCCATTCGAATACTTTTTTAATTTATAATTTAATTAAAAGTGCTTTTATTTCTTTTTTAGCGCCTAAAATATGCTGTTTTAAAAGTTGACAAGCACTTTTGACATTACCTGATTTACAATAGTCGATGAGCTGTCTATGCTCAGAGCCCGCTTTTTTAATACCGCCAGCCAATAATAAATGCATTCTAATATATCGATCTGAATTTTTGTTTAAGGTATTTACAATATCAAGGGTTTTTGGACGATCGCTGCCTTTGTATAAATACGCATGAAAATGAGTATTTAAATCAGCCCAGATATTAGCACTATCTTCATGTTGTAATGCATCCTCCAACTCAACTAGAATCTTTTCAGCTTGCGCAAAATCTTCTTGAGTTAAATTTGGGATAGAGCGTGCTAATAAATCAGATTCAAGCATTGCTCTTAATTCAAATAACTCATCAACATGTTCGGCATTTAATTCAGTTACAATAGCGCCTTTATGGGCTTGAAACTTAACTAAACCTTCTGCTTCTAATTGTAATAGTGCTTCCCTTACAGGAATTCGGCTGACATCAAGATCTTCAGCTAAAGCAGCTTGACGCAATGGTTGACCAGCTTTCACTTCACCTTTTAGTATTTTTTCTCGAATTGCATCTACAACAAATTCGGTTCGTGTTTTATATGCCAGAGCCATATCAATTTATTTCGTTATTTTTAATAATTATTTCTCTAGTTTAACGTCTTGAAAAAAAAAGGCCACTCTATGAGCAGCCTTTTTAGTTACATTGGTGAATTTTGATAACAAATAGGTCTCAAAAAACGGTTAATCGCTTGAGAACCAACAGAGGTACTTCGCACATCAGTTGAAGATGGGAAAGGCCCACCATGCATCATGGCATCACTGACTTCAACACCCGTTGGCATTTGATTAAAGATTAAACGCCCAACCTTATATGATAATGCTTCAACAAGATCTTTATTTTCATTAATGACATCTGTAGTACCATGAACCGAAGCAGTTAATTGACCACCTAAAATATCGATCAATTTCGCAGCTTGTGCTAAATCTTTATAAGTTACGATTAAAGATGCGGGACCAAATACTTCATCATGTAATTTGTCATTACTCATAAAAGCATCTGCAGAAGTAACAAACAAATATGTTGTCGCTTTTTTATCTTGCGCTTGACCTTGTGCTACCACAGTTGCTTGTTTGGCAATGTTATCACAACCTGCTTGATAAGCTGTTAACATAGTCGGTGTTAACATCACTTGAGCTGGGCATGAATTAATTTTATCTGCTAAAACAGTTTCAAATTGAGCTTGTTCTGACTCATTTACTAACCATAAACCTGGGTTAGTACAAAATTGTCCACAACCCATATTCATAGAAGCAACAAACTCTTGTGCCAAGTCATTTGCTTTGTCAGTGATCAAACCTGGTAATAAAAGCTGAGGGTTTACAGCGCCTAATTCTCCATAAAAAGGTATCGGTTCTTTACGTTGGTATATACTTTTTTGTAAAGTCATGCCAACACGATAAGATCCCGTAAAGCCAACAGCTTTAATGGCAGGGTTTTTAACCAAAACATGACTAATGTCATAAGCTTTACTATGAATTAATGCAAATACCCCTTTTGGCATATCACAGTTATTAATCGCAATCTCAATTGCTTTGGCAACAATTTCACACGTACCAGGGTGAGCAGAGTGAGATTTAAAAATTACCGGACAACCCGCAGCCAATGCTGATGCTGTATCACCGCCAGCGGTACTAAAAGCGAGTGGAAAATTACTGGCGCCGAACACTGCAACTGGACCTAATGGCAATTGTGATAACTTCATATCAGGACGTGGTATAGGAGCCCGATCAGGAATAGCTGTATCATGAGCTATCTCTAGTGTATCTTTAATAATATTATTTGCAAACAATCTTAACTGATTAACAGTGCGACCAAGTTCACCTTGAATTCTCGCTTCAGGTAACCCCGTTTCAAGTGGCGTACGTGCAACAAGTAAAGGCTCTACTTTAACCAGCTGTTCAGCTATTTCATTTATAAAATCCGCCCGCTGTTGCACTGTTTTCTTGCGATACATTACAAAAGCTTGCTCAGCTAATAAGCAAGCTTGATCCAACTGTTCATTACTACAGTTTGTGAAATTAGGTGCTAATTTAGTATGCTTTGCAGCATTAATTGCATTAAAAGTTACTTCGGTATCAGCTTGCCATTTACCGCCAATAAAACATAAACCAGATAACATATTTATCTCCTAAACTAATTGAAAACCAAAGGCATAAGGATCGTCATCATCAATTGTAATTTGATTATGTCCCGTTACTTGTGCCCATCCTTGAATTGAAGGCATGATTGCCGTAATGCCCTCTATCTCTGTCACACTCTCCACTTTTCCGACAAATTGGCTGCCAATAATGCTTTCATGCACAAAATCTTGCCCTTGTTTTAATAAACCTTTTGTATATAACTGAGCCATTCTTGCTGATGTACCTGTACCACAGGGCGAGCGATCGATGGCTTTATCACCATAAAAAACGGCATTTGCAGCACTGGAGTTTGCATTTTGTGGTTCTCCAGTCCATAAAACATGTGAAAGTCCATTAACACTCGAATCTTGAGGATGAACACATTCTATAGCTTTACCTGCTATTTCGCGGATCAGTGGACTGAATTTTAAAATTTGATTTGGTGTGAAATTACCTAAACCTGGGTAATTTTCTTGAGGCTCTACAATTGCATAAAAATTACCACCATAGGCAATATCAAGTTTGATCTTACCAAGTTCAGGTACTTCTATTTCTATGTCCTGATGAGCTAAATATGATGCGATATTATAAATTTTAACCCAGTCGACTTTTTTACCCGTCATCTGGTAGTCCACGTTTATTTGCCCCGCAGGTACATCAATAATTAATTTTCCTGACACTTTACTTGTCAATAATCCACCTTCTAGACCTGCAGTAATAGTACCGATAGTACCGTGACCACACATAGGTAAACAGCCGGATGTTTCGATAAATAAAATAGAAGCATCGGCCTCATCAGAGCAAGGTGGGTAAATAAAAGCACCAGACATCATATCGTGTCCACGAGGCTCAAACATTAAACCTTGACGGATCCAATCATATTCTTTTAGAAAATGAATTCGTTTTTCACTCATTGTTTCACCCTTTAAATTAGGATGACCCGAAATAACTAACCGAACAGGATTACCACACGTATGTGCATCAATACAAAAAAATGTTCCTTTATTCATTAGTGCTATTACCTTTTACGAAACAAATATTATTAAGTAAACATCTCAGTTGTTTAGCTAATAAAATTAAAATGCCAGCTTAACCAGTAAGTTGGCTAGGGTCATTCAGGGATGACAAATCCACAACAAATTAAAGACCGAACTTAGATAGATCGATACGGTTTTCCATTGCTTCAGTATACAGTGTTTCAACTTGCTCACGAGCAGCGCCTTTGAGCTGCATACGTGGAGCACGTGTTCTTTCTGAACCACGCCCTGCTAATTGCTCTGCTAATTTAATACACTGAACAAGTGTTGGAATAGTGTCTAAACGTAATAGAGGTAAGAACCATGACCAAATTTCACGAGCTTCTTCATAGCGCCCTTCTTTAGCAAGATTATAAATTGCAACAGATTCTCGAGGGAATACATTCGTAAGACCAGAGATCCAACCTGTAGCACCCAGCATCAAACTTTCTAGTGCAATATCATCTACACCACCAAAGATAATAAAACGATCACCAAATGCGCGTTGTAGCTCAGTAATACGACGCGTATCTTCCGTTGCTTCTTTAACAGAAACTATATTCGCTTCTTCAGCTAATATTTTCATACCTTCTATAGAAACATCTACACCATAAGTTACTGGGTTGTTGTAAATCATAATAGGAAGCGCAGTACCACGAGCAACTTGCTGATAATGATGAATCGCTTCATCTTCAGTTGACCGATACACCATACCAGGTAGAACCATTAAACCATCAATACCAATCTCTTCAGCATCTTTCGCATATTGAACAGCAGCTGCAGTTGTTGTTTCAGCAACACCAGAAATTACAGGTACTCGCCCATTAACTACCTCAATAACTGATTTCATTACTTGGCGCTTTTCTTCCGGAGATAAAGAACAGTTTTCGCCAATCGTACCGTTTACAATAATACCGTGAACACCTTCTTTTATTAGGTTTTCACACATGGCTGCATTTTCAGTAAAATCGATAGAGAAATCTTCTTTAAATTGATTTGATACGGCTGGGTATACGCCTGTCCAGTTTGGTTTCATTGCATTTTCCTAACAAATAATTAATTATAGTACATTGTATACAACACAAATTACTGTATATTGTATACAATTACAATGTTTATTTGATATAATTATGAAACAACAAAATTCAAAGTCAGAAACAATTGCCATTATAGGTGCTGGTATCATAGGTGTAACCGCTGCTTTTAGATTAAAACAAGCTGGGTTTCAAGTTACCTTATTTGATAAAGAGGATATTGCGCAAGGTTGCTCAAAAGGAAATGCTGGGCACTTTGCTACTGAGCAAGTTTTCCCATTAGCTCAAAAATCGCTTTTACCTCAAGTCCCTAAGATGCTTTTAGATCCATTGGGCCCCTTTAGTATTTCACCTAGTTATTTTCATAAAGCAATACCTTGGTTTTTTAAATTCATTAATAACATGCGACCTAAATTATTTAATGCGAATAAAGAAGCGTTGAAATCATTTAATAAAATTGCCATGAACTCCTGGGATGCATTAATATCTGAAACTAATCTGGGCTCTTTGTTTCATAAACAAGGAAGTTTATTAACATTTGAATCAGTTTCAGACAATGAAGCGATTAAAGTTCAAAGAGAATATCAAGCTGAAGGTATTGCAGTTGAGCTATTAAACAAGAAACAAGTAAACAACCTTGAACCTGGAATTTCCAACAAAGTGACATGGGCACTGTTATTTAGAGATGTGGCGCATACTTGCTGTCCAGAAACACTTACAAAAGAAATTTACAAAAAAGCAGAAAAATTAGGTGTTGAATTTGAAAAATGTGAAATATCAACCATCGAATCCGATAATAAGCTTGTTACCATCACCTCAAAAAATAAAATATATCAAACAGACCGAGTCTTATTAGCAACAGGGGCCCATAGTAAACTACTCTGCAAACAACTAGGGTTCACAGTACCACTTGAAACGGAGCGAGGCTACCATTATATGGTTAAATCAGCTAATCAACCAAACCGTCCAATTGTTTCTTATGAAAGAAAATTTATTATGACCCCTATGAAAAATGGGCTTCGTCTAGCGGGTACAGTTGAATTTGCTGGTTTAGACAAAGAAATGAATACACGACGAGTCGATGCTTTACTACTCTCTGGTAAGTCTATATGGCCACAAATAGAAGATACCAAGGAAGGAAATTATCGCTGGATGGGTTTTCGTCCTAGCTTACCTGATTCAAAACCAGTTGTAGGAAAATCACCAAAGCATAATAATATATATTTTGCATTTGGTCATCAACATTTAGGCTTAACGCTAGCCGCAATAAATGCAGAAGTTATAACTGATTGTATATTGGATAAAAAACCAAGTATCTCATTA
The DNA here is from genome assembly GCF_002276045.1 of Pseudoalteromonas sp. NBT06-2. Taxonomy (GTDB): domain Bacteria; phylum Pseudomonadota; class Gammaproteobacteria; order Enterobacterales; family Alteromonadaceae; genus Pseudoalteromonas. The sequence goes on along the minus strand of NZ_NQMR01000048.1, from coordinate 481 downwards.
AAACCTTATTCAATTGATAGATTTTAAAGTTTTCACCGTGCCGGTGATTCATGTTTTTATACCAATTCTCTTAATTAAGTGATCTAATATGAATTAGGATAAATTTTCAATAGCAAGGCGCTTGATTGAGCAATAGCAGGCTATTGGGATTGAAAGCAACGTATCTATTGTAATATCAATTCCGATAATTAACTGATCAATATTGCCCAATCTCTTTTACATAGTGATATCACTCTATCGACATCAGTTTTAAAGTTATTCCAAGCGGTTGTGCATTTACCAACAATGTTGTCATAATCTTTAAATGTTCTATTTTCTATTTCATTTTGCCTTAACCATAACTAAACTTGCTCTATTGATATATGGTTCCAAGATGAAGCACGCTTTGGCTAGCAGAATACAACCACAAAGCTCTGGGCAGAAAAAAGAACCCGACCAAGAGCAGTAAGACAACAATAATTTGAATACGGCTATATTTTTA
>NZ_NQMR01000047.1 GCF_002276045.1 Pseudoalteromonas sp. NBT06-2 | reverse complement strand
TTCCAAGATGAAGCACGCTTTGGCTAGCAGAATACAACCACAAAGCTCTGGGCAGAAAAAAGAACCCGACCAAGAGCAGTAAGACAACAATAATTTGAATACGGCTATATTTTTAGTGCTGTCTGCCCATCAACAGGGGCAGCTGAAGCACTTATTTCTCCAGTTATGAATATGGCAGTAATGGAGCAACATTTAGCCTTAATTTCTCAAAAAACTAAATTCGGGCGACATGCAGTGATCATTCTAGATGGTGCAGCATGGCATCAAACCTATCTCGCCGATAAATTTACTAATTTAACCATCATAAAGTTACCGCCATATTCACCTGAATTAAATCCAGTAGAACAAGTATGGAGTTGGTTGCGTCAACATCATTTAGCGAACAGATATTTCCAAGGAGATGATGACATTCTCAACGCTTGCTCAGATGCATGGAACAGTGACGTTAAAAAGGTTATGAAACTCTGTAGCAGAGACTGGGTTAAGGTGGGAAAAACTTAATGCGGAATGGTATTAAACAACGCATTTTTTGTTTTGGGTGATTTACAAAATAGTCGATAAATATATTTATGGTCTAAACGAAAAAACCCGATACATTTCTGTATCGGGTTTTTAAAATTAAATCCTGGCAATGTCCTACTTTCACATGGGAAA
>NZ_NQMR01000462.1 GCF_002276045.1 Pseudoalteromonas sp. NBT06-2 | reverse complement strand
TGCTATTTTTTGTGCCTGCATAACTTGTTGGTAAGACTCAACACCAGAAAATACAATCCGAGTATTTAAGTTTTGTGAAAGTGGTTTTATTAAAATTTGATTATTTGGGCTTAAATTGATTTCGTTATCAGAACGACCTATCGCACTAAATTTTACTTCATCTACTAAAAGAGGTAAGCCCTTTTAAAACCTTTATGTTGGCATCTGACTAAACATTCAAAGCCCCACAAAACTTCAGTTTTGGCTATATATTGTGGTTGAAATTCAATAGACAATGCATCTCGTCGATTTAATAATTCAAT
>NZ_NQMR01000461.1 GCF_002276045.1 Pseudoalteromonas sp. NBT06-2 | reverse complement strand
TAAAGGAGAAATACAATTAAATGTATTTCTCCAGATTTTACCTAATATGGGTTTCCTAAAGTATAAAAATTGGCTTTAGAGCCATCTATACTAATCTCTGTGTCTGTACCTGAATGACTTAGGTCATTAAAGTTATAAACATCACCTAAAATCAACTTTGTGCGTGACACATTGTTATATATAACAGCTTGGCCACAAGATAATTTCGTAGCTTGTGTATTCGCAGATTCTCTTAAAACATATACACTACCATCTCCGTCTACTATGGCATTACCTGCATCATTTATGAAGATTGAAGTCCCTT
>NZ_NQMR01000460.1 GCF_002276045.1 Pseudoalteromonas sp. NBT06-2 | reverse complement strand
AATAATGACCAAATAGAGCGCTTGTCGTATCTATTAAATATTCATCAAGCGTTAAGGCTTGTGTTTGATAACCCTGAAAATGCTTATGGCTTCATGGGTTTTGAAAATAATAATGAATTTTTTAACGGTAAAAAGCCGTTAGATGTAATTGCAACTGGTAGCTTTGGTTCTTTATATGAAACATTCAAGAGAATTGACGCTATGAGAGGTGCACAATGGTAGTGGAGTAATAACGATAGTGTTAACTGGTTATAGATTAATAAACTCAAAGTATCCAACAATAGACATATTTGATGATGTAGCAG
>NZ_NQMR01000046.1 GCF_002276045.1 Pseudoalteromonas sp. NBT06-2 | reverse complement strand
AGAAATGCGCGATCCCACCCTGCACCTAATAGCTGTTGTAAATTATTATCTAAATAGTGCCTGATAGATGAACTAGTCATACTCAAAGTTAAAAGAAAAAACAATAAACAAAACTGGGTCCATCGCAATAATCTACTATCACTAGTATGATAATTTTGACGAAACTGCTCCCAACCAAGTTTTAATATTGCCATATTCATACAGCTACTCCCGCCATTGAGATAAGTGTATTATCTTTAAGGTATATTTTTCCTTTAGACATTGTGTAGCAATAATCAGCTCTGTTCGATAACGCTTGGTTATGTGTTACTACGATTAATCCTGTTTGATTAACTTTGCAGCATGAAAACATTAAATCTGCTATTTCATCTGCTGTTTGTTCATCTAAATTACCTGTTGGCTCATCAGCAAAAACAAAACTAGGCTCAGTCACAAATGCTCTTGCTATTGCGACTCTTTGCTGTTCTCCACACTGAGTTCATTTGGTTTATGTTTGGACCTATATTCTAGTCCAACTTGCTTTAACCAAAAAAACGCTTTATCTAGTGCAAGTTTGTCTCCTTTTAACTTGAGTGGCAGCGCTACATTGTTTAGCGTATCTAGTTCTGCTAATAAATGAAATTGTTGAAATACAAAACCAGATTTTTGTCTTAAAACTAAGTTAGATAAGGCTTTATCATTATTCTCAAAAGCAACAGAACCAGAGGTAGCTGTTTCTAACCCAGCCAAAATCAGCAATAAGCTTAATTTAAAAAATCCAAATAAATACTCAATCCCAACCCTAAAAGAATTGATTTGATCAAGTGTTCTAAAATATAAAAGTGAGGTATTATATATCGGCAATGCATTGATGATTGATACACTAGCCAAGGTTAACCAAGATACACCAGTCATTACTAGACTACCTGATAGGATAGATATCCTATTAATTTTCGATGATGTCAATGGTATTACCTATATACCCGTGCTACATGGAAATACATA
>NZ_NQMR01000459.1 GCF_002276045.1 Pseudoalteromonas sp. NBT06-2 | reverse complement strand
GCATTAAATGGTTTTTCTGGTGGTGAAAATACACCAACGGATATTACAGGTAAGGCAATTACTGGTGGTGTAGTTGGTAAAGTTGTCTATGCTGGTGATTTTGTGAATGAAAATGATCCTGAAGGTGATCCAGCCCAGTGTTTACAACCCTTCCCAGTAGGCACTTTTGAGGAAGGAACTATTGCATTATGTGATCGTGGTGCTATTGCGCGTGTAAATAAAGGCCGCCATGTACTAGCTGGTGGTGCTGATGGTCTTATTCTGGCAAACTTACAAGGTGGTGCTACAAGTGTTGTTGCTGATGCCCA
>NZ_NQMR01000458.1 GCF_002276045.1 Pseudoalteromonas sp. NBT06-2 | reverse complement strand
AAGTAATAACCCCAACCACGTAAAAATTGTGTTAATTTATGAATTTGTCGTGTCATCGATATTCCCCAGTTCCGGTTGATGAGTTTCCTGACTTTCTCTTTAAATAATTTTAAAGCATTATCATGGATCTGCACTTGGCCATAATGGAAGGTAAAACCGAGAAACTTAGAGCCAGACACTGGGCCGACTCGACTTTTAGATTCATTGATAATCAATTTTAAACGCTTAGTGATGTAATTACTGATATCACTTTTGACTTGCTTACCTTGGCTTTTAGTTTTCACTAAAATGATAATATCATCGGCATA
>NZ_NQMR01000457.1 GCF_002276045.1 Pseudoalteromonas sp. NBT06-2 | reverse complement strand
GTCAAAAGTGGCTTGGATATAACTACAAATTTGGTGTGTATGAAAATAAGTGATATCACTTAAATGCTCAATGAGCTGTTTAGTTTGTTTATCATCGAGGTGACTAAACGAACCACCATTGTCAGGGGTAAGCTTATGCTCAGCAATGAAATCTTTAATATGGCGAGATATTGTACTTTCATGAACAAGTAAAGCCTAGGCTATCATGACAATAGTCCAGCCTTTTGCATGTAGCAAAACGGCTTTTATACGGTCTCGCTCATAGCCATCACGCACTTAACTGTGTCGTAACTCTAAGGCTGCTTTTAATT
>NZ_NQMR01000456.1 GCF_002276045.1 Pseudoalteromonas sp. NBT06-2 | reverse complement strand
AAACAAGGACTCGTATCATTAAGAGAAGTCTAGATAAAGATCCATTACAGGAGATGAACCGCCAATTGCCCTGTTTATAAAAAATATTGCATGATGGGTGGTTTGGGGGCTGGAGGTTAGAAACCTCCGGCTACCCGATTATGTGCTTTTACGCCAACCTGCTCAATGGTTTAGTCCATGTCCACGCATACCAAACTATAAATAATGAAGTTGAAATTTCAACAACAGCAAAAAAAACGTAAAAAATTGTAGGTGTCCCGACAAACAATGAGCCTGTGACTCCTAGTGTATGTAATACCAATCAGATTAAAT
>NZ_NQMR01000455.1 GCF_002276045.1 Pseudoalteromonas sp. NBT06-2 | reverse complement strand
CCACTGCTTTTTGAGAAGTTACCTTTAGTACTTGTAGGCACTTGTTTCCCATACAAATAAATTTCACCGCTGTATTCAGGATCCAATAATCCACAAATATTTAGTAACGTTGACTTCCCACTTCCTGAAGGTCCACATAAGGCAACTGTTTCACCAGTATTTATGGTTGCACTCACACCACGCAGAGCATGAATCTCTGTAGATCCTGTTTTATAGGATTTTGTTAAATTTCTAAAACTTAACATCTGCTACTCTTCTATTTGTGCCTTAAAATGATTAATTGCTGTTATATACTGCATAATAACCTCAGCTTT
>NZ_NQMR01000454.1 GCF_002276045.1 Pseudoalteromonas sp. NBT06-2 | reverse complement strand
TTGATCCAATTAGAAAAACAAACTTGAAATTGTTCTGGGTCAATTAATGAAAAGACGCGACCTAAGGTATCATGCGATGGAATTCCGTGCTCAAGAGATAAGTATTGCTCAAACCAATTTTGTTTCATGTTTGCAAACTTTTCAATAGCAACCCAGCTATCGCAGCCACAGATAACGGCGCATAAGGTAATAAAAAAGATATCATCTAATTTATGTAATTGCTTTCTTTGAAGGCGTGGATCTGTAATATCTTTAAAATGTTCGATAAGTGTTGGCTTCTGTTTGTTCATTTTACGTCGCTTAAAGCGAAGTAATAGATCA
>NZ_NQMR01000453.1 GCF_002276045.1 Pseudoalteromonas sp. NBT06-2 | reverse complement strand
CTCGATTTAACATTCCAGGGCAACAAGGATTCTACATTGTATGGTGATACTGCCAGATGTTCAAGGCAATGTCTGATGTAATCAAATAGGGTTAAGCCATTTGCCTTGGCCGTTTCGATGATGCTGTAAAGTATCGCACTGGCATTGGCACCACTTGTGGCGTTGCTGAACATCCAATTTTTTCGGCCAATGACGAAGTATAGAGGCGTAAGTTACATTACATAAGAAATATCAGTTCATAAACTGGTAGTAAAATTGTAAGAGTATATCTAATTTCCAACCAGAGCATGTTTATGACTGATTAAGGTTCAAAGTAGCCATTAATTAATAAAAAA
>NZ_NQMR01000452.1 GCF_002276045.1 Pseudoalteromonas sp. NBT06-2 | reverse complement strand
CCGCTTGTCAGTAGATTATATTAATTCAGCAAGCATAATTGAGAATATCTTATATTTAGCAAATAACCGATTTGGTGTTCAGATATTCGATGACAATTTTAAACAGATTAGTGCCACTCAAATTAATTCTACTTTGCCCTCTCGTGAAGTTTTGCAAATTAGAAAAATCAATAAAAGTTTACATGTCGCTACTGCGAAAGGACTTTGGATAGAAAAAAATAAAGGAGGGAAATTTGCCTTGCTAGATATTGTTATTAGCGATATTGCTATGGTTAAAGACCGCCTATTTGCATCTAGTTACGGTGAAGGTTTGTTTGAATTTAAACAGGGTAAGTG
>NZ_NQMR01000451.1 GCF_002276045.1 Pseudoalteromonas sp. NBT06-2 | reverse complement strand
AACCAGGTGAAGGAGATACCAGCAGAGCTGACAGCAAAAATGAACAACATACCGACACCCGCCCTCGGTCATTCCAAAGCGCACCGACATGATTTAAAACAGCTAGTTATGTCATTAACCGTGACAGGCGCTGCTGCTATGCCATTGTGGTTTGAAGGCTTATCCGGTAATAGCAGTGATAAAACCAACTTTCATGACAGCATCGCTAAATTCGAATCGTTTAGAAGTAATATTGCATTGGCCGACGAATTTTTATGGGTTGCGGACTCAGCACTTTATAGCAAAGGTAAGCTACAAGATTCTCACATTAAATGGCTCACACGTATTCCTCAAACTAAAAAAA
>NZ_NQMR01000450.1 GCF_002276045.1 Pseudoalteromonas sp. NBT06-2 | reverse complement strand
CGACTTTTTGACTCAATTACAATCAATTTTGATTGCCTTGAGGTAAAGCATACTTTAAGCTAATTAATCATCAATCCTTTGCTAACCTCTTCACTGTAAAGTGTTTTACAACCGTTTGTCTTTCATTTCATTTATATAGTTAAACCACATTAATTTTCATTACTTTGGTTTAACATGCTGCTTTTTCCTTTACCTAAACACCCTAAATCCTGTGTATTTCGCCTTGTACCAAATAGCCAAAGTTATGTGAGTAAGGCTAATAATGCCTCTGAGATTTATGACCTTGAAGGTGCCTATTGGGAATTTGAGATTGAAATTGCCAATGTACCTGACAAAGAGGCTTT